>JAJVIF010000001.1:652225-978338 GCA_022072165.1 bacterium | reverse complement strand
GGGAGATCCCGCCACGAATCGGATGGGTCGGGCCGAAGACCGCCAGACGCATAGTGCCGGGACAGTACCACGCCCGATGAGAGGGGTACACTCGCCCCGTCATGGGAGCCCCTGTCGCACGAACCACGCCCCTCGGGCGGCTGATCCGCTGCTGCCAACCCTGGTGGCAGCGGGCCGTGGAGAATGACCCGGAGCCACCACCACCGGAATGGCCTGACCCCGGTGCCCTGGCAGCTCTCGCTGCAGCTGGCGTACAGGTTCTTGCCATTCTCCCAACGCACATCGGACGTCCCATCGATGCAGTCCGGGAATCGCTCGCGGAGTATGCTGATCAGTTGGCTGCTGCCGCCGCGGAGCTGGGACTCGCCATCGGACTGGTGGTCGGTGTCCAGTATCGGGACCCTGCCCAGATCGCTCAGGCAGTCTCTTTTGCGCGGGCGTTGTGTGCCGACTTGCCGGTCAACCTCTTCATCGCGCCCATGCTGCTCCGGTCGCGCATCAAGGTCGACACGATCAATGCCGCGGCAGCAATAGGCATCGCCTGCAAAGCGACCTGGGTGCTCTGGATCGATGATGACATCACGTTGGATGCCGGGGGGCTGACTGCGCTGTTGCGAGCCGCCGGGGAACGCCGTGGGGAAGACATCTGGACCTTCGGGCTTCAGCGGGTCCCGGTCAGGACTGCCGACTGGGTCGCGCAGGCGACCGCCACCCGCCGTCAGTTTGCCCGTCGCCAGCGGTATCCCATCGGCTGTTGTTGTCTGGTCCGCCTGGATGCTCCGGTCTGGCCACTCCTGCGCTGGAGCGATGACACCTGGCTGGCGGCCAGAGTGGTCGATCCGGATGCCAGCGATCCGTATCGCCGCTCCTGCATCGTCACAACTCATGCGGTGTATCAGCAGGTCGCCGCTGGCTGGAAGTATTCCTGGTCCCGGATTCGTCGCATCCAAACCAATCAGGTGATGACTCTGGCGGCACTGGAAGCGGAGCAGGCCGCGCGCTATGCCACCAGCGGGATGTTTGGTGGCGTGGTCTATCGGTCGGGAAGCGGATTGAAAGGACTGCTGGCGTACCTCCTTTCGCTGGGGATCCAGAGTCTGAGTATCACGGTCTGGATCGGCCGGGCCACCTGGCTCCTGTTGCGTGGCATGTCCGGACGCCCTATCCGTCGCCCCGCCTGGGCGGTTGGCGACCGGCTGGTCCGGCCCACCGACATGTAACTTCCTGTTAGTTTTCGTGCATAGAGGGGGTATACTGTTGCCGTCTCGTCACACGCTACAACTCATCCCGTCAGATCGCTCTCACCACAGGAGTCTGACGGGATTGCTGAGGTGCCGTATGCCCCGCATGCGCCATATCGGATCGGCCATGGCCACCGGACTCCTGGCGATGAGTCTGCTCTCCTGTAACAACGGGAAGTCCCCGCTTACTCCCACAGGAGTGGCATCGCTCGATCCCAATACACCTCTCGCCCTGGGGGGCTACTTCGGTGCTGATGTCATCGAAGCCCCCTTTGGGCGCTTCCAGCTCACGCTGTCTGAGGACGCCGCGCTGCTGGAATCGGCCCGACTCGCCAGTGCGCAGGTGGGGCAGCATTTCAATGTCGATCTCACCGCGGCATTTACAGAGACCTTCTGCCGGGACTGCCTGCAGGTGACTGGTTTCGAGAAGATTGGGACTGGTGTTCGGGTGAAGCTCCAGATTCGGCACCCGTTCCCCCTCGCGGATGACGAAGCCCCAGTCTCTGCGATGAATCGTCGCGACCTGTGGCTGTCGACAGTCAAAGGGATTGTCCTGCTGGATGGCACCTCATCGTGGCTCGATGGCCATGTCACGCTGAATCCGAATCGCCTCAGCAACGCCGATGGATACACCAGTCTGTTAGAAGCGCCAGCGGGCTTCACCGCCACTGCTTTCCCGTACAAGCTGTTTGGTGCGACACCCGCGAATCTGGGCATCGGTAGCTTCGATGGAACAGTCGGCTGGAGCCTCAACTATGACGACCCCAGCGGTTATCTGGTCCTGGGCAACAATCAGACCGCGACCGCCAGCTATGACATCCGGCTGTCGCCCGGCGAGCAGGTCACCTGGGACCTGGTGCTGACCGGTGCGTATGCCGTCAGTGCCGCGACCAAGCCTGATCGGCTGACCCCGGAGCATTACATGCCAGCTGGTGCAGCACCGGAGCCGTTCCTCGTGCGGGTCACGCCCAGCGGAGCGCTGCAGGCCGGCAACGCCTCCTCCACGGTTCAGCTCTCAATTGAAGCGCTGGACTGGCAGCAGAGCAGTTCCCTGAGCGTGGACCCCAACTTTCCCAGCTCCACGAATCGTCGAGGGCTGGCTGTCAGCAGCAAGATTAGTGGCGCCAACCTGGGGATTCCGGAGATTACCGGGGTCAGCACGCAAGATCTCGATGTCAGTTCAGCTACCGGGCAGGGGACTTTGGCGAGCCCCTGGACACTGACGACGACGTTGACAAACACGCTGGCGGTGCCTGCCGGGACCTACACCGGGATTGTCAAGATCATCGATGAGCGGGTGCCGGAGGGCGGGACTCCACCGTTGGGACCGGTGACCTTCATTAGCAAAGACCTCGTTACTCCTTACACGCCACCCTCGGAGTTCGCGACCTACGGGATCTTCCAGGTGTCGGTGAGCGGGAATCCCAACTGCCTCTCCTTTGACGAGTTCTGGAACAGCGATGCTGATGCGTACTCTAACAAGGAGCCGTTGTATGAAGTCGCTGAGAGCGACACCGAACTCGCCGATCTGCTGGGGCAGCTCACCACCTCCACCGTCCCGTTGCCGCCGATCGATTGGGCTACCCAGAAAGTGGTTGTGGCCTGTACCGGAGCGACCCCATCCGACATGGATCTCCGGTCGGTCAGCATCCAGGACATCTGTCCTAACGCCTTTGGACTCGTTGTGACCGTCCGTCGCGGCGAGCCATTGAGCGGCTGCACCGGCGGTCCCCGACCTGCTGCTCCCTATGCCCTGGCGCTGGTGACCACCGGTCAGCCGGAGTGGAGCTTTGTAGAAGAACAGTTCGACACTTGCACCTCAAACTGTACCGAAGTGCCGTTTGACTGGGTGGATGCCGGTGACAGCGTAGAGTTGGGCGGCGCCTATGCGGGCGGCCCGAACGCCTGGCTCGTGAAAGATCAACTCACGTTCACGACTGTCGCGGGTCCGCTGTATGGCCCGAATCCGCTGCCGGTGATCGACTTTCGGAATGCGGCCGCATTGGTGGTTACCTCCGGACGATCTGCCCCGCAGGATGGACGCCGCTATGCTCAGGTAACGCAGGTCTGCGAAGGACCATCGGACCCGTCAGTCCTGGTGACCTGGGAAGCGGGGGAGTATCTCTCCTGCACTCCCGCTGGCAACACCCCTTCGAGTCCCTTCCAAATCGTGACCATCCCGGCTCCGGTGGCGACCGCCTCCTTTGATCAGATGATCGTCGATGTCTGCAATCCGGGAGGGGAATGTGAAGACTCGCTCCCTGTCACAATCCTGGCGCAGGCTGATGTCACCAATGCGGCGACCGGCGGTGCCAGTTACAAGCACTTCTCGTCATCCGCCGACTTCAACACCGAATGGTCCCGGCTCTTCCCGGAGATTGCCCCACCAGCTGTCAATTTCCCCAGCAACGACGCCTGGATCATGGCGTTCCCGCAGCGGTCTGGCATGGGCTCTGAGCGGATGGAGATCACGTGCGTCAGTGAAAATCCCACGACTCAGGAAGTCATTGTGAAGGCTACGCACTGGCAGCCGTTGAGCCCGGGGTGCGATCCACAGAATAGCTTCCCTTCCCGGCTGGTGACCGTCTTTTCTACGCCCAAGCTCAGTGCCTCCGCTCCTGACATCACCTTCGACGTAACTCCCGACGACATCTGCAACGGTGGAGGATGCGGTGGACCCATCCTCGAGGTTCTCGATAAGGGGAACGGCGCAGCCCACTGGGCGTCAGGATTCGGCACCGACATGGCGATCTTCTCCGCCAGTACGTTTCAGCAAGTATGGCGATCTGTAAAGGGCAATGCCTCGACGCCGCCGGCGGTGGATTTCAACACCCTGACCGTGCTGTTTACTACGACTGGTTGGCACAACCAGGGGCAGGAACTGTATGGGGTGCGTGTGGAGTCTGGGTGTGATGCCGACAACTTTTCTGGCATGCAGGTCGCAGATCAGATTCCGGTGACCTGCCCGCCGCCACTGCCTGTGCCCACGACCCCCTACGAGTTCGTCACCGTGCCGAAGGGGACCTGGAACCAGCCGGCGTACACCTTCAGCCGGCGTCAGGTTGATGTCTGCGATCCTGGCGAAAACTGCATTCCTGAGTTTGCTGAAGAGATCGATGCCGGGGATTACCCTGACAACGTCTCCGTCACCCAGTTTAAGGGCACGGCTTCCAGCAACGGCGAGTTCGTGACTCTCTGGAACTCGTTCTTCACCAATGCTGGCACCCGGCCGCCCCGTCCACCGGTGAACTTCACTGCGAACGACGTGCTCCTCTCCTCCAGTGGTTTCACTCCTGATGGTGAGGGCTTCCGGTTCCGGTCGACCTATCAGATCTGTGTCGAGTCCACTTCCAGCTACCTGCGGGTGGAGTCATTCCTCGGGGAGCCGATGACCTGCGCGCCTGGAACCGGACCGTCGCATCCCTGGACCCTCATCCTGATCCCAAAGGGGACTGCTGGCTACAACGTCACGCTGCAGGATGACACCTTCGATGTCTGTCCCCCGCCGGAGGACTGCTTCGAGTTCGAATCGTTGGCGCAGAGCGATCGCAGTGCCTGGACCGACCCCAAGTCGAACTACGTCCTGCTGGCAGACCCAGATCTCAATCAGCGCAAGGCGGATTACCGCACCATTTGGGCGGAGCTTGGTCCTGGTGATCCGCCGGGGATCAACGATCTGCAGGACTTCGAGGCCGTGGTGGTACTCATCTACGGCTACCGCACTTCGCATCGGGGGCTCCATTCCATCGAGATGGGGGATTACTGCCTCAACGGGATGGGCCTGCTGACCATCGATGTCGGACGGTTCACGCCGCTGAGCGGCTGCAACGGCATCATGGTCGATACGTCGCCCTACTCCATCTATAAGGCGCCGATCGTTTCCTTCGACGCCAACTTCCTGGAGGACACCTTCGACAGCTGCCCCTAGCCGGGCGGATCCGTGAGGCGCAAAACTGCGACCCGCAGCTCAGGCTGCGGGTCGTGTTTAACTTTGAGTCCTGATACTGAAATGTTAATCAGGGTCTTTGACCAAGTGCTGGCTCTTACCCAGGCTGAAGCGGAGGGCCGCGATCTGCTCAGCGATCAGCCCAAAGAGCAGGATCTGCACGCTCATGATGAAGAGCATGACGTTGTAGGCGTAAAACGGAGTCCCTTCCCGGTTCTGGTAGTACCAGAGGGTTGAGCCGACTCCCATGATGAAGAAGGCCAGGGCCAGGGGACCAAAAACCCGCATCGGCTTAAAGTTCACCGCAACCCGGACAATAATGTAGAGGAACCGGAGGCCATCCTGGAGAGGCTTGATCTTGCTGTGCCCTTTGCGGCGTCGCGCCACAATGGGGATGTAGTTGATGTTGTAGCCTGCGGTGATCACAGACAGGGTACTGGTGGTCGGCAGGCTGAAGCCGTTGGGAAACATGTGGATGAACTCCATCGCGACTTCCCGACGCATCCCCCGAAAGCCCGAGGTCAGGTCGGGAATTGTGCAGCCCGCTACCAGGCTGCCAAAGGAGTTAAAGACCCAGTTTCCCAGATCGCGAATCCAGTGCGTCTCCGAGGACTTCGTCCGTGCCCCGACGACGAGGTCGTAGACATCGAGGCGGGCCACCATCTCCGGGATAAGGTCCGGCGGATGCTGTCCATCCCCATCAATAATGACCACTTTCGGACCCCGGGCATGACGGATCCCGGACTTCACCGCTGCGCCATTCCCCTTGTTGTAGGGGTGTCGCAGGACCCGGGCTCCCGCCTGACGGGCAATCTGGTCCGTCCCGTCTGTCGAGCTGTCATCCACGACCAGAATCTCGTATTGCCCGCCCAGCGCCTGCACCGCCGCCACCACTGCCGCGATGTTTTCGGCTTCGTTGTAGGCAGGGATGATGATGGTCGCCTCGTACTGCGGCTCCTCGCCGAGGGCGGCGGGAGAGGTCACAGGGCGAGTACTGATGAGGGGAGCGGACGTCACGGGGTGGGAGGATACCCTGAATCCTGCTGTGGAGCGGGGGGCGCTGTATGTAAGGACTTTAACGGATACAAACAGGTCAGTTTTCAGTACATTACGCTGGGTTCACCTGCAGCAGGGTCATCGGCAGTAATTGCTCAGGTGCGTGCACTTTCAGCTCCCGGGCGGGGGGCGGAACGACGGTCAGTACCAAGGTGACTTTCGATGTCGCAGGATCTTGCGACGCTCCTCGGGCAGACGCCTTTGCTGTCTGGCATGCCCGCTGCGCGACTCCAGGCGTTGGCGGAAGCGGGGGTACCACGTGTCGTGCGTGCCCGCGAAACGCTCTACTCCCATGCCGACTCCGATCATCTCTATCTGTTGCACCACGGCCGGATCCGGCTCCATGTGCCCCTCTCATCTGGGGACTTCTTTCTGCATTTGTGCGGTCCGGGCGAGATTGCCGGGATGGAGAAGCTTTATGACGATCCCCTCGTAGTCGACGCGGTAGCACTGGAAGTCGCGGGCCTGACCGCTTTCCCCGTGGACCACTTTTGGTCGCACATCGCAGATTACGCCCCAGCCTGTCGTCGGCTGGCCAACTTGAATCACACCATGGCGTCCAGTCTGCTGGATCGATTGACGGACATGTCCTGCTGCCCGGTGCAGGAGCGTCTCATTCGCTTTTTGTTGCGCCAAGCCCAGCAGTATGGTCAGGAGAATGGGAAAGGGGATACGCTGCTCGATATCGGGATGTCACACCATGACCTGGCATCGTCAGTGGGGACCAGTCGGGAAACCGTGACAACTTTGCTCAACGGGCTCAAAAAAGACGGCTATCTGGATATCGGGCGCAAGACCATCACCTTGCGCCAGCCGGAGAAGCTCCAGCGCCTGGCCAACGGTGGACTGGCAGAACGCTAGGAATTGCGGACAGAGATTTGGGTGCTGGTCGTCAGGATGCGGTCGAACAGGGTCGCATTCGGCACGCCCGCGTAGAAGTAAATCCGATCGACGCTCAGATGAAGCCCCACGAAGCGCTCGTCGCCCTTGGCCCGGGCGCAGAAAAATGGCTGGGGGACCCGGCTGCTGGCGGGGAAGACATCGAAGTCCGGGTCGCCGCTGAGGAAGTCCTTCACGCTCTGATACCGCGATGCAGCCCAGCTGGGATTGCCGTACTGCACCACCAGGACGTCGTACGTTTCATTTACCCCGAATCGATAGCGGGCGCTGGCCGCCCTGGAAGAGCCTGAGACGCCCCAGAGTTCAGCCGGCACGGGGTAGTTCAGTTCATAAACCGACAGTGGCCCGACCACATACCGCTGACTGTTGGTGAGCATTCCCGGCTTCGGGAGCTCCCGCAGGACTGGTGGGCGGGGGGCATCGCGGGGAATCCGCTCGAGGATCGCGAAAGTCAGGGCCAGCATGTGCAGGTCGTTGATCTCGCCGAAGGTCCGGATCCGTCCATACACCCGCCCTTTGAAGAACTCGGCACCCTGCCCGGGATAGATCCGGTAGTTGTCTCCCACGGCCGGGGGAATGTTTTTCCCTTCTGCCCGGACCTGCCCGGTCGTGACTTTGCCCGGTTCGGATTTCGGGCCCGCTTCCACATTGGTCAGGATGACGGGTGTTTCGTCACCGAAGGCGGCGTTAAAGATGGTGTAGAGCCCATATGCGCCATCTGACTTGCTGGTCCTGAATAGCTCAATAGAAATCTCCGAGTTCTCCAGTTCATAGTCGAGGCTCCGCAGCTCTTCGACACTGTATTCCCGATAGAGATCGGCCCCTGGACCGAGAATCTCCTCGAGTTGCCAGTCGGCGTAGCCGGACGCTTCATCAAACATTCGTTTCCAGCCATAGACTCGCCCGGAGGCTGGAAACAGCGATTCCAGATCGATCCGCTCTTCTCCCGCTTTGGCAGGCTCGGGCTTGGCTGGTGCGGCAGGAGCGGCGGCAGGCTCATCGCCAAAGACCTCAGGATCTGGTGCGGCCCAGGAGGCAGTGACACCTCCAGGGAAGAGCGCACAAAGGATGATGAGGAACGGCAGGCGATACATGAGACGACCTCTCGACAGCAAGCGAGGACTCCGGTCCTCTCCCGGTGCCCTGAAGGATACCCCGTCCGGTAGAGTGCGATAGCATCCGTTCTGGATGCTACTCCAGGAAAGCCGGACTGGTCGCTGGTGGGTCGCAGTGGCGATCCTGCTCCTCTTGGGACTCCCTTTCGCCATCCAGCTGCTGATGCAACGGAGTCGTCCGGGCGAGGCAGGGTCCACCTATAGCCAGAATAGTCGAGGGGCCGCAGGGCTGCTGGCACTGGCGAAGAGTCGACAGCAAGACCCCGTGCAATACCGCAAGCCGCTGCTGGAGCCGATTCCGGGGACCATCGCGCAGATTTGGCTGATCCAGCCGGCCGAGCCCCTTCGGGCGGGTGAAGCCGGTTTTTTGGATCGGTGGGTCGCTGAAGGCGGCACCCTGATCCTGATTGCGAAGGGTGACCGGGCATACGCCGGCCTGAGTGGATTCGGAGCACTCCCCTTTAGCGACCCGCTGGATCGACTGACAGGCGACGCTGAAATCGAGAATGTCAGCCTCGCGACCTCCAGTGCAGCACAGTTACAGCCACTGGAGCCCTGGGCGCAGTTATCGTGGGCGATTCCGACGCTGCATAACACACCAGCACAGGGACTCCCAGTTCAGAGCGCGCAGCCCGGACATCCACTGCTCCACGCACTGCCGCCACTCCTGGCGGTCCCATTTGCTCAGGGCAGCAACTGGATTCTGCCGGTCCTGACCCGTCGGGGTTCGGCAGAGGACATCGCGAGCCCGCTCCTGCCCCTGCTCACGACCGCCGAGGGGACGATCATGGGGGAGCGGACACATGGGCAGGGTCGGGTGGTGGTACTGACGACCACCGAGTGGGTGACCAACGCGCTCCTGGCAGCGCCAGCGTGTGGGGAACTTGCCGCCCGACTGCTGGACTACCGGACTCGTCCGGGGAGTACGCTGTTCCTGGAAGCGCCACATGGTTACCACTCACAGCTCCGGGGGATGCGGGAACTGCTGGCGGCGTCCTGGGGACGACTCCTGGCTTGGCTGGGATTCGTGGTGCTGCTGGCGATGCTCAGTTACGGCATCCGTTTCGTTCCGGCGAGGCCCGATGCCACGACTTCGTCGCCCGAGCCTGTGATCTATGCCGAAGCCCTGGGACGTCTCTATGCCCGCTCCCGGGCCTGGGATGTCGTCTTTTACAATCTCGGCGCGTACTTCAGGTATCAGTCCCAGCGTCCGGCGGATGACTACAGTGCCGCGCCGGAGTCGCTGGAGCGAAGGCATCGGGCCCGGCGACTGGCCAAGCTCCTCGCCGAACGGGATCCCGCCTCCACATCGCCCGCCACCCTGCAACGTCTGCTGACCTCGACGGAAACGGACTCTCTTCAATGACCGATCATGCGTCGCTCTATCGTGAAGCCCTCGACCAGTTGCGGAAAGTCATCGCTGGACAGGACGAAGTCTTGCGGCAGATGCTGATCGCGCTGCTCACGGGCGGTCATGTTCTGCTGGAGGGGGTTCCGGGGGTCGCCAAAACGCTCATTGTGCGCGCGATGGCGCTGACGTTTGATGTCCCCTTTAAGCGCATCCAGTTCACACCAGATCTGCTCCCGGCAGACCTGGTGGGGGTCAACATCTATCAGCCAGACAGCCAGCGCTTTGTCCTGCGTCGGGGACCCGTCTTCACCACGTTTCTGCTCGCCGACGAAATCAACCGGACCCCGCCGAAGACGCAGTCAGCGCTGCTGGAAGCGATGCAGGAGCGGCAGGTCACCATTGATGGCGAGACCCATCCCTTGCCGCCCGGCTTCATGGTCTTTGCCACCCAGAATCCAGTGGAGTACGAGGGGACCTATCCGCTGCCTGAGGCACAGCTCGACCGGTTTCTGATGAAGATCCTGGTGCCCTATCCGGATCGCGCCACGGAGGAAGACCTGCTGCGACGACATGCAGAAGGCTTCGACCCCGCACGGTTGGACCTCGCCGGGATCGCTCCGGTCGGTAGCGCCGATCGCTATGTCGCGCTCCGGGGCGCCGCCGCGACCATCCGTGTTGCCCCTGAATTGCATCGGTACCTCGCCGAACTGCTCTCGGCCAGTCGGGCGCATGAGCTGGTCCTGCTGGGGGCCTCGCCCAGGGCGGGGGTCGCACTGATGCAGGCTGGGCGAACAGTTGCTGCCCTGGAGGGTCGGGATTACGTGCTGCCTGATGATCTGAAGGAAATGCTGGCCCCGGTCTGGCGACATCGCCTGCTCCTGCGTCCTGAAGCTGAGATCGAAGGCACGACGGCGGACACGGTCCTGCGGGAACTGGCCGAGCGCGTGCCAGTTCCCCGGTAACACCGATGCCACTGCTGACCGGACGGGCTTTGGCGTTGCTGGGAGCCGCAGGAGGCTGGCTGATACTCGCTGCATGGTTTCCGGCGGTGGAATTGCTGTTTTGGATTCATGCGGCACTGGTGCTGGTCGCGATCACGGTCGATGCGCTACAGGTTCGTCAGGCAGTGCAACAGCTTGAGGTACAACGCGACCTGCCATCGCCCATGGGACTGGGCGAGCCAGAGATCATTGCGTACCGCTGGTGGCAGCGCGCTGGAGTGCCATTGCAGGTCATGCTGCAGGAGGCTGCGACCCAGCCAGACTTTCCTGTCGAGCCGCGCCAGTTGCAGTTCCAGACGGCGCCTGAGCCCTCCGGCGCGGTGAACCTCACGATGACTCCTCTGGCCCGCGGTCTGGTGACCTTCCCCGAACTCCGTTTGCGAAGCCGTTCGCCCTGGGGCCTGGCGATCTGGCAGGAGCGACGCCCCATGCGTCAGGAGAGTCAGGTCCTGCCGGGGCTCCGGGCATTGCAGGACCTCCGGCTGTGGGCGCGACGTGAAGCGATTCCCCTGGGGAGTCGACGATTGCCCCGTCGGGAAGAGGGGACTTTCTTTCGTGAGCTGCGACCCTATGCGCCGGGTGATGCCATGCGGAGCATCGACTGGAAAGCTTCAGCCCGTCGCGGCAGCCTCATCGTCCGGGAGTTGGAACCAGAGAGGGCGCAATCACTGATGCTCCTGGTCGATTGCGGACGATCCATGCGGGTGCCCGTGGAGGGTGTCATGCGCCTCGATGCCGCACTTTCGGCCGCCCTTTCGCTGGCGTGGGTCGCAGTCGAACGGGGGGACCTGGTGGGCGCGGCGGCGTTCGGCGAACGACTCCACACCGCGCTGCTGCCGCGGAGTGGTGCCGGACAAATGCAGCAGGTCATGGAACAACTCGGGAGTCTGCAGCCGGAAGGCGTTGAGCCGGACTATGTCGCGCAACTCGCGGCGATTGCCAGTCTGGTCAGGAAGCGGACCCTGATGGTCCTCTTTACTGAGGTACAGGGACGGGAGCTGAGTCGCGATCTGCTGGCTGGCATCCGCCTGCTGGCGAGGCGTCATCTGCCGGTCGTGGTGACCCTGCCGGACCCGCGATTCCCCGCGCTCCTCGATGCGTCACCGACCACGGAAGCCGAGCTCTATCACCAGGCAGCAGTGGCGGAAGTCGTGGTAGAGCGGGCTGGCGCGCTCCAGGCGATTCGTGAGGCCGGGGGGATCGTGGTGGATGTTCCACCGGGCCAGCTGAGCGGTGCGGTCGTAAAGGCGTACATCAGCATCAAAGCCCGGGGTCGGTTGTAGGGCACTCGGTTCTGCAGGATGCGACATAACGGCTCACCTGCTCAGTGTGGTTCCCGTATACTTCCTCACGCAGCATAGGACTCGTCGGCACCGGAGCCCCCCAGGGAGGGATGGCCCCGTGGCGCCACGCATCCAAACCAGCCCCGATCTCACCGCGATTGATTTCGAGGATCCGCCGCATTGGTCGGAGCAACTGCGCCGACTACGCAGCCGATGGCAACTCGCACCCCGCATCCGACGTGAAGCGGGACTGATCGCGTTGGGGCTGTTTGCGGCCCCCTATGTCATTGCCCTCCTGGACCTGACCCAGACCGCTAACCCCAGCTGGCTCTCCCTCGGCATCCGACATCTGGTGATTCCGGTCATTGGCTTCACCGGAGCCTGGCTGCTCTTGCTGCCGCTGGCCCTTGGCGCTCTGGCGATTTACCGTCTCCCGGGACAGCCGGATGAACCCCGCCCCGCAGGTGTGCTGCAGGGAGCCTGGGCCTACAGCCTGGTCGTCATTCTCTGTACGCTCGCCTATGGCGGCGTGCTGCTGCGACAGAGCGCCTATTTCCTCGAGAGCGAAGACCGCTACCAGGTTGGATGGATCGGCATCACACTGGCCGGCTGGCTGGTAGCGCTCTTCGGTCAGTTGAGTGCCCGACTGGTGCTCATCGGGGTCGGGATGCTGGCGCTACCGCTGCTGACCGGCATCGGCTGGGGCGACCTCTGGCGGCTCTCCCGGTCGCGACTCCATGCGTTGCAGGCCGCCTGGCAGGCACGTCGGGACGCTGCTTTGGCTGATGCTGATGAAACGGAGTACGACAGCGAGGAGATCGATGCTGAAGATGAAGTCGCCCTGGCGATGATCCCATCGCCAGAGCCCCCGCGACGGCGTCGTTCCCGTCGCGAAGCCCCCGATGCCGAGTCGCAGGCAGCCATCCTGGCGGCAGTGGTCGATGAGATCACCGAAGAACTGGAAGCAGCAGGGGTCGATGAAGACGACGACAAAGAAGGAGACGAAGAGTCTGCGGGCACTGGACGATCCTTTTCGGTCATTGACACCAATGTAATGGTCGACCCCGAGGGCGAAGTCGAGGGCCTCGGCATGTTGCAGGGGGAGCAGCAGGATCTACCGTTCCGTGCCTCGACCTTTGACATGCCCTACGAGTTCCCCTCGCTCAAACTGCTGAATGATCCGCCGGAGCGAGCCGCGAACACGGAAAACTACGATGGCGTCAAAGAAGTCGTGGAGCAGGCGCTGGCGCGCTACGGGGTCGTGGCCCATGTCGACCGCATCACGGTCGGACCCTCCGTGACCCGCGTGGAGTGCATTCCGGAAGATGGCACCCGCATGGCCAAGATCCAGGGCATGGAAAACGATCTCCGCTTCGACCTCGCCGTGAAGAGTGTCCGGGTGGAAGCGCCGATTCCAGGGCGCAAAGCGGTTGGCATCGAACTCCCCAACAAGGTCAAGCATCTCGTGACATTGCGGGAAATCCTGGGAAGCGATGCGTTCCAGTCCGCGAGTTCAGTCCTGACGGTCGCGCTGGGCAAGGACCTGGCTGGCAACTGCATCGTGGCGGATCTCGCCCGGATGCCCCACCTCCTGATCGCCGGACAGACCGGGGCCGGGAAGTCAGTCTGTCTCAACACCATCATCATGAGCCTCCTGTACCGGGGACATCCCGGGCTCGTGAAAATGATCCTGATCGACCCAAAGCGCGTCGAACTGGTCACCTACAACGGGCTGCCCCATCTGCTGGTCCCGGTCGTCGATGACGCCCGCAAAGCGCTGAATGCGCTGAACTGGGCCGACAAGGAAATGGACGACCGTTACAAGACGCTGCAGCAGGCCCGGGTCCGGAACATCGGGGAGTACAACGCCAGGCATCCCCGGAATCCCATGCCGTACATCGTCATCGTGATCGACGAGCTGGCAGACCTTATGGCGCTGGGCGCTGTGGATCTCGAAAAGCTCATCAATCGCCTGGCGCGGCTCGCCCGGGCGGTGGGGATCCATCTGATCCTCGCGACCCAGCGGCCGGATGTCAAAGTCATCACCGGGCAGATCAAAGCCAACATTCCCACCCGTATCGCCTTCAAAGTCCCGAGCATCGTCGACTCCAAGACCATCCTCGACCACGCCGGGGCCGACAAGCTCCTCGGATATGGCGACATGCTCTTTAAGGCGATCGGGGAGAGCAAACCGATCCGGGCTCAGGGCTGCTTTGTCGATGAGGTCGAAATCAGCACAGTAGTCGAAGCCATCACGACCCAGCTCTCGCCGGAGTACAACGACGAAATCCTGGTGGACCGCGATGAAGACCTCGCAGCCGGCATGGAGAGCGGGGACGAGGACATCGATGGGTTGGGCGATGACGCGGAGTACTACGACGCTGCCCTGCAGATTGCCCTGCAGGAGGGGATGATTTCGGCATCCATGGTCCAGCGGAAACTCCGTATCGGCTATAACCGGGCCGCCAGGATCATCGATGTCCTGCATGCGAAGGGAATCATCGGCGGGCCGAACGGCGCCAAACCACGCGAGCTGTTGCGACGGGACCTCTACGAGAGCATCGAGGACGACGGGTTCGACGATGAGTCGGATGAGGACTACTAGCGACCCGCTACAATCCAGCCTATGTATGACGTCTCCGCGAACCTGCTGAGCTGGCTGAGCTTCCTCTGGGGGCTGGTCGCGCTGCTGCAGATTCTCTTCTCCCCCTATCGCGAATACACCGTCGCCCTGGCCGCGGCGATCTTTGCCATCATGGCCATTGTGGCGATGTCCGCGCTGGAAACGAAGCTGACCTCCCAGAGTCTGTCGAAGAAGGGGAGGGGACGGAGCATTACCGGGCTTGCCCTCGCCCTTGCGGCGATGCTCCTCATCGCTACCCGCGACACCTCCAAATCCCCCTTCCCGGATCGGGCGGCTGCCCCGATGGCTCGCACCGCTACACAACTCGCCGCCCTGACGCCACTCGCGACAGTTGACTAGCTCGCCCCTGTGATCCCGGTGTTACATTCCAATTCGTGACACCAACTCTCCCCTGGATCGAACTCGCCTGGGCCTTCGGGACCGCGACTCTCGCGGGCCTGCTGATTGGCGCAGAGCGGGAGTGGACCCGTCACGATGCCGGGGTCCGGACTAATGCCCTGGTCGCTATTGGGGCTTGCCTCTTCAGCATTCTTTCCCGGACAGTCTTTGCGGTCGGTGATGGGGACCCTGGGCGATTGGCGGCCCAGGTCGTGACTGGCATCGGCTTCATCGGGGCCGGCGTCATCATGCAGCGACGCGCCCGGGTGATTGGACTCACTACCGCCTCCGCCCTCTGGGTCTCGGCAGGCGCTGGACTTGCCGCTGGGGCGGGGGAGTACGCCCTGGCGCTGGCCGCTGCAACGCTTGTGTTGCTGGTTCAGACACTCGTCCGGGTCCTGGAGCGACGACTCCTCGCGCTGCAGGGACGTGAGCGCGGGCCCTTGCGGGAATTCGTCATCACCATTCAGATGCCCCGGGGGCGTGATCGGATCCTGTCCCGCATCGTGCGGGACTTCACTGGAGATGGTCGGGTCCGACTGCACAACGCCAGTGTCGAGCCGCAGGAAAATGGTCAGCAGAAACTGGTTATCCGACTCCTCACACGCGAGTCATCCATCCTCAAGGAGCTGCAGGCGCACTTGGCCATCAGTGGCTACCTGGTCCTGGAACTGCGGGATCAGGGGGTCGTCGATGCACCCCTGCTTCCCCGGCGACGTCGGATGAAGGACTCGTGACCCCGATGCGAGACAAGATTCCCTGATTCGAAGCGCTTTAGAATGAATCATGCCCCGGTATAATCGCTGCTGTCGTGGCGACTCCCATCCTCCAGCCTGCAGACGCCCAGCCCGCCTTCCAGGTGGAGCCCTCCGGCTTTCGCAAGGTCTCCATCATCATCCCCTGCTACAACGAGCACCAGAACATCGAGGCGGTCCTCGAAGCAGTCAGGGCGGTCGACTTTGGGCTCCAGAAGGAGATCATCGTCGTTGATGACGGCTCCACCGATGGCACCGTGGAGCTGTTGCAGGCCATTCGTGAGAAGAATCCTGATGGGGATTTGCTGACGGTCCACTTCAGTATGCTGAACTCCGGCAAAGGCTTTGCCATCCGGATCGGCCTGAAATACGCCACCGGTGACATCGTCATCATCCAGGATGCCGACCTGGAGTACGACCCCCAGGAACTGCCACAGGTCATCGCTCCCATCCGCGAGGGGAAAGCGGATGTCGTGTATGGCTCCCGTTTCCTGGGCAAGGTCGAGAACATGGCCCTGCCGAATCTGATCTGTAACAAGCTCCTGGCCGGCATGGCGAGTGTGCTCTATGGAACGCACATCACTGATGAAGCGACCTGCTACAAGGCCTTCCGGCGCGACGTCCTTGCCCAGGTGAACCTGACCTGCCAGCGCTTTGAGTTCTGCCCGGAAGTGACCGCGAAGGTGCTGAAAAACGGGGCCCGCCTGGTGGAGGTCCCGATTACCTATCGCGGGCGCACCATCACCGAGGGGAAGAAAATCGGCTGGAAAGATGGAGTCGAAGCCATCTACACCCTCCTGAAGTACCGCTTCTCCCGGTAAGGCACCGGGCAGGACTGCTGCGAGGAGGCCCCGTGCTACTCTTCTTTGTCATGCGCACTGTCGGACTCCTCCTCCCCCTCCTGCTCCTCACCGGCTGTGTCGATTCCTCCATCGGGACCATCCTGGGGGCCATGACCTACTTTCGGGTAGAGGGGTCTCCCTCGATTCTGGTCCGCGAAGGCTGGGTCGCGCTTTATGCGGGCGAGGAACTCACGACCCCAGTCGAAATCCGTCAGACCGACGCCCTCGGGCGTTTCAATTTCGAAGTCGAAGAGGGGACCTGGCAGGTGGCGGGCGCAACCACCCAGTCCGGCCCCTTCACCGGACTCATCGGTCCCTTTGCGGTTGGCGGCCATGCCACCACCCGGCTCTTCCTCGCCATCGATACCCCTGCTGCCAACGCTCCCATTGCGGGCGAGGTGACACCCACCGGCGAAATCGGGATTACTGGGGCCACGGCCACCTTCAGTGTGACCGCCATGACCACCATCGATGCTGGCGAACCGACCGGCTGGCGCTGGTCGTTTGGGGAAGGTGCCACACCCCAGGTCGCGACGGACTCCAGTCCGACGGTGACCCTGGGACCTCCCGGGACCTATACCGGTACGGTCGTGGTGTACAACGCCAACGGTGCTGGAGCGCCGAAGTCGTTCGAGTACAGAGTGCTCAGCGTGCCAGATTAGCCATCATGGTGAAGCCGAATCTCAAAGAACTGTTCACCAGCCACTCACAAACAGGGCAGGCTAGCGAGATGCCGGCTCATCTCAGCCGGGGCATGATCGCTGGGCTTAACGTCGCTTGCACGAGAGAGCGATCAATCGTCTGTTAGGAGTTAACTCAGATCTGTTTTCAGACGGCTATGGCGTCTTGCATTCGCGAGAACTAAAAAGTAAGATACAGCTCTGCAGTGCATCGTGGCATAAAGCGCTCTGAGTCTTCAAGCATGATGCTACCTCTTTGAACGGAGGGTCTGTCATGAAAGGTCTTTGGACACTGGTCGCTTTCTTTGTGATCGGAAGCTTGTGTGTACCCCCACTTCAAGCCGCTGGAGATACGCAAGTTCCATCTGAGAAATCACCTGGTGAATCACCGTTGACCCCGGTCGCTTCAGCGCGTATTCATCCGGCGAATTATCTGCTGCGGCTGCCTCTGGGAGATCACTCTGCGTTGCCGTTTGTGCAGCGCAACATATTGGCCGCTGTACTGCGGACATCCACCATGTGCGCTTTTGCACGGTCTGGCGAGTGGCCCGCGACTCTGCCAGAGTTACTACCACAAGTGGCAGTCTGGCCGGTCTCTACACCTCAGGCGTCATGGGAGATCATGGATTCCTTGCCCCCGGGGCAGCCGTCTGGTGGTGCGATACTGTGGACTCCAACGAATCCACTGACTTCGCTGCGAGTGGTGGCATGGGCTCCAGGAGCGCCAGCTCAGGAAGAAGAGCGTGCCTGCATCCCGTCCCCTGCTTCCCTGGATCCAGCTACCCTTGATGAGATTCGCCAGCAGGGGCAGAACCAGGGGCGAGTCAGCCCAGCCTCCGCGTGCCTGCGACCTGTCAGCCAGTTCCGGCTGATTTTTGGCCGTTATCCAGCTACCCCAGCTGAAGCCTTTCGAGCGTTGGGGATGGGCGCTCGTCCTCCTGCCTTGCGCGAGTACGACGAAGGCCCCGCTCCCCAGTGGTGGATTCGCCGGGATAGAACTGGGGTGGCCCTTCTCCTCCCTGCGGGGTCAGGCGATCAGCAACGCTGGTTGCTCTTTCATGAGGCTGATCCTGACAGGCTGAGCGGTACGCAGACGACGCTCGGTCATGGGGCCGAGGGGCAGGCAGCCATTGAAGCAAAGCTCAGTGCGTACGAGGTCTGGCAAAGCTGGGACGAGTTCCTCGCAGAAGTGCCTACCATCTCCGGGCCATAACACTTGGAGAACAGTCTGCTGATCGCGCTCCCTCCTGGGAGCGCTTTTACTGTGAGACCGGAGCGAAACTGCACTGTCAGCGCTTTCGCATCTACAATGAGTTGTGGCATCCCCTCCTGAGATTCTTCCGCCAGCGCTGCAAAACCTCATTGCGGGACTCCCAGGGGTCGCTGTGGCCTTCTCAGGTGGCCTGGACTCCGCGCTGTTGTTGTACGTTGCCCATCAGGTCCTGGGGGACAAAGCCTTCGCGGTGACCGCCCTGAGTCCGTCGTATGCCGCTAATGAACGGGAACGGGCGGAATCCCTGGCCAGGGAGTGGGGGATTGTCCAGCACTTTGTGCAGACGAAGGAACTGAGTGACCCGCGGTATGCCGCCAATCCGCCATCGCGCTGCTTCCATTGCAAAAGCGAACTTTACGCTGCCATGCGCGACCTCTGTCGTGACATCGCGCCCGCTGCGGTCCTGGCCGATGGGACGACCCTCGATGACCTGGGCGATTTTCGCCCAGGGCTCAAAGCCGCCAGGGATGCCGGAGTCCGTCATCTGCTGGTGGAAGCGGGTCTCTGTAAAACGGACCTGCGGGAACTCGCCCGCGAGTTGAACCTCCCCATCGCCGACCTGCCGGGAACCGCCTGCCTCGCAAGTCGGTTCCCCTACGGCACCCGGATCACACCCGAACTGCTTGCCCGGATCGAGGCGGCGGAAGCCGCGGTCCGTGCCTGTGGCTTCCGGCAGTTTCGGGTGCGCGACCATGCCCCCATCGCCCGGCTCGAAGTCGCCCCAGAAGAACTCCCCCGGGCGATTGATCCCGCCATCCGGACCGCCCTGCTCAATGCGCTGAAAACGCTGGGATTCACCTACATCGCCCTCGACCTGGAGGGCTATCGCACCGGAGCGCTCAACGAAGGGCTCCCCGCCGACGTGCTGGCCCGTGGATGAACCCCGACTGACCAGCCTGCTCTCGCAGGTCGCTGCCGGTGAGTTGACGGTCGATGCTGCGGTCCGACAACTCCGATATTTCGCACTGGAAGACCTCGGTGCGATTCAGCTCGACCATCATCGCTCACTGCGGGTGGGCTTTCCGGAGGTCATCTATGCCCCCGGCAAGACCGATGCCCAGTTGCACGATGTCATCACTGCCCAGCAACAGGCTGGCGCAGTGGTGGTGGTGACGCGCCTCACGCCCGACCGGGTCGCGCCGCTCCGCGATGCCTTCCCGGACCTTCACTACGATCCCGACGCTGCGATCCTCCATGCACCCGTTCCGCCGCCATCGCTGGATGTCAACGTGCTGGTCATCGCCGCCGGGACTGCCGATCTGCCGGTCGCCAGGGAAGCGGCCCTGATGGCGACGTTGCAGGGGTGTCAGGTGACGACCCTCTGGGATGCCGGAGTCGCCGGGATCCACCGACTCACGGGACGCAAGGATCTGCTCGAGGCCGCCGATCTGGTCATCGTGGTGGCGGGCATGGAAGGCGCGCTCCCCAGTGTGGTCGGGGGGCTGCTTGGCAAGCCGCTGATTGCGGTCCCGACCTCCACCGGCTATGGCACCGGACTGGGGGGCTTTGCTGCCATGCTGACCATGCTCAACAGCTGCGCGGCGGGAACAGTGACCGTCAACATCGATAACGGCTTTGGTGCCGGATACTTCGCTGGTCTCCTGGCGCGACAAATGGATCGACGCAAGGCTGGCAGCGTATGACATTCGACCTGACGCCGGAAGTCCGGATGCTCCTTATCTGGGGCGCGACACTGATGTCCGGGATCGTGAACTCGGCCACCGGCGTCGGCGGAGCCGGGGTCCTGATGCCCCTGGCGCTGGCGCTGCTGCCGCCCCAGGAAGCCCTTATTGTGGTGGCCCTTTCGCAGATCTCGCGCAACATCATGCTGACCCTGGCGATCTGGCGCGAAGCGAAGTGGAATGTGGTCTGGCGACTCGCCATCGGCGGCATGATCGGCGCGTTCATCGGAGCCATGCTCATCGGCAACATGCCTGAGCTCTTACTGCGACGCACCCTCGCGGTCGGCATCCTGATCTTTGTCGCCACCGAGTTCTTCCAGACCAAACACGACTGGCAGGTCAACCTCGCACAAATCCCGGCGGTGGGGCTCCTCACCGGCGCACTCTCCGCCCTCTTTGGCACAACCGGACCCATCGCCGCCCCGTTCCTCTTCCGACATGGACTCACCGGCATCCACCTGGTCGCGACCATCACCGCCGCCGCCCTCGCCATGAACAGCGTGAAGCTCTCGACTTATGCCGCCCTGGGATTCTTCCAGCACATTTCGCCCGTGATGGCCTGGGGAGTCGTGATCGCGGTCGCGGTGGGTGTCCAGCTCGGTGTCTGGGTGCTGAAGACCTCCAGCCACGGACGCTTCCGCCTGTTGTTCCTCGGGATGCTGACCATTGTCGCGCTGGGTTACCTCTTCGGCGGCGTGGACCACAATCCCGCCATCGATGTCCGGGAACAGATGCAGGAAAAATTCCTCTGGCAGCATGAGTGATTCCCGGCCCGGCGCGTGCTACAACGCGGGCGGGAGATGGGTATGGACCCCTGGGTCACCGCCGCCGTCCTGGCGAGCAGCCTCTTTGCGGGCTACATCACGACTGTCGCGGGCCTCGGCGGGGGGATTCTCCTGCTGCCGGTCCTGATCTGGGCGCTGGGACCAGTCGCGGCGGTGGTTGTGCTGTCGACCAGCATGATGTGGGGCAACATTGTTCGCTTCGCGATGTTCCACGCCTTCACCGACTGGGAGGTCATCCGGCAGATTCTTCCCGGTGCCGCCATTGGGTCAGTCATCGGTGCCAGCCTCCTCAACATCGCCCCGGAAGAGTGGTTGCGTCCGGTGATCGCCATCTACCTGCTGGCGTTCGTCGCCTATGAACTCTGGGGCAGTCAGGCGGAGTTCGAGACCCGGCTGCAGCACTTTCCTCTGGTCGGGTTCATCACCGGCCTCCTCTCCGGGATGTTCGGCGCAGCGGGTCCCATCAGCGCACCGTTCCTGGCGAACTACGGCCTCACCAAGGAGCGATTCCTCGCCACCAACATGCTGGCGGCCCTGGTCATCAACGGCATCAAAGCGCTGGTCTACACCCATGGCGGGTCCCTGACCCCGGAGCTCTGGGGCTGGAGCGGGGCGGCGGCGGTGATGGTGAGCCTCGGAATCTGGATCGGACGCTCCACGCTGGCGACCATTGATGAGGCGCGCTTTCGTCGGGCGCTGCTGGTGATGCTGACTGTCGTGGCGGTGAACTTCCTGTTGCCGCAGCCATCGAGCACCGATGCCCAACCACCGGCAGCGTCTCCCTCAGCGGCAGGGCCCACCCCTTGACCGTCGGGGATGCGGCTGCGATACTCGCCCCTTGCCGGGCCGTTCCACCCCGGCACATCCCGTGTGGGGTGGTGTCCGACAGTACGGAGAGGTGGCCGAGCGGTTTAAGGCGTACGCCTGGAAAGCGTATGTGCGTGATGAGCGTACCCCGGGTTCGAATCCCGGCCTCTCCGCCAGCAAGTCGTCGGCGAAATGGACTTGATCTGGTTCACTGGTTGGATAGCCCGGAATGCCCCGCATTCATGCGGGAGTCGGCGAGTCTGGATTGAGGAAGAGCTTCCGTAGAGAGCGCAGGAGAGGGCGATTTCCGAGGCCGGTCTACGCGGAGTCTCTGCGTCGGATTGGCGGGGTTCACTGTTGGAGTGGGAGAGGACCAAGAGGCCTGTTTCCCGGGAAAACAGGTGCTTTTGCTGAACGAGGCTCGACGGGGTTCACTGTTGGAACAGGGGAGAGTCGGACCCAATCAAAGCCAGAAACTCGGTAGCTACGATCAACTCGATACGCTCTGCTGGGTTGCCGTGAATTTGAGGTGCGTGTCCCGGAGTGCCCGTTCCTGAGCCTTGTAGCGAAGCTGGTAATGAGGATTTCCATTGCCCTCTGTAGGGACACGACTCCCTTGTTGCGTCGTGACTCTTATGTCGTCCAAGGCAAATTGCGCGTCACAGTGATGATCAAGAAGCTCTCTTACGCACCTTTCGATCGTTTCGGGATCTCCACTGCTGCGGGCGGGAGCCATGAGAATCTCAGCAGCCAAAGTACCGTTGCAATACCAGCCCGGCTCGCCATCCGGATCCCATCGAGGCGGGTAGGAACTGCGGCGGATGGAACGCAATCCGCACTCTGGACAGACGCGATGTCCCTGGCCCCAGGCGAACTTCGTTTCTGTCGTGCTGCTTTCTCCAACACCAAATGCGCAG
This sequence comes from bacterium, assembly GCA_022072165.1. Taxonomy (NCBI): domain Bacteria; species bacterium. The sequence continues at coordinate 955,682 of JAJVIF010000001.1, read as the reverse complement.
CACTCCCCTGTGGGAGTGTGGATTAGCGTGCATCGAGAGATAACGATCAGGTGGGGGTCGTCATAGATGTACTCGAAGTCAAACATTGGTTCCAAGCGGCACTGAATACGCGTGTGGAGGTTCTCCTTGCTAGAGATGTACTCCTGATCGACCCCCTTAGCTCTCAGTTCCTCGATTTCACGAAGCGCAGGCTCACGAAGCTCTTCAGGGGTCCAAGTATGAGGAGGAATCCAGCAGCATTGCATTGGCTTGACCAATCCAGAGCGATTTCCCCGGGGGAAAGGCTTCACCGACTCGAGCATCCCCTGATGTCGCGAACTGACTGTCACAAGGAGTATGCCCCGACAATTCGCCGTAAGGTATCGACGAAGCTGCTGAGTCAGAGCGCGCTCGCCGAGATCAGCTGATTTCAGTTCGATAGCTAGTCCGAACGTAGGGATAAACAGATCGGCACGTATTCCTGAGAGTTTGTACTCCCTTTCATGAGGGACATTGTGCTCAGTCAAAATCCTGGAGATTGAGCTCTGCATGGCGTCTTCAGAAGACGAACCAGTAAAGGGGCCATTGGGTGGAAAGTAGCTGCGAAGGAAAAGGTCGGAGAGGAATGCCATTGCATCCTCTATGGTTTCCACCTGCTCCCAACTTGGGGCTAATGTTCTCTCACCTGTGGCCACCGACGTACTGCTCCTTCCTCCGCGCCGCCAGAATAACCCATGGTAACGCCAATGGTTGTGCGTTGCTCGTCCCATGATTTCAGTCATCCTCGTCCGAGCTAGCTGCTTGGAGGTTATCTCCATCGGCTGCTGGCCATCAAGGATCGCCGTCGTGATGTCCGGGGCCAGGAAGGCAAGGTCGATGAGGCGACTGACGAATGCGGTCTCCCCTCATACCCAGCTCCCAAATCTGACCATCCCGTCCCGGCGATGTACCCTCTGGTGGCACACGACTGCTCACCGCCACTACGCCAAGGAGACCTGCCCATGCTCGCCAGGAACAACGTCAGCCTCTGGTACGACAAGGACGCCCTGGAGGCGGCGCAGTTCTACGCCGCCACTTTCCCCGACAGTGCCGTGACCGCCGTCAACATCTCCCCCGGTGAGTTCCCCGGCGCGCATCCCGGGGAGGTGCTGACGGTCGAGTTTACGGTCCTCGGGATCCCTTGCCTCGGCATCAATGGCGGTCCGATGTTCACGCACAACGAAGCCTTTTCGTTCCTGGTCACGACCGACTCTCAGGAAGAGACTGACCGGTACTGGGACGCCCTGGTCGGCAACGGCGGGAGTGCCGGGCAGTGCGGATGGTGCAAGGATCGCTGGGGGGTGTCCTGGCAGATTCAGCCCCGATTCATCTTTGATCTGTTCGCAGTCGGCGGCGAGGAAGCGCGGCGGGTGTTCGAGGCTATGGGGACCATGAGCAAGCTCGACATCGCAGCCCTCGAAGCCGCCCGTCGCGGCTGACCGCACATTCAGCCAACGAGGGTTTCTGCCACTTGATGGTCTCAACGACATCTGGCACCGCCGCATGGATCAGCTGGCGGAGTGTCGCGAGCAGGTCGCCACGAAAGCCCGGAGTCGCCGCGATCTGCGCGTTGATCTCCCCGGATGCGGTTAAGGTGTCGGCCTGCCTCAGCTCTGCGGACTTCTTCGTTGGCATCAGCGACCTTCCACGTGCTTCGCGAAATTGTCGAGGATGGCCTGCCAGCCAGCCTGTTGCACCTCCGCGGGGTGCATCTCTTCGGCATCAAACGTCTCGCGGACCGTCACGCCGTTCTCTGACTGGACGAACTCGACCACAAGTTCGCGTCCGCCGAACGTGCTCACGATGCGCTCGTGCGGCACAACCTCTGTGTAGGTCCCCTCGAAGTCAAAGCCCATGGAGCCGTCTTTTGCTTCCATGCGCGAGGAGTAGCTGCCGCCTTCGCGCAAGTCGACCGTCGCGCTGGGACACTGCCAGTCGTCAGACGCGAAGTTCCAGTGCGTGATGTCCTCGGGGGAGTTCCAGGCCTGCCAAACACGCTCGATCGGGGCATGGACGGTGGTCTCGACCGTGATCTTCATGGGGGGGGACTCCTCTGGAAAGTGTGGCGCTTAACGCGCTGCTGATTCTACGGGAATGATCGCGCGGGCACTCATACCCAGGCCTGCTTACATCACTTCGTCGATGTTCCCGGATCCCAGCCCGGGAGGATTGACGCCTGCCTGATCCACGATGTCAGCTGCTCTGTTTCGACCGGGACATCTTCGTAGAGGTGCAGATACGCCGCGTCCGGGTCTTTCGACGGCTCCGGCGGGACGGGTGTTAGAAGCTTGCCCTTGAGGAACGTCACCTTGATGTACCGCGTGAACATGTGGAAGCTGAGGAAGTACCCATTGCCGACTGAGTAGAACGGCGAGTTCCAGCGTACCGCCTTCTGGACCGTCGGGACCGTCTTCACAATGAGGGCGTCGAGCTTCCGCGCAGCGTCCTGTTTCCAGCCGGCCGGGATGGCATCGAGGTACGCCTGCACAGGTGCGTCACCGTCCCCTTTGGGAATCTGCGGATTGCCTCCCGAGAGGAGGACCGGCTTAGAGTTAGCGTCTATGGCGGGCTTCTTCGCTTTCGGGAAAAAGCATAACCCCGCGACCGGAGTCGCGGGGCAGGGTGTTGCTCTGAGCTGATGATGTGCCGCGACTCGCCCTAGCTTAAGACAGATCGAAGCGATCCAGCTCCATCACTTTGGTCCAGGCCGCGACAAAGTCTGCGACAAACTTCCCCTGGTTGTCCTGCTGGGCGTAGACCTCCGCGATGGCCCGCAGCTCCGAACTGGAGCCGAAGACCAGGTCGACCCGCGTGCCGGTCCACTTTGGCGCACCGGTCTTTCGGTCCCGACCCTCATAGCTCCCTTCGGTTGCTGAGGGCGTCCACTGCGTTGACATGTCCAGGAGGTTGACGAAGAAGTCGTTGGAGAGGGCTCCAGGACGCTCGGTCAGGACTCCGTGGCTGGTACTGCCATGATTGGCCTGCAGGGCGCGCATCCCACCGATGAGGACTGTCATCTCCGGGGCGGTGAGGGTCAGCAACTGCGCCTTGTCGAGCAGCAGTTCTTCTGCCGGAGCCTGCACGCCCGCCCGGACATAGTTCCTGAAGCCATCCGCCCGCGGCTCGAGGACCGCGAAGGACTCGATATCGGTCTGCTCCTGCGAGGCGTCCGTTCGTCCGGGGCGGAAGGGGACCGTGATCTCGTGGCCTGCCAGCTTCGCTGCGGCCTCGACCCCGGCGCACCCTGCCAACACGATGAGATCGGCCAGCGAGACCTGCGTGCCGCTGCTTTGGGCGCCATTGAACGCACTGCGCACGGCCTCCAGCTTCTCCATGACTGCAGCCAGCATCGTGGGCTCATTGGCTTCCCAGTCCTTCTGCGGGGCGAGGCGGATGCGGGCACCGTTGGCCCCGCCGCGATTGTCCGAACCCCGGAACGTAGAGGCCGCAGCCCAGGCGACTTTGACCAGGTCGGTGGGAGTGATACCAGTTGCCAGGACCTGCTGCTTGAGGGCTGCAATGTGGGAAGCATCGATCAGGGGATGGGTGACCTGCGGCACCGGGTCCTGCCAGATGAGATCTTCTGCCGGGACCTCCGGACCGAGGTACCGCGACTTTGGTCCCATGTCGCGATGAGTCAGCTTGAACCAGGCGCGGGCAAAGGCGTCCGCGAAGGCGGCGGGATCCTGGTGGAAACGCCGGGCGATCGGCTCGTAGATGGGGTCAAAGCGGAGGGAGAGGTCGGCCGTGGTCATCATCGGACGATGCCTGATCGACGGGTCGTGGGCATCAGGGATGAGGTCCGCCTCCTCGCAGTTGATGGGATGCCACTGGTGGGCTCCCGCCGGACTCTTCGAGAGCTCCCATTCATACTTGAAGAGCATCTCGAAGTAGCCGTTGTCCCACTTCGTAGGATTGGGTTTCCAGGCTCCCTCGATGCCGCTGGTCGTGGTGTGGATCCCTTTGCCGGTTCCGAACTTGTTGATCCATCCGAGGCCCATTTCCTCGATGGGAGCTCCCTCCGGCTCCGGACCCACCAGGGCCGGATCACCGGCTCCGTGCGCCTTCCCGAAGGTGTGACCGCCAGCCACGAGTGCGACAGTCTCCTCATCGTTCATCGCCATGCGCCCGAACGTTTCCCGGACGTCGCGCCCTGATGCCACCGGATCGGGGTTTCCGTTCGGTCCCTCCGGATTGACATAGATCAGGCCCATCTGGACTGCCCCGAGCGGGTCCTCCAGCTGACGATCGCCGCTGTAGCGCTTGTCGCCCAGCCATTCCGTTTCCGGCCCCCAGTCGATGTCGGCTTCCGGCTCCCAGATGTCAGGGCGTCCGCCACCGAAACCGAAAGTCTTGAAGCCCATCGATTCCAGGGCCACGTTGCCAGCGAGGATCAGGAGGTCCGCCCAGGAAATCTGATTGCCGTACTTCTGCTTGATGGGCCAGAGGAGGCGACGCGCTTTGTCGAGATTCCCGTTATCGGGCCAGCTGTTGAGGGGCGCAAAGCGCTGATTGCCGGTCCCCCCGCCACCGCGACCATCCCAGATGCGGTAGGTGCCGGCAGCGTGCCAGGTCATGCGAATGAAGAGGCCACCGTAGTGGCCCCAGTCTGCAGGCCACCAGTCCTGCGAGTCGGTCATCAGGTGTTGGAGGTCCGCCTTCAGGGCGGCATAGTCCAGTCCCTGAAAAGCGGTGCGGTAGTCGAACTGGGGGTCCATCGGATTGGACTTGTTCGAGTGCTGACGCAGAATCTGCAGATTGAGCCGATTCGGCCACCAGGCTTCGTTGGACTGATGGGCCGGGGTCGTACGGGCTCCCTGCATGGCGTGAAACGGACACTTCGATTCGCCTGTCATTCGTACGCTCCTTCCAGACTTGGCAACCGGTGGTCTTGGAACGGTTCTGGGGACTGCCGGCGAACGCCGCTGCGGACACACCAGAGAGTGGTGACCACTGCCGGGCCGGAGTATACACAAATCTAGGAATCATTCCTACTTTTAGCTGGTCCTTATTGTGACTTCGGGCACACTTCGACCTCCAGTTAGAATAGGGGCCATGCGAACTCTCACCCCCGCTCCCTCCTTGCTCAACATCAGTCGTCTGCTTCCGGGCAGTCTCGCGCTCTTGCTAACTCTGGCAGGTGCAGCCCCGGTCCTGGCGCAGGGAGGAGGCTACGATCCCGCGCCCTACGAGCCGGAGCCGTCGCATCAGGGAACCGACAACAGCGATGGGGATATGGAGACTGTGATCGAAGTGGTTGCAGTCCCGGAGGGGATGGGTGATGGGGTCATCACCATAAGCGACATGGTGGCTCTCTCACAGTTCACGGCCTGGTGTTATGACCTCACCGTGAAGTCGGTGGACCCCACCCTGAGCATTGGCGATGACGCCTCGGTGAATGCGGTCTACCTCTGGGGCTATCTCTGGGACAGCCTGGATGCCGACACCAAAGCACTGATCAGCATCATGGATGTGGTCTGGACGTCCGCGGAGCAAAACTGGGCGCAATCCTCCGCTACCGAACGCCGGGACATCACCGCGAATGTGGTGGCATTGGTCGGGAGTATCTGGGGCGATGCCGCAGGTCCTACCGCAGCCTACCTGGCAGGTGAAGTCAGCTTCGCGGAGTACCAGCCCGTGATGGATGCGATGCTGGCAGGTGCCTATGCCACCTCCGGTGGAGGCAGCGATGACTCGTACAGCTCCAGCGGCTCTGCAGCGGATGATCGCCAGATGGAACTCGGCATTCATGATGCCGTCAGTACCTACTTAGGGAACTTCATCACCTACTAGCCAGCGCATTGCCTGGTCAGGCGGTTGCGGCCACCATTTCCGGCGCGGTCTGATGTAGTTGCTGACGAATGCGCCGCAGATGCTCCGCAAATGGTTGCTGGCTTTCGGTGGGAAGCTTTTCTGTCAGTGCCTCATAGAACGCCAGTCCTTCCAGGAGCGTCTGCCGCACCGGCTGTCCGGGTGTCGTGAGCGCAGCCACACCTTCCGTTCGGGCGAGATGCTCCATGGCCAGCTGAAACTCGCGGACGAACATATGCGGACGATCCAGCGGCATCGGCAGCGCCGCCCGGCCGTAGATGTGATCCACCATCTCTTCCAGCGTTGCGGTCTTCGAAAAATTGACGATATTCGGACCCGGGCAGACCAGCGGTGTCGCCTGGGGATCGATCGCCAGCGCTTTGGTGACCGCCCCACTCAGGTCGTGACAAATGCAGGACTTCTGCAGGACCCCCGACCGGGCGAGATCCCGCTCCGCAAGAGGGAGCCCAGCGAAGTCGATCTCCGCAAGTTTCTTCGCCTGGTAGCTCCGGGAGGCGACACAGAGCGGATGCTCCGTGAACTCGCGATTGTCCGCGAGATGCCCTTTCGGGCAGGGGCTTCCCGGCGACCCGGCCGCAATGCGATCGCGCCGCGCCTGCTCGCCGCCGGATGACCGCAACGTCCAGAAGGGGAGTCCCAGTGGCGACGAGTGCTTCAGTTGTACGGTTTCCTCTGTCGACTGCGCCAGGGCCTCGCGGGTGGCGTCATCCAGCGTCACGACTTCCGGCACCAGCAGGAAGGGGGTGCCCCAGCCGATCCGATCCAGGCTGAACTCCTCAAGGAGCAGCCGATGCTCCTGATGGATCCCAACTCCGCCCTGCGCTGTAATGGACTGTGACGGCAACGGCGGGACCGTCATGCCACGATCCCGGAGCGCTTTCGCCCAGACCTCGCCTAACTCGGTTCGCAACGAGTCCCGTCGCTCCTGGAACATCGCGAGGATCGGCCCCATGAGTTCGCCGGACCCGCCGAAAGCATGACCCCCGCAGTTCAGTCCCGACTCAATCCGAAACTCCGACACCCAGATGCCGAGTCGTGCCAGGAACTTGCCTTGCACCGCAGCGGAGCGATAGTCGCTGACTTTGAGCGTGATGGTTTTCCGCAGGGCTCCGTCGGCATCCGGGAAGAAGTCTGAGAACTGCGCCATGTATTCGTAGAGCTTCCGGTTGATGCCGGCAGACAGCACCATCGCAGACTGCAGCGTACTTTTGGCGAAGCCCCGAAAGGCCGCTAACGCATCGGAGTCTTCATGGGCGAGGGGCTTCCCCTGGCGATCCACCGACCGGTCGAGCTTCGTCATGATGTTGACATCGATGCCGCCAAGTCTGGAAACATCCCGTGCCGCTCCGTCGGGGAGCAGACGCAGGTAGCGCTCGTGGTCTTGTGCCGACCGGGTCGCGGCCTGGCTCAACACCAGCTCCGACAACAGGTCGAGATACTGGGTGATCCGGCGCGCTCGGGCATCCGGATCGCCCGTCCGGATGGGAGTCGCCGAGAGTCCGTTGGCCCGGGCATGAAACTGACGCATATGCTCAAGGAGCGTGTCATCCACGAGCGACACGACTGAACTGATGCCGTAGCGCGCCACGCGCAGGGGCGTGTCGATGGTGAACCCGGTCCCCATGACGGGAATGTGGAAGCTATGAGGCGTCGCTGGCGTGTATGACACCGTGGTTCCTGTCATGACGTGAGCTGCGCTTCGCGCGGACTATGAACGATCGTAGGGCGGAGTGGCGTTGGTCCCCGTGACCGGGGTCACATCGGCACCCAGAAGCACGTGTCATGCCGTGTCGCCCGTACAAAAGTAGCACGCCTCTGGCGCTCCAGAGGCGTGTAGAAGAACCATGCGAAAGGAGGGAGGAATCTTGTCTACCGGACCGCGAGCTGGAACGTTGCCACCTGACTGACATCGCCGGTGTCGATCGCCCGACTGACACGGACCGCGATGGCATTGTTGCCGGACTCCAGCATCACTTTGGCGGAAAATGCGCCTCGCTGATGCGGCTCGAGTGTGATGCTCCCCAGGGAGGGGAAGTCGCCCTGACGCGCATCCAGCGTGACATCGCTGCTGTTGTCACTGCCGAGGGGATGGTTCTCGCCATCGATGGTCAGGATCCGGACCTCCTGCAGACCAGCCTTTCCTGTGTAGCCCGGCAGGTAGAGATAGACCTGTGCGCCATCCGTGAAAGTCACGACACCCAGGTTCTGATCAGGCATGTTTGTCTGCAGCGATTCGCTGGTTGGGGCGGGAATACTCAACAGATCGCCGCATGCGGCAGCGCGTCGCTCTGTGACTGTCGGGCGTGTCGCCCGCGTACGGTTGACGAACTGGAAAGCGTCAGTGCGCGATGCCCCCTGCCGGGCGCTTGCGACCGGCGACACGCGGGCGATCCCTTCCGCCGCCTGGACAACGAACGCTTTGCCGACCCCCACGCAGATGAGCAATGCCCAACCAGCGAGTAGCAATGTCTGGGTCGAGACCTGGCCTGTAGACCGTGCCATGAGAACACCTCGATGCCGGAATGCGGTGAGCCGTCACGAATTATACCGCAGGATAGTGATTGATTGTTACCCTGTATCGGGCCGCTGTTCCAGCACGACTTGGGCATTGCGCTGGAGTCCCGAACGCTTGGTCCGCTTGATGGCACTGCGACGTGTCCAGGCGATCCAGGTCGCCTCGTCGAGCGTGGAGAGCGTCGAAAGCGATGGCGCGATCCAGTGATGGCGCGGCTGGAAGGCCGGATCGAGGGTCGATGGACTTTTCCGGTTCCACGGACAGACCAGCTGGCAGATGTCGCACCCGTAGACCCATTCCCCCAGCTGGGAATTCAGCGAGTCGGGGAGCGGCCCACGATGCTCTATCGTCAGGTATGACACACACCGCGACGCATCCAGCACTCCGGCTTCCGGAAAGGCTGCCGTGGGGCAGGCGTCAAGACAGGCCGTGCAACTACCGCAGTGGTCGGTCACCGGGATGTCCGGCGCTAATTCAAGGGTAGTCAGGATCTCCGCGAGAAAGACATAGCTGCCGTAGAACTGGTGGATTAGGAGGGTGTGCTTCCCGATCCAGCCGAGGCCTGCCCTGGCGGCCCACTCGCGCTCCAGAATCGGCGCGGTATCGACAAACCCTCGTCCTGTATGGGAGGGAAACGCCCCGACCAGTAGCTGGCCCAGTCGCTCGAGTCGCTCCTGAATGACCAAATGGTAATCGTCACCCCAGGCGTAGTTCGATATCCGCCCAGTCCCCGACGGCATCTCCGACATCTGATCGTGCGTCTTATAAGGAACACCGAGGGCGATGACCGACCGCACATCCTCGATGAGCAACGCCGGGTCCCGCCGATGCTCCACATGCCGTCCTAAATAGGACATCTCTCCGGCGTAGCCCCGGTCGAGCCATTCGCGATACCGTACTCCGACATCTGCCCCCGCGACTCTGGCGATCCCGACCAGCGGAAACCCCGCCTCCCGGGCCAGCTCCTTCACCCGGACCGCATCCGACATCGGGTTGGGGGAGGGGGCCATGACCCCGATTATCACCGCCCTCCTGATTCCCTATCGAGCCAGTGGCATTTCCTCCCCGGGGAGTGCTACACTGACAGGCCATAGCTTGTGTCTTCCTGTAACGTCCTGTAAACTCAGGATGTTCCCACCGTGACTGTCGAGGAGGGGCCCCTGCATGCGGCCGTCCACTATTGCTCCCGTGATTCTCGCTGCCCTGGTCTGCATCTTTGGATGCGGCGGAGGCGGCTCGAATGCGGTCACTCCGGATCCCAGCGGCCAGGTCAAAGGACCCGGACGTCAGGTTGCCCAGACCGCGGTCGAGGGTGATGTGCTCCTGAATGGTGCCTTCATCGCTGATGCCACCGTGGTCGCCTACGACCTCTCCACCGGTCTGGAACTGGACCGCACCGCTTCCGATACTGATGGGCACTACATCCTGGATCTGCCCTCCCGCGAGGTCGGCATCTGGGTGACCAGCCCGCAGGGGAGTGCCGGTCCCGCTTGGGTCAACGTCCCCGATAAGTCGCAGACCAGCCTGCAGGACTTCACCCTCACGGGTGGGACTGCCGGACTGCTCATCGGACGCGCGGTGGACACGAAGCATGGCGAGCCGGTCTCCGGCGCGAAGGTGAGCTTCGGTGGTCGGGAAGTCGCAACCGATGGCTTCGGGTTCTACTCGTTCCACAGTGTCGGCAGCACCCCCTCCGGACGCGTGATGATTGAGGCTCCTGGCTTCAGCTCGGCGGATCTGGAACTGCGCAGTGGCCAGGTGAGTCGCGATGAGCTCCTGAACACGGCGTTCTTCACGGTGAAGCCGAACTCCGATACCGCCTCCAGCCTCGGCGGGGTCCTGCGCGACATCACCAACGGCAACCCAGTCGGCGGCGCGATCCTCACCCTCTCCCGTCCCATTGACCCGAGCTTCACTCCCATCCGCCGCCAGACGAATCTTGGCGGTGTGTGGCGCTTCTATAACATCCCCGCGGGCTCCTACAGCCTCGAGATCCGCCGCGATGGGTTTCTGACCCAGACCGCCAGCGCTGTGATCAACACCCGCGATGGTGTTCTGAATCTCTTCCTCGACCCCGACCCTGCCGGTCGCGCGACCATCCAGGGAACAGTCTTCAGCTTCAACGGCACCACCCCGCTCAACAACTGCTCCGTGGTCGCCTCCAGTGGTGCCTACGGCTCCATCTCCGCAACTTCCACCTCCTCGGGGTCCTTCACCCTCCAGAATGTCGTGGTGGACACCCCATACACGTTGATCTTCACCCCGACCGCTGCGCTGAACCAGACCCTGAAGCTCACCGTCAGTGTGCCAGCTTCAGGGCTCCTGCTCCAGATCAGCCTCCCGGAAGAGACCACGGGTGCCATCAATGGCCGCGTAACCAAGACCGGTCAGACCACACCGCCAGTTGGAGCCGTGGTGGAAGCGGAGAAAGTCGGCGAACCGCAGTCCGGCCAGGTTTTCCGGACCGCTGTCGATGCCAACGGCAACTTCGGACTCAATGGGCTGCCGGCAGGACGCTACAAAGTCCGCGCCAGCTATGTCAGCCCCACCGGACCGGTGAACCTCAGCGTCACGGGCTCCACCGATGTCATCGCCGGGCAGATCACGAAGCGGAATCTGACCTTCCCGTAAGCGTCAGCCTGCCGGAAGACTTCCCCCCGACGGGCAGCCCCTCTGGCTGCCCGTCGCCATTTCCGAAGGCGTCCTGGAGCCCACGAAATCGCGCATCGCAAGCGGCCTGACGCCTTGCGGGGAGCGCAAACCCCAGTGGTATACTGCCGCTGTTACGGGCAGGAAACTGCCCATTTTTTCTACCGCCACTCAAGAAGGCCGTGGATGCCGTCACTGCGACGAATGCGCATCTTCTCCCTCATGTACGACCTGACGGCCCGCAGTCCCGTCGTGGTCCTCAAGGAAGAAGAAGGCGACCGGTACCTCCCCATCCTCATCGGATACTTCGAGGCCACCGCCATCGAAATGGGCCTGAAAAAGAAGCGCCCCACGCGTCCGCTCACCCACGATCTCATCTCGAACTTCCTCCACGAAATGCACCTGACGGTCTTCCAGATCCAGGTCGCCAAAATCGAGGACCACACCTTCTACGCCAATATCATCCTCTCAGGGGATGGGGAGACGTACGAAATCGACGCCCGCCCCAGCGATGCCATCGCCATCGCCATCCGCGAGGAAGCGCCGATTGTCGTGAGCGAGGAGATTCTCAACGATGCCGGGGTCCAGGCCTCCGACCCCCCTGGCCAGAGCGGGAGCTTCGGCGAGGAGCTCTACACGTCGCTCAACACCGATGACCCTGAAGAGTTCCGGCAGTTCATCGCGGGGTTGCGTCCGGAGGACCTCTTTCCCGCGGATGACGCCGAGCCGGGGGCCGAGGGCTAGGGCCCGGGGCCGCCCGGGAAAAACGATTGCGGGAGGGCCACCGATAGGGTAGGCTACCTCCCCCGGCCGGTGGTGCAGCGTGTGCTGTGTCGCCGGCCCCCTGGATCCAGCCGCGGAGAGGTGGCTGAGTGGCTGAAAGCACTCGACTGCTAATCGAGTTAGGGGCTCAAAACTCCTACCCGGGTTCGAATCCCGGCCTCTCCGCCAGAACGTTATCGATAGGCTAACCGCAGGAATACGATGATGCAACTGACCGCTTCACCACGCCAGGTTTCGCGCTATGAGCCTGCCCGCACCCTGGTTCGCCGACTACTGCCCTTGCCCGGGGAAACCCGGACGGACTACCTCCAGCGTGTAGAGCTTCTCAAAACTGCGTTTCGGGAGTTCAACACTGATGTGGCGAACTTGTGCCGTTGGCTAATGGCGATGAGACCGAAAGATGTCAGCATGGTGGTATGCACTGAAGAAGCGTGGCGAGCGTTGGTGTGGCCGAAATCAATATGGCCTGAAATGGACAAGGCATCGCTGGAAGCCTGGCATCGTATGACACTCGATGCACTCCTCGGACTCCCAGCAGAAGCAGAGGAAGTAGTGCCTCCGGCCTGTAGGGCGGTGCTCCACGAGCTCCCGGCTTTGACGGCTCACCAGCAGGCGACCACAACCGGTCCGGCCCTGTTTGCGAGGCTTCGGTTAGCTTCGCATGGTTACCGGGGAGCGGTAATGAAAGCCGCCTGCGACTGGATCGCATCGAGGTACCTTCGCACCAGAGAACGAATGGTACAAAACCATCAGGCCTGGTATGCCGAGAAGGCTGCTTGGGAGCAGGCGCACCCGGCACTGACTCCGGAAGTGAGGGAGCAGTTCAATGCCATTTTCAGCGAGCTGGGCGTACGCGAGAAGCGTCCGCGAATCTGCCACTGGTCGCGGCTGGAAGATCTACAGAACAACTGCCTACACGCTGGCCAGGAAGTGGCACTGAAAAAGCGTCATGCGGACATTTGTGCCAGGACCATCAGATCTTTCAGCGACATCGAGGGTATCGAAGAGAAAAGGACTTTTCAGCGGCACCTGTTCGGACAAAAGCCGAATGACAAGAATCCCATGGGGAAGCCAGGGTATTTGGAGCTTCGGGCGAGAGAAGAACGGCGGCTGCGTCAGAGGCCAGCCAGCAAAGTGCGAGTCCCTCCGCAATTTGCTGCCATGCGAAATGAGGAACTTCATCGTGAAGCGCACCGGGCGACTCTGGAAAAGCTTTTCCAGCGTAGAGAGCGAGACCGGGAGCAATTTGACAAACTCCTGCGTGGTTATTTGCAAGCTGTTGGGCTCTCACCCAAGGTGCTCTTCCTCGACCTCAAAGGCGAGCCACCGCATTGCTCTCATGCTGGAGAGGAGTGTGTCTTTAATCAGCATACAGACCTCTGCATCAGGTATCGCGAACTGGTCGCCGCACAGCCGTCGGATCTCCGTGCACTGGAAGAGGAGTACCGGACCTGGAGATCACGCTATCTGGCACCCCCTCGTGGTCCGCAGTTCGTGCTCCCTTCTGCGACCGATGCCCCTTTGCCCCGGATTTTTGGAAAGGGCTTCTTTGAGGTCGACCTGAAACGTGGGCGGGCCCGTCTCCGTGTGGAACAGCCCGGCCGTCCCTACCAATGGCTGGAATTTGCAATGCCACCCTGGCCGAAGGGCTACAGCCCGGATGCTGACAGTGTCGAAGTCACCAGCGCGCATCTTCACTTCATTGGAACACGTCCGCGTTTGGGGTTCCGCTTTGATACGAAATTTGCAGCCGGTCGCATCACGCTGTCGCAGGATGACATCGACTATCTGCGTAGCCATGTCTATCCGCGGCCCTATCAGGACAGTGACTTCCTGCTGGCAGTACGGCAGCTGCTCGAGAGCAGTGGGGCGATGAGCCTGCATCCACCACTCAGAGTGCTGGCTGTTGACCTGGGATCCGGCATGACCGCTATCGCCAGTTTTGAGGGGAACAGGTGTCTGCGTTCCTCACGGCTCAGAGTAGTCAAAGACCTTGCCACGCTGACCAATGAACGACCACCCAAGCCTGCCAAAGGGGAGAAGCCAATACGAATAGATATGGGGTTGCGAGCAGGGCACCTGGACCGTCATCTGCAGGATTTCGTACCAAAAGTTCAGACACTTGCAGAGCAGCGACTGGCACGGCACTGTTCCGGGGAACTTCTGCGCAGTGACATGCGGGAAGAGACCGCCCACATGCGCTGGATGATTCGGGACTGGGTCCGACTGAACGTCAGGCAGATTCTGGCTGAAGTAGAGGCTTCGCAGGCCGATCTCATTGTTTTTGAGAGTTTGCGCGGTGCGCGGGTTCCAGGTCGGCATGAGCTGGACGCCGCTCAAAAGTCGCGGCTCGCTTTCTTTCCCTTCGGCCAAATCCGGCGCAAAGTGACAGAAAAGGCGATAGAGCATGGGACGCGGGTGGTGACAGTCCCATACTTCCAGAGTTCTCGTTTTTGCAGTGCGTGCCACTCGCCGCAGGAGATTCAGAACAAATGGAAGAGCAATAAGCAGCAAGGACGTTTCGAGTGTGAACGTAAAAGCTGTGGGTACAAGGGGGATAGCGATGAGAATGCGGCGCGTGTGTTAGGGCATGTGTTCTGGGGCACCCTGCCTCTCCCGGAAGATCCTCACTGGCAGGATGTCAGGCTTGCAGCAAATGCCCCAACGTGATATGAATGGGGGGTCGAACTTGAGTACTACTCTGGAAAAAGCCCGGCGGCTATGGCGTACTAAGGGCGGACCCCAGTACAAGTCTCGATAAACCCGTCAGAAACTGTTCTCCAGGAGGCCTCCCGAGAGCGTTTTCCAAAGGCCAAATCAGCGCTGAGCCGCAATTGATCAGCCTCAGCTTCGAATCTGCTGGAGAACGTCGAACAAAACGGGTTGTGTACACCCCCAAGTGTTCAGTTACCAGCAGCGGGGGAGCTGGAGAACGTCGAACAAAACGGGTTGTGTACACCTCGGCTAAATCAGTGAAGGACCAGCCGGTGGCTGGAGAACGTCGAACAAAACGGGTTGTGTACACCTTTGGACGACGGCGCTAGCGCCGTCGACCAACTGATGAGCACCCGACGCACCTGATTGCTCCCAAACCCCGCGACCCCGCCCCGCGCCCCATGCTTCAATAGCCCCATGACACTCCAGGAGCGCTGCCGCCTGAAGACCCGCCAGGAAGTCGCCCCCGGCTACTTCCTCCTCACCCTGGAGTCCCCCGCCATCGCCCCCCTCGCCCAGCCTGGACAGTTCGTCCACCTGCTGACGGACCCATCTGGGGAAATGCTCCGACGCCCCCTGTCAATCCAGGACGCCCGGCAGGCACCCGATGGCTCCTGGGAGCTCGAGATCCTCTTCGCCATCGTGGGGGAGGGGACCCGGGACCTCGCGGAGCGACAACCCGGAGACTTGCTCGACTGCCTTGGTCCCCTGGGGCATCCCTGGCCCGTGACCCTCGCCACCGAGGGACCCATCGCGCTGATCGGCGGTGGCGTAGGCGTCCCGCCTCTGGTCTATCTCGCAAAGCGTCTGGCAGAGTGGGGGATCGCAGCGACGTTCTATCAGGGGGCGCGTCGCGCCGACCTCCTGCTGATGACCGACCGGATTCGTGCCACCGGCGCGACGCTCGCACTCGCCACCGATGATGGCAGCGCAGGCCATCCGGGGCGGGTGACGGAGCTCCTGCCGCCTGTCGGGTCGATGCCCTACCGCGCGGTCTTCGCCTGCGGTCCCCTGCCGATGCTGCAGGCCATCGCGCGCTGGGCGGGGTGTCTCACCACCGATGCCCCACCCCCGAAGCCGGTCTGGCTCTCGTTCGAAAACAAAATGGGATGTGCGGTGGGGGCCTGCCTCGGATGCGTGTTGCCCATGCGGAACGGCCGTTACGATCGGGTCTGCACCGAGGGTCCCATCTTTGCGGCCCAGACAGTCGACTTCCAGCGACTGGTCGCCCTCTAGCCTGAACCCGCGACCATGATGGCGGTATCTCATGGGCACTCGCAACGACGGGGTGTCATACCCTACGATGCCGCTGGTATCGCCTGACGCCCACTGACCCATCTGTAGCTGGAGGCACCCTCTCACATGACGACGACTCGCCAGTTTCTGGCACCCGGACTCTGTTTGCTGACCCTGGGGTCATTCACACCGGCCGCGACTGCCCAGTCGGGCAGCACGCTGGAATCCACCATCGGCGACCAGCAGAGTGTCGCGATCACGGTCTACAACGATGGGCTGGGGCTCGTCCGGGATGTGCGGACTGTTGCTGTCCCGACCGGTCCCTTCCAGCTCAACTGGCGCGATGTGGCGAGCCAGATCAACACCCAGTCGGTGAGCCTGGTGAATCTCAGCAACCCCGAGGGGCTGTCGGTGCTGGAGCAGAACTATCAGTACGACCTCATCGACCGGAGCAAGCTCCTCTCGAAGTACCTCGGCAAGCGGGTCCAGGTCCAGCTGTGGGAAGAAAGCGGCGGAGGGCGTCAGATCAAGAACGCCACCCTCCTCGCGCCGGATGTGGTGGAGATCGACGGCAAGATTTATCCCGGCATCCCCGGCCAGCTGATCCTGCCGGAACTCCCGGGCGGACTGATCAGTGTCCCGACCCTCCAGTGGCTGGCAGAGGGGTATCAGGCCGGACCGCAGCAGGTCGCCATGAGCTATCTGACCTCAGGGATGAGCTGGCAGGCCGACTATGTGGCAGTGGTAAATGAAAAGGACACGGCCCTGGACCTGAACGGCTGGACCACCATCACCAACAACTCGGGCACCTCCTACAACAACGCCACCCTGAAGCTCATCGCTGGCGATGTCAACCGGGTCCAGCCGGACTACGCCGGCGCGATGCCGATGGCTGCGATGGAAATGGACATGGTGCGGTCCAAAGCGGCGGAGCAGTTCGAGGAAAAGTCGTTCTTCGAGTACCACCTCTACACCCTGGGACGGGCCACCACCCTCCGCAACAACGAGCAGAAGCAGATCGCCCTCCTCGATGCGGCAAAGGTCCCGGCGACCAAGAAGTTCGTCTTCGAGCCGGGCGGTGACTACTGGTGGTGGAATCCGCAGGATTCGCAGAAGGTCGATATCCAGGTCAAGATGGAGTTCCGCAACGCCAAGGAGCAGCACCTGGGGATGCCCCTGCCCAAGGGGATTGTCCGGGTCTACAAAGCGGACACCGATGGCACGCTGCAGTTCATCGGCGAAGACCGGATCGATCACACCCCCAAAGATGAGACAGTCCGGCTCCTGCTGGGCAACGCCTTCGACATCGTGGGCGAGCGGATTGTCGCCAATCGGCGCAAGATCAGCACCGACATCTGGGAGTACGACATCACGGTCAAGTTGCGGAATCACAAGACCGAAGCTGCGGTGGTGTCGGTCATCGACAAAGTCAGCTATGGCGACTGGTCGGTCACCCGGCATACCGGGGGCGACTACAAGAAGCAGGATGCCTCCACCCTGGAGTTCAGCGTTCGCTGTGAGCCGGATGTCGAGAAGGTCCTGACCTACACCATCCGCCGGGAGTACTAGCGTCCGCCAGACTGAATCGAATCCCCTCTACAGCGCCGCTCGCGGCGCTGTTTTGCTGCCTGAAAGCAGCGTGCCCCACTTGTCAGCACGGTATTTCACGACAAGAGAAGGGAACTTCAGTCACGGGTCTGCAGACGCATCAGGCAGACTGGTTGACCGCCCCGACCCATCCCGTACAATGCCCCTACGACCCCTGCGCCCGCTGATTGCGGGCCAGATTTGGCCTGTCTGCCGACAGCGTCACTGCCGAAGGAGTCACCATGACCCCCCAGCAAAGCACCGCCCGCACCACGGCTCCGGCCAACGGCCAGCAGGCTGCGAAGGCCTCTCAGTTGCCCGCGAGTCCGCAGGAACTGAAGGACATCCACCACTACATGAAACTCACCCGGGAGTTCGACCAGCGGATGGTCGAAATGTTCCGGGCCGGGCAGCTGCTGGGGACCTACTTTGCCCAGGTCGGTCAGGAAGCCTGCGATGTCGTGCCGGGGTACTTCGCCGGTGAAGAAGACGACATCTTCCTCCCCAGCCACCGGGATCTGGCCGGGGCGATTGTTCGGGGCGCGCCGATCTATGAGCTCGCCTGCAATGTGAAATCCCGCTCGACCTCCCAGGACAAAGGGAACAGCCACCCGGTCTTCTGGGGTTACACCAAGGGCAACTTTTTGGTCTGTTCTTCGATTATCGCCAATCAGTACTGTGTCTCTGCCGGGGCTGCCCTGGCCTTCAAAATGCGTGGCCAACGGAATGTCGCGATCCAGACCCTGGGCGAAGGGGGCTCCTCCAAGGGACCCCTGTATGAAGCGATGAACTTCGCCGGGATCCACCGGCTGCCGGTCATCTTCATCATCCAGAACAACTGGTGGGCGGAGTCAGTGCCGATTCACCTCCAGGCGGCGGTCGAGGACCTCACCCTCCGGGCCATCGGATTCAACATGCCGGGGATCCGCCTCGATGGCAACGATGTCCCCAACATGATCGGACCGGTGCGGGAAGCCGTTGAGCGGGCACGCAATGGCGAGGGTCCGACCCTGTTCCAGTTCGACACGTACCGCTGGTACGGCCACAGTTCCATCGACCCGGCGAACTATCGGGATCAGGCGGAGGTCGATTACTGGAAGGCCAAGGACCCGGTGGCGACCTTCGAGAAGTGGCTCATCGATCACGGCATCTACACCGCCGATGAAGTCGCGGCCAAGGAAGCCGCTATCAAGGCCCATATCGAGGACGAGGTGGCCCGGGCGGAGCTCGACCCCCATCCCGAGGCCGAGGACTACAAGCAGTACGTCTATTGCCCGGATGGTCCGCTGCCCGCCCCCGCCCAACAGCGCTGGGAGCGCTGGGATGGCAAGTCGGCCCTCTGATTAAGTCTCCCCTGCGACTCCGTCTTCAGACTGTTACTCGCTACCGGAAGGATGACCCCGCATGACGAAGCGCCTCACCTATGTCGATGCCATCATCGAGGCTCAGGCCGAAGAGATGCGCCGGGACCCCAATGTCTTTGTCATGGGACAGGACATCGGCATCTATGGCGGTGTGTTCAAAGCCACCGCCGGACTCAAAGACGAGTTCGGCTTCTGGCGCTGCCTGGATACCCCCATCGCCGAGGAACTGATCATCGGCGCTGCGGTCGGGGCCTCCCTGGTGGGGATGCGCCCCATCGCTGAAATCCAGTTCGGCGACTTCATCGCCCCCTGTCACGACCAGCTCACCAATCAGGCCGCGAAGCTCTACTTCCGCTCCGGTGGCACCTGGGCCTGTCCCATCGTCGTTCGGGTCCCCTATGGCGGCGGGGTTGGCGGCGGGGTCTACCATTCGCAGTCCAACGAGGCCTGGTACCTGCACGTGCCCGGACTGAAGGTCGTCTGTCCGGCGACCCCCTACGATGCGAAGGGGCTCCTGAAGGCTGCGGTCCGCGATAACAATCCTGTCATCTTCTTCGAGCACAAGCGGCTCTATCGCGAGAAGGTGGAGGGCAAGGCGGTCCGGATGTTCCGAGACCGCGAGCATATGGCGGACATCCCCGATGGCGACTACACGGTCGAGATCGGGAAGGCCAGCGTGGTCCAGGAGGGGACCGATGTCACCATCGTTGCCTATGGCCTCATGCTCTTCCGGGCCCTGGATGCGGCTCGCGATCTGCAGCGTGAGTCGGACATATCGGCGGAAGTCATCGACCTGAAGACCCTCCTCCCCCTCGACCGCGACACCATCATCAACAGCGTGAAGAAAACCGGACGTCTCATCGTCGTCCACGAAGCCCCCCTCACTGGGGGGGTCGGGGCGGAGATTGTCTCGACCGTCACAGAAGCCGCCTTCGACTACCTCGATGCCCGTCCGGTCCGGATTTGCGGCGAGGACACACCCTTCCCGTTCCATCCCAAGATGGAAGCTGACTATCTCCCCCAGACCACCGAAATGGTGGAAGCCGCCATCGATCTGGTCCGGTCGTAAGTCGCGCCAGCGCCGCAGTTTTCGTCAGTGCCTGAAGGAGGCCCGCGCATGAGTCGCATCGCAATCCAGTGTCCGCCCCTGGGAGTCAGTGTCTTTACCGGCACCCTCGCGGAGTGGAAAGTGCAGCCTGGGGAGACGATCCAGAAGGATCAGGCGATTCTGGTTATCGAGACTGACAAGGTCAGCAACGATGTCCTCGCTTCCGCTTCTGGCGTCATTGATGACATCGTGGTGCAGGCGGGAGAAGTCGTCGAGCCCGAGCAAGTGCTGGGCTACATTGAAACGTCCGGCACTCGCAGCGCCAGCGCCTCGGCTCCGGCCGCCGCGACCGCAACCACGAATGGCAAGCCCATCTCCCCGCCGCCAGCTTCCGCTGCACCAGCAACTGCAGTCGCGACACCTGTCGCTCCCCCGGCCGCAGCAACTCCTTCGTCCAACGGGCACGCCCACGCGGCAGCATCTGCCGATGGCAAGCCACATCGCTACACCCCCCGGGTGCGACGCCTGATCCGGGAAGCCGGCTTGTCGGCTCCAGAACTCGGCACGATTCGGGGCACCGGACGTCACGGGCGCGTGACTCCTGCGGATATCGAGCGATTCCTGGCCAGCGGACGTGTCGCGGAGCAGGCTGCAACCACGCCTGCCTATGCCCCCCTGGCGGCTGCACCGGCCCCGGTTGCGACGGCTGCTGCCCCTGCACCCAAGCCAGCAGTGCCGATCATGTCGATTCCGGTCCCGACTGGCGAAGAGCGCTGGACCTCCGAGCGACTTTCGACCATCCGACGCACCATCGCGACCTATCTGCGGAACAGCGTTGATCAGGCGGTGCATACGGTCAGCATCGACGAGTGCGATGTCACCGCACTCCTCGCGCTCCGCAAGCGGCTCAATGCCCAGGTCGAGCAGCGGTATGGGCTTCGCCTGACCCTTACGACCTTTATCGCGAAGGCAGTCGCGATGTCGCTTCGGGAGTTCCCGCTGCTCAACAGCATTCTCGATCTGGAAGCCGGAGAAGTCCGGACCGCAGGACATGTGCATCTGGGGATCGCGGTGGATGCCCCGCAGGGGCTGACAGTCCCGGTGGTGCGCTACGCCGATACCATGGGGCTCGTCGCCCTCCAGCAGGAGATCAACCGGGTCGCCGGACTGGTCCGGGATGGCAAGGCGCAATTGAGCGACCTGCAGGGCGCAACCTACACCATTACGAACGCTGGTGCCGAAGGCTCCATCGCCTCGACCCCCATCATCAACTACCCCAATGTCGGCATTCTCGGGGTCAACAAGATCCGCCGGCTGCCGGTGGTCCGCAACGACGAAATCGTGATCCGGGACATCATGAACGTCTCGGCCTGTTTCGATCATCGGCTGGTCGATGGGGTCTACAACGTCCGGTTCGTAAACCGGGTCATTGGATACCTCGAAGAGCCGGCGAGCATGTTGCTCTAGATGCCTGCCTGAGCCCGACCGCCAAAAGCAAAGAGCCCTGAAGGAGTGCACTCATGATTCCAGCAACCATCGTCGATGTCGTGGTGGTCGGGTCCGGACCCGGGGGCTATGTCGCCGCCATCCGGGCAGCCCAGCTCGGGCTCCAGGTCGCCATCGTGGAAGACCGCCACATCGGTGGTGTCTGCCTGAATGTCGGCTGTGTCCCCTCCAAGGCGCTCCTGGATGACTCCAAACTCTGGTCCCAGATGGGACATCTGGAAGATCGCGGCTTCCAGATTGAGCGCAAAGGGCTGGATATGCAGAAGCTGCAGGCGCGTCGTGCAGGCGTTGTGCAGCAGCTTACCGGCGGGGTTCAGAAGCTGCTGGAAGGCAACGACATCACGGTGATTCGGGGCCGGGGTGAGTTCCAGGGGCAGGGACGCCTCCGGGCTGATGATGCGGCCACCGGCACGATTCGGGTGGTCGAGTTCGACTACGCCATCATCGCCACCGGTTCGCAGCCCGCGACGTTGCCGGGCTTTGACTTCAACGGCGACACCATCGTTTCCAGCACTGAAGCGCTGGAGTGGACCGAGATCCCTAAGCGTCTCCTGGTGATCGGCGCTGGCGCTATCGGCCTCGAAATGGGATCGATCTGGCAGCGCCTGGGGAGCCAGGTCACCATCGTGGAGTTTCTCGATCGCATCGCGCCGACAATGGATGAGGATGTCTCCAAGCGGGCGCTGCCGATTTTCAAAGGCCAGGGGCTCGACATCCGACTTTCGACAAAGGCGAAGGGGGTCGAGACCACGAAAGACGGCCTGGTGGTCACGCTGGAGCCCGCCGCTGGTGGTCCGTCTGAAACAATCACAGTCGACAAGATTCTGGTGGCGGTTGGTCGCAAGCCTTCCAGTGCGAACCTTGGCCTGGAGCGGGTGAACGTGGAAGCTGATGGGAAGGGCTTCATCACGGTCGACAAGTCACAGCGGACCTCGAACAGGACGGTCTACGCCATCGGCGATGTGGTCGGCGGCATCATGTATGCGCACAAAGCCTCCGAAGAGGGGATCATCGCGGCGGAGCGGATCGCGGGTCACGATGTTGAGTTTGACCGCGTGATTCCCGGCGCGATCTTCACCAGCCCAGAGATCGCCCATGTCGGACTCACGGAGCAGGAACTGAAGTCTGCCGGTACGCCCTACAAGAAGGGGATGTTCCGGTTTGTCGCGAACGGGAAAGCGCTTGCGCTGGGCGAACCGGAAGGCTTCGCGAAAGTGCTGGCCGACCCCGATACCGATGCCCTGCTGGGCGTCCACATCATGGGACCCCACGCATCGGACCTCATCGCTGAGGCGGGACTCGCGCTGGAACTCGGCGCGACGCTGGAAGATCTGCAGCACACCGTCCACGCCCATCCGACCCTGGCGGAGTCGCTGCATGAAGCCGCCCTCGCGGCTGATGAGCGAGCCATCCACCAGCTGAACAAGGCCCCGGCCGCCGCCAGAAAGTAACCACTGTCCCGATGGACTCCCGACGTCCGCCATCCCTGATGCGATTCGGCGCAGCCCTGGTGGGTGGCCTCTTCGCGATGGCGGTTTTCTGGATGCTGACAGTCCCCCAAAGCGGGGAGACTGGACTGGGTCCCCGGGTCGATCCCGCGTCGTTGCAGCCACGCGCCGCCCTGCCAGCCATCGAACTGACACTCCTGGATGGCACGGAAGTCTCATCAGCGTCGTTTGCTGGACAGGTCACGGTGCTCCATTTCTGGGGGACCACCTGCCCTCCCTGTGTGGCTGAAACACCTGCGCTCCGTGACGCATGGCAGCAGGAACTGGGCAACATGACCGATCTCACCTTTATCGCGATCGCCTCTGACCGGGATCGTCGGACACTGGAACGCTTTGTTGAAGCCCGGGGTGTCACGTGGCCTGTCGCCGGCAGCCTCGATGACCAGACAGTGCAGGTCTGGCAAACCCTGGGGGTCCGTGTCACACCCACGACCGTCATCATTGATCCGCAGGGACAGGTCCGATGGACCGGCAGCAAACTCCCCGGCAATCTGGCTGAGATCGTCCGGACCCTCGCGACCGCGAGTTAGTCCAGCGCCTTCGCTACACTCATCAGTTATGCGCGCCCTGGTTCAGCGAGTCTCCTCCGCCCGCGTCGAAGTCTCCGGCCGTGTCACCGGCGCTATTGGTCCCGGACTCCTGGTCCTGCTGGGCGTGCACCAGGACGACACTGACGCTGATGCCCGCTGGATCGCGCACAAACTGCTCAATCTGCGCGTGCTGCCCGATGCCGCTGGCAAGATGAACGAATCGGTTCTGGACCAGCAGCAGGAGATCCTCGTGGTGTCGCAATTCACCCTCTATGGCGATGTCCGTCGGGGATTCCGCCCCGCCTTCACCGAAGCAGCAGGACCTGAGTCAGGGCGCGACCTCTATGAGCAGGTGATAACGCTGCTAGCTGAAGGGCTGGGACATCCGGTGCCGACCGGCGAGTTCGGGGCCATGATGCAGGTGCATCTGGTGAATGATGGGCCGGTCACGCTGATGCTGGAGTCGCCTGCTCGCTAAGCCCACGACCCGATACGTACTTGTCTGCTAGGGTATGCCCCATGTGGATCACGTCTATCGAGCGCGGACCGTTCGCCAACAATCTCTATCTCACCGGACCGGATCAGGGCGAGGAATGCGCTGCCATTGATCCCGCCTGGGCGATAGATGAGCTGATCGAACTCGCCGCATCTCGTGGCCGTCGCATCACCAAAATCCTCCAGACCCACGGGCACATCGACCATGCCATCGGCGTCAACGAGATGCGTCGCAAAACCGGCGCACAGGTCTATGGGCATCCGGCGGAGCACCGGCTGTTCCAGGAGAATGATTCCCAGTTTCTGGCGATGCTGGGGCATCAATGGGAGCCGATTGCGCTCGATGTGGAGTACCAGGACGGTGACGTGGTTGCGATGGGCCTGCGGGCAGATGGCACTCCCGATGCGTTCCGTGTGATCCACACCCCCGGACATACACCAGGCGGAGTCTGTTTGCTGTGTCAGGACTTCCTCATCGCAGGCGACACGCTGTTTGCCGGCTCCGTGGGACGCTGGGATTTCCCTGGCGGCGATGGGGCGCAATTGTTTGCTTCCATCCGGGAGAAGCTCCTGGTCCTGCCGGATGATCTGCCGTTTTTCTCAGGCCATGGCCCGTCCAGCACGATAGGGGAGGAACGGCGGTACAACCCGTATCTCCGGATGTCCCCCGAGCAGCTCGGTATCGCAGGTCGTGGTAAATACATGTGACTCATGTATCGTGATTCAACTGTAGAATCAGCGCATGTCACAGAAGCACATCCAGGGGCTCATAAACGCCACACTTGTCTACAGCGTCATCGGTGGAGCAGGTGTCGCGATCCTCTGGACGCTGGCTAAAGCAGCCATGAAGGATCAGGATGCGCTCCGGTTCGTCCCGCTCCTGCTGGCGGTGATGTTCGTGGTCGGACTCGCCATCTGGCTCTGGCTGGTTCGGGGACTGCAACGCGCCTTCTAAAAAAAGGTCCTGCGGCTTCGTTACACTCACGGCTTATGACCGCTGCCCCGTCCATCGACTATGCCGCCCACCTGCAGCACCTCAGCGAACTGCTTGCGGAGGCAAAGAACCTCCTGGATGTCCAGTCCACGGTCGTGGGTTACCTGCATCAGTCGATTCCGCACTACACCTGGGTCGGCTTCTACATGAAAGAGGGCGCGATGCTGGCCCTCGGCCCCTTTCGCGGCAAACCGACCCCCCATGTGCTGATCCCCATTTCCCAGGGCATTTGTGGAGCCGCCGTCAGAGAAAACCAGACCCTCATCGTAGACGATGTGCACTCCGACCCGCGATACCTCGCCTGCTCGATCGAAACCCGGAGTGAGATCGTGATTCCCCTGCGCAAAGCAGGTGAGGTCGTGGGCGAACTGGACCTGGACTCCGATCTGCTAGCGGCGTTCACCGCTGCAGACCAGGAGTTCCTGGAAGCCGTGGCCCACCTCGTGGAATCACGGCTGTAGACCGGGCTCAGGTATCCTCCCTGACATGTCATCTCTCTTGCTCACTGACCGTGTCGTCACGATCTCCGGTGCCTCGGCGGGCATTGGCGCAGCGACCGCACGGCACTTCGCCGCTGCTGGCTGTCGTCTCGCATTGGGCGCCCGACGTCTGGACCGCCTGGAAGCACTACGCAAGTCGCTGGGACTCGCCGAGGACCGTCTCCTCATTGCTGCGCTGGATGTGCAGTCCGCAGCATCCTGCACCGATTTCGTTCAGCGGATCCACGAGCGCTTTGGCGGCACCGATCTTCTGATCAACAACGCTGGTCTGGCAGTTGGACTGGATCCGCTGAGTCGGACCACTGACGCCGATGCAGCGACCGTGCTGGACACCAATATCATGGGGGTGGTTCGACTTACCCGTGACCTCCTCCCACAGATGCTGGAGCGGGGACACGGCCATATCGTGATGCTGGGGAGCATCGCCGGACGATACTTTTACGAAGGTGGCGCGATGTACTGCGCCAGCAAACATGCAGTCCGGGCGATTGCCGGGGCATTGCGCCTTGAGCTGTGTGGCCAGCCCGTCCGCATTTCCACCATCGAACCGGGCATGGTGGAAACGGAGTTCTCCGAGGTCCGATTTGGCGGTGATGCTGTCAGGGCTCAGCAGGTCTACAGCGGCATGACCCCCCTCACCGCCGAAGACATCGCGGAGGCGATCCACTGGATCTGTACCCGACCGGAGCATGTGGTAGTCGATGATCTCCTCATCACCCCCCGGGATCAGGCGTACACTGTAAAAGTGCACCGGGTGTCCACGTAAGGAGCGATCCATGATCTGGGAAATCCTGCGACTGGCCCTCCGTTCGATGGTGGGGAACCCCTCACGGACACTCCTGACCATGCTGGGTGTGGTGGTCGGGATTGCCGCTGTTATTGCGCTCATGGCGGTTGGGGAGGGGCAGAAGAAGGCTCAGCTGGAGCTCTACGAAAAGCTGGGGACCAACCGGATCACGGTCCGACGGGGCTGGAACGAGCGTCGGGGCGGCTCCAACACCAATCTGACCCTCGCCATCGCCGAGGAAATGCTCCACTCCTGCGATGCCGCCTCTGCGATTTCTCCCATTTCTGATCGCCGCGCAAGGGTCGAGTACCTCCGCAATAACGCCGAAATCCCGGTGATCGGTGCCCTGCCGGAGTACTTTTCAGTCGAAAACTACTCGATGCTCTATGGCCGGGAGTTCACCGCGCAGGAGGTCTACTCCGGTGACCGGCTGGCGGTCCTGGGCTGGGAAACGAATCAGAATCTCTTTGGCGGACGCGACTCTATTGGCGAGTCGGTGAAGATCAGCGGCAAGGCTTTTACCGTCATCGGCGTCACCGACAAAAAAGGCGCGATTCCCTGGCGGAATCTTGACCTCCAGGTCGTCGTTCCCCTTCTGACGATGCAGCGCTCTATCGACAAAACCGATGCGCTTGATCAGATCGTGATGCAGGCCCGTTCCAGTCAAGATGCTTCACTGCTGGAGGAGCAAATTCGCGAGTATCTGGAGCGCAGGTTTCCGGCATTCCGCATGAACGAAAATCTCTTCTCGATCCGCAATCAGGCGGAACGACAGCAGGAGCAGGAAAAGGCTGCCACCATGATCCAGGGTTTCCTGGTGGTGATCGGGGGAATTGCGCTTTTCATTGGGGGCATCGGCATCATGAACATCATGCTGGTGACCGTCAGTGAACGCACCACCGAAATCGGCCTGCGCAAAGCCCTCGGCGCGACCCGTCCTGTGATCCTGGGACAGTTCCTGTTGGAAGCGCTGATTCTGTGCCTGGTCTCCGGGATCGTAGGTGTCGGTATCGGCCTCTATGTCATCGGTGCGCTCACCCGGGCCGCCGGTGCTGAGAATGCCCAGTTTCCCGCCCCGATTCTCCAGCCCGATGCCGTCCTGATGTCGGTGGCAGTCTCCGCTGGCATCGCGATTGTCTTTGGGATGCTCCCCGCGATCCAGGCGAGCCAGCTGGAGCCCATTAAAGCGCTGCGAACAGAGTAAAGTACGCATCAGCACTGGATACTACTGGTACCGGAGATTCCGGCATCCCGACGCGAACGGTGAGAGGACCTGATGTCTGCGCACCCCTTCCACAACGGCGTCACTCCCTGTCCGGTCTGTGCGGAGCCGGTGAATCTCTCCACGCAGTCGGTGGTCCGGCTGCCGGACCTCCTGGGCGGCCCGCGTCCGGAGTTTGAAGGGCTGGAAGGGGTCTATCACCGGGCCTGCCTGCCGCTGCTGTCACAGTTCGGCGTGCTGGTGGGGGAATGGGAAGAATGGCAACGGGAATGCTTTCGCAGGCGGAATCACAGCCAGTCATTGTTCAACAACGTCATCGCCTTCGACACCCAGCGTTTCCTCTGCTATCGCTACCTTCATGCATTCGAGCATCAGCTGCTGGAGTTTCCCCGGCTGATGGACTGGCACCTGAATCAGTCGCAGCTGCAGACTCTCTACAGGATCCTGGTCGGCCTCGATGAAGATGTCTTTGCCAGCGAGCAGCAGGTTTTCGCAGAGGATTTCCAGGCCGCGACCGACCCGGTGCAGGATCTCGTCCGGGTCGTCCGGACCTGGGAACTGATTGTCCCCATGACCGTGAGCGATATGGATTTCATCGCGCTGGGGAACCACCTGAATCTGGAAGGCGACCTCCAGCACCGACCGCAGTGGGTGGACTTCTCCCGGATTCAGCAACAGCTGGGCATCATGGATCGCTCCGGGGATCCCGATTTCATCGCGGATCACCTGCAGGGCGAGGTCATTGGGTTCGCGCCATCACAGCTCCATCCGGCGATGATGAATCTGCAGATTCGGATTCACCCGCGTGATGAAGTGGAGCTGACCCTCTGGGAAGCCCTTGAGCTGCGTGGGAGTCTGCTGGAATACACCGAACAGCTGGAACTCGACTGGCAACCTGATCCGTTGTGGCGTCGCGACCTTCCTGCTGATGATGGGGAAGCCCCGGTTTCCGATGACGACCTTCCTCGTTGGGACTAGCAGATGACCTCTGCGCTTCCGGAAGACTTCACCACCCCGGTCGCCCTGCAGCCATCCCCATTGACTCCGGTGGGGCGTGCGACACTGGTGAATCGCGAGACCCTCTGTCCGGTCTGCCTGAAGTCGTGCGACATCACCACCCAGGACATCGTGGCTTACTGGCCGGCGTATCTCCCACCCTGGGACACGTTGCGTGCCTATGACGGTGCCTATCACCGGGCGTGTCTGTACCAGTTGGGCGACTACCCTCGATTAGTGGAAGCCTGGCATCGGGGGGAACAGGCCGCGCTGAAAGCGAGCGGGGGACGGGCCGTGGGGCAGGCTCCGATTCAGGGGCTCGGTCTGGAGCCAGACGCGAATCGCTGGCCGCAGGTGATCGCCTTCGAGCGGGATCTGCTCTGCCTCCGGCGCGCACCTGACCAGCCCGTGGAACTGTTGCTCTTTCCCCGATTCGCCCGGTGGGAGTTCCGAACGCTGCTGGAGTTGCAGCACTTTGCTGCCACCCTCCAGCGTTTTGCCAATGCACCGGACCGCCGTCAGGGATCGTGGACTATCGGAGCGCTGACCCTCACTGCCGTGGCGAATCATCCCCTCTGCACCCTGCGCTGGGCGATCCCTCTGGATCTTGTCGTGACGATTGCAGATTCGGACGCGCGACCCGCTGCCTGGTCGCAGTCACGCTGGGGAATCCCCACGTTGGGAAGAGGAAACGTCATCGACCTGGCGCTGGCACCGGTCCAAATGAAGAGTGTCGAGGGCGGGCAACTGGAGTCCGAAGTGGACTGGGACCTTACACGCATCTCTGGCCGACTTCAGCTCGCGAAACGCGGCGACACGGCAGAAACCATCCGGATCAGCTCGCAGCGTCTGCGGTTCATCCCACTTTGGGACGACGAAGTCGATCAGCTTGTGCGCTTCTTCGAGCGTGAAAAGGCAGCGCTCCAGCGACTGCTGAAGCCCAAGGCCGGTCAGAATCGCTAAATCTTATACTTCGGTTTGTGGAACAGCCGGAGGTTATCGACCACATGGGCGATGGCCTCTTCCCGGGTGTTGCCGGTTTCAGAGAGGCCGCATTCAGGACAACTCGCGACCCAGCCCCCCTCAAAACTCCGCTCGAGGTGGATCTTGTAATCCTCCTCGAACCCGTAGTCGCGGGTACTGACCACGTTGCCTTTGTCGAACTGCTTGGTCGGTTCCATGATGTGCCTCGCCGGGAGTCCGCTGGAGTGCGCTGATTGTACCAGCGTCAGCACCGGTGCTAACTGCCGGGAGCGGCAGGTAGCTGCTGGTCAATGGCGTTGAGCAACGCCCGGTGCAGACTGGCGGTGTTGGCCTGGAAATCCAGGGTCAGGGCCAGCATCTCGGCGCCGTACTGCAACTGCGGATCTTCCGTAGCGGACTTGAGCTTTCGCGATGCCTGATCCGTGGCAGTGGCGACTTCCTTCAGTGGCTTCTCGAATGCCGCCAGAGCGGTCAGGACCTCAGCTGCGCCGGCGTTCCCAGCCTGCTGCTGCTGCTCCCACAAGCCCTTGTTCAGCCCCAGCGCTCCCTGATACGCCACGAGATCAAAGGGCAGCATCTCCAGCTGACGTCGCCCTGCCTGCAGAATCCGATGGCTGATAACCGGGTCCTTGCCGTAGGAGTTTCCGGCGGAACGGAGTTGCTTGTGAAACTCCGTCAGAAAAAATCGGGGCGTCGTCTGAAAGTAGATGCCGAGGTGTGGTCCCAAAGCCTGGACCAGCCCTTCCAGCTTTCGGAGGTCACGGGGGAGTGGAGCGGCGCAGGGGTGATGAAACTCTGTCGCCTTGTTCCCCTGTTCCAGAGCGAGCCAGGCGTTGTTCATCTCGCCCTTGACCATCCAGAAGGTCGCTTCCATATAGGGGTAGAAGGCGTTGCCGGGATCCCGTTGCTGGGCCTTCTGGAGGGTGTCCCGGGCGTAGGCGGCGACAGTCTCCAGTCTGGTTTTTTGATCGGCACGGACATTCAGCGCACTTTGCTGCATCTGGTAGACCTGCAGGAAGAGCACGAAGGGATCGTCCATCCGGGCGGCCGCGACTCGGCGCAGGGCCTCCTCCACGTTGCTGTCTGCGACTCCCCGTAAGAGCTGGCGATACGCGAACGCTTCGAACAGTTCCATGTCGTCCGGGGTCGCCTGGAACGCGATCTGCCAGTCCTCGAGGGGGGCCCCCCGGCTAAAGAGGTCGAGTGTTGTCGACAGGGGGAGGGAGACCTGTTTCGCCTGGCGCCGCAAAGCATCCGGACTGGTCGACTGGGGACGTCCGCCGCAACCGGTCAGCGCGGCACACAGCCAGAGCAGACTCAGAACCGCTGCGCCACGATGCAGCAGGGCGATCACTGAACCGCGGCTCCATACTGCTGCTGGATCCAGCGCTGATACTCCGCGCTCTTTGCCTTCAGGGCCTGCCACCATTCGGCATTTTCCTGGTACCACCGGACCGTGTCGGTTAATGCGACCTTGAAGTCACGGTTCGGCATCCAGCCGGTCTGGTCGTAGAGCTTTCGGGCGGAGACCGCGTGACGTTCGACATGTCCTGGGCGGTCATCGACATACCGGATCAGATCCTTGGGCTTGCCCAGAGTTTCCAGGATGATGTCGGTGATGTCGAGCACCGAGTGCTCGGTCGCAGCGGAGACATTGAAGACCTCGCCATCGACCCCGGGGGCTTTGAGCATGGTCAGGATGGCGTCACAGTGATCGGTGACATAGATCCAGTCGCGGGTATTCTTGCCGGTCCCGTAAATTGGGAGCGGTTTGTCCTCCAGTGCATTGGTGACAAAGAGGGGAATCAACTTCTCAGGGTACTGGAACGGCCCGAAATTGTTGGAGCAGCGGGAGATCACTACCGGCAGCCCATAGGTGGTGAAGTAGCTGAAGGCCAGGCGATCAGCGCCAGCCTTACTGGCGGCATAGGGCGACTTCGGGCGCAGATCGTCTCCCTCCACATTCGGACGTCCCGGCGCTTCGCCATAGACTTCGTCGGTGGAAATGTGCACGAACCGCTCCAGGGCCTGATTCTTTCGGGCCGCTTCCAGCAGGACCCAGGTCCCCTTCACATCGGTCTCGATGAACGACCCGGCATCGACAATCGAGCGGTCCACATGCGTTTCTGCGGCAAAGTGCACCACATAGGTGCAATCTTTCATCACTTCGGCGACCAGTGCGGCGTCGCAGATGTCGCCCTGCACAAAAGACACCCCGGGGCGATCCCAGAATCCCGGCGGGAAGTTCCCCAGGTTGCCGGCGTAGGTGAGCTTGTCGAGCACCACCACTTCCCAGTCGGGATGGTCGCCCACCAACAGATGGACGAAATTCGAGCCGATAAAGCCCGCGCCTCCTGTGACCAGGATCTTTTTGCGGCCTGCAGGTGTCGTGCTGTTCATAACGTTGGATTCTAGCAGCGCTGGCCCCTGTGCAGAGGGTGTCAGAGCGCTTCCGCCAGCATGGCTTCCATGGCCAGCGCGACGTCGGGATGAATCATCAGACTTTCCCGATAGTTCAGCAGCCCGATAAGCCCTTTACTCGTGGCGGGCGAAAGCTGCATCCCCTGCTGCAACAGCAGCTCGAGGTCAGCCATCACTTCCTCCAGCCCCACCACCCGGTGGAAGAGCGACATCCGGTCGAGTGCCTGATCAATGAACCCCAGGTGCTGTTCCGGCGGGAACAGTGCTGCTGCGCTTGTCCCCACCTCAGCAGTCGCATCCAGCCCCCGGGCGAACGCCAGAAGGTCCAGGATCGCATCCAGACTCAGGCGGGTGGCATCGACCTTCGCAGCATAGTCCCGAATGGCAGGAACATACTCGCGTAACAAATCGAGGCCGATTCCCCGGCGATACCAGGAAAGTGCCATGACCCGGGCGAGGTCCGCCCTGGCGGGCAGGGCATCGGTCACCAGGGCTTCGCACAGGGCGATATGAGTTGTGGCCTGCACCGCCCGGGTCCCCTGCAGCGGCATCGGACTCTGCGCCAGCTGAGTCAGAACGAGGAGCGCCAGGTCCCGCAATTCCGGGACCGCACCCGCTTCCAGGAAGGGCGTAACCACTTCGTTGTAGGCCTCTTCGGTCCCCAGCCATTCATCCGGCGCGAAGCTGCTCCCTTCTTCCAGCGCCAGCGAAAGCGTGGCCAGCGCAACTGCCTGTGCGGAAGGATCGCCAGATTCGAGCAGGCGGTCGACTTCCGCCAATGGATCAGCAAGCTCCAGCAACAGCGTCGCGGCCTGCCGCAGCGAGGTCGGGAGCTTGGGTCCGCTGTCGCCAACGAAAACCGGGTCCAGCGTGCCTCCGACGATGTCGCCGGCCAGCAGGAAATCGCGGAACGCGGCTTCCAGCCATGCCCGGTCATCCTGGCTATAGGGGTAGAGAGTGACTTTCCCTTTGAGGAGGTCCCGGGGGAGGGTCAGGCTGTTGCTCACCGGCTGCTGGGCATGTTCCAGAGCGACTGCGAGGAGACCTTTCCGTCGATGTGGCGGCAGGGTCGGATCATCGAGCAACTCCCGGAGCAGCGGCAATCCCAGCCCCCCGCCATCCAGTGCAACTTTTTCAGGGTAGGGGAGAAAAGCCGCCTCGCCCTCCATTGCCTGGTAGTCGAGCAGGGTCTGGTATCCCTCCGAACCGCTGGCGGTCAGGAGGTCCAGCAGCGCCCGGATCCGCCAGACGCGGTGCCGAATTGTCGGGGCTTCATACAGCGTTTCCAGGATGCCGGACCGCATCCCATACTCGCTCATCCCCTGGAACTGGGGGTACTCGCCGAGCAGGGCCGCGACTTCCTGTCGATAGAGCGCGAGGCACTCCTGACGCCAGGCGGGACCGCCCGCCCGTACTCGGGCCGCTCCCATGTGTCGCAGAAACAACAGCACCTGATCCGGGTTCGCGCCAATAATGTGTGCTTCCCGAAAATTGCGGTACCGCGCCAGGGCCTGGGCCGGGCGTTGCAGACGGAGGTCGTCGAGTGCCTGATCCCGGGTCTGCTGCCAGAGGATGGCGTTGTCGGGCACGATGTCCCAGGTCAGAAACACCCGCTCGGTAAAGGTGATCGCCGGATCAAAATGCGTCTCCCGGACTTCCTGGCGCAGCAGGCTGGTATCGAGCCCGGTCAGCCAGTCCTCCAGGAGGTCCAGATGGACCTCGAGGATTTCAGCCCGGGCCTGATCGGGCGTGAAGAGTCGCGCGGAATTGGTGATCCACCAGTCAACGCGCCAGAGCGCTTCCAGTAACGCTTGAGGAGAGGCCACCCGATGTGGGTCCAACCGCAGGACATCCCGGGGTTCGGGCTTCGCAGGAGCATCCTTTGACTCTTCTTCCAGTCCCAGGGTGCCCCATCCCTGTGCTGAGGCCGGGGATGGCAGGCTCAGACTGGTGGCGATGAGGAGACCGAGGAGCAGAAGAGCGCGCATGGACGCGATGGTACACAGCATCCGCGACAGCGTGTGTGACGTCTGCGTTACACGGCGTTCGTTGCCGCTTCTGAAGCCGCGGCAGCCCGGTGCAAATTCGCTTCTGCCCGGGCGCGGATGAGCTGGATTTCCTCATCGCTTACCGGTTCACCAAAGCTATAGATGCCACTCAGGACAAACCCGCGTCGCTGGGCCAACTCACCGATTTCCTGGACCTTGGCCACATCGATGTCGCGTCCCACCGTATAGCTCTCCCAGCGCTTCTCGAATGTCAGGACCATGGTTTCCGTGAGACAGGCGAACGCGATCCCCTTTGGAAGTCCCAGATTGACTCCCCAGTCGGGGTTCCCAGGACACCGGATCTCCCCGGACTCAATCACCAGTATGTCGTTGCGTTTTCCGGCCTCTTCAGGACTGACATCGGGCGGTCGTGCGACATCCACCACCACACAGCCCGGCTTCAGTTTCATCACATCGATCACCCCATCCGGGTCGGTCGTGGTGGCGACAATCAGGTCGCAGCGACCAATGAAGGGGTCCACAGAGGTTCCTCCTTCAGCCTTGACGCCCTGCTGCTGCAATTGCTTGACGAAATCCAGGACTTTTTCGGGCCGCTTGGAGACCACGTATAGCTCGGCGACCTCCTCAGCCAGGACCTTCGTCACGGCCTTCCCAATGGAGCCGGTCGCTCCGACCACCATGGCCCGGCACGAGCTAAGGGGCTTGCCCATCTTTTGAGTCGCCTGACGGGCTGACTCCACACAAGCCCAGATGGTCAGGGAGTTGCCACTGGTGACCGGAATCGGCGACCGTTTGGCCACAGAGACCCCGGCATCGCCAACCACACTGGTGAACGCACCGAGTCCCATCACTTTGGCTCCCCGCCGCTGCGCCATTTCGGCAATCCGGACAAGACCCTTGTACACCTCTTCGGGGTCGGCGGCGAGCATCATTTTTGGCGTCATCACCAGCGCATAGAAGTACCCATCGATCTCATTCCCGTCGGCATCCACGATCCCCTTCGCCTTCGAAATGAACATCGGAGGGACATTGGCCAGCAGCATCTCCAGCAGGTTCGGCGGCAGATTGCGCAGCCAGGCGAAGGCCTTGACCTGAAACGCATCCGAGACCCGCAGGGGGTGAATGACAAAGACGAACGTCGGTTTCTTTTTGGTTTTGGGCGGATTCAGCTCCAGCATCCGGGGCTCAATGCCGCTCTCCAGAATCAGATTCAGATACTCATCCCGGAAATCCCGCCGGGCCGCTTTCCGGGGATCCCAGACATACCCCTGGTCCTGCAGCAGGGCGACAAAAATCGCTTCCAGCGCATGGGTTCCCAGGGAGTACCCACCCATGTCAGGCGTGGTGGTCACCACCATCATGGCTCCCCGGGCTTTGAGGTCGGCTTCTTCCTCCACCGATAGGGTGTTGGTCAGGATCGTCTTCCCGGACAGGTCCGATGGGGCATAACGACGAATCTGGGAGAAGTCCCCCACGATGATGTCCGCCCAGGAAAACCACCGGGCGTGACGGGGTCGACGGGTGGCGGACCGGCTCCCGGTGGGATGCAGCAGGTCCAGGGGGAGATTGCAGACCAGGGGGAACATCAGGCGCGCATAAGATTCCAGCGCCTTGAGGGACCGGAGTGGCAGGTCGAGTTTTGTGGTGAAAAGCAGATCGCCGTAGACCACCTGCCGGGTGAATTCCTGCAGGACCTGGGCGATGCCATAGCGGTCCACACCATTCAGGACGAACGCGCGTTTCCCATCCAGAAGGTCCGGGGCACTGTTGTGCACGAAGGTGACCGCCCAGCGCTCCAGCGTATGTTTCAGTCCAAACCCATCTACCACTGGCGTTTTCCGGGCAGCTTCCACGAATCGAATGGCATCCCGATGGGTGTAGACCCGATTCCCGGCGAGATAAAACGCATCGATGTCTTCCAGCCCGATGGCGGCGACCTGACCATCTAGTTCCTGGATCAGCGACAGCAGGCGGTTCCGGTCGCCATCGGTCCCAATCCGCTCTAAAACAAACCGCTGGCCCAGAACGATGGTCTCAAAGGTCTGGTTTCGCTGTGACGTCCCCAGGGAGAGCAGGGCAATCCGGCGCGGCGCTGCTAAAGGAGGCTCAGTCGGCGGCGGCAGGTCCCTCATACCATGCAGGGTAACGTAAGATGACCCCACCTGCCGGACTTGGCGGGACAAGGACACGACGACGACAGCGATGGTACGGCCGTTGACCACGGATACCCGGGCGCTCATCGCCCAGGTCGAAGCCGACCTCCCCCGACGGGTCCGGGAGAGTCGGCTGGCGCACATCCTGAGCGTCAGGGACTTCGCCCTGCAGGTCAATGCGGTGCAATCCCTCGGCCTCGACCCCGATGTGGTCGAACTCGCGGCTCTGTGCCACGATCTCTCCAAGCATGTACCACCCGAAGAACAGCTGCGACTAGCCCAGGAAGCCGGGATTGGGGTGAATCAGGTGGAGCTGGCACAGCCCTGGATCCTGCATCAGCGTACGTCCGCCTTTCTGGCACAGCGGGACTTTGGTATCGCTGATGCTGCATTACTCCACGCCGTGAGCCACCACACTACCGCCGGACCTGTCATGTCCACGCTCGACCGGCTCCTCTATTGTGCCGATACGGTCGAGCCGCTCCGGGAGTTCCCGGGAGTCACGCAGCTCCGGGCATTGGTGCTGGAAGATCTGGATGGGGGCTACCAGGCCGTGCTGGCGCATACACTCGAATACGTCCTGGAGCGGGGACTGCCGATCCATCCCTGGTCGGTCGAAGCCTGGAACAGCCTGGTGTGTGGGGGCCAGCACGGATGAGCACCACGGGTCCGCAGGGCTCGCCCACGACAGAGAGCTCAGGAATCAGCTTCGATTTCGAGACCCTCTCCTATGTTTCGAGTGAGGCTCCGTCAGGCGGGGAGCAGCCCGTTCCGGGAGCAGTACAACTGCCGCTCCCTCTGGAAGTCGGCAGTACGCCGTCTGAAGAGAGTGCCCTGGATGCCGTAACCCCACCGCGTCGACGACTCTCTGCGCTGGACCTCGCCGGTTTCTGGAGCCGGGAGCAGCGCTGGTTCTATTCGGCGGCAGCGATTGCCCTCTGCTGCACCACGCTCCTGACCTGGGGCGCGGCGACGGGCTATCGGGAATTACTCCAGATCCGGTTCGCCACCCAGTCGGACAGTCCCGATGGCAAAGTCCGGGGATTCTTTGGCGAAGAGATCTATGTCGCGCCCGACCCGCCTCATGCCGCCTTCGGTGGCCGGGGTCAGCTGGTCTTTGTCCTGACCGGTGAAACCACCGATGACAAGGACAAGTACACGGGCCTGACCGATACGATCATGGTCTGCCTGCTCGACTTCAATTACGAGCGGGTGAAGATTCTCTCCATTCCCCGCGACACCATCGTCAACTACGGCAAGCGCTGGGGGCGCATCAACGAAGCGGCAGCCATCAAGAGCGACATCACCGCGCTGCAGGATACGGTCGAGAAGTTCCTGACGGTGCCTGTGGACAATGTAGTGTCGGTGAATTACGACGGCTTTCAGGCCATCATCGATTCCCTCGGAGGGGTCGATGTCAATGTCCCCAAGCGGATGAAATACACCGATCGTGCAGGCGGACTCAACATCGATTTTGAGCCTGGTCCGCAGCACATGGACGGCAAGCAGGCATTGGAGTACGCCCGGTTTCGCCATGATGCCGAAGGTGACTTTGGCCGGATTCGCCGTCAGCAACAGCTCATCAATGAACTGAAGCAGCAAAAGCTGAACTTCAGCCTGGTGGGACGGCTGCCGGTGCTCCTTCCGGCAGTCAAGGCCGCATTTACCACGAGTGATGAACTCTCCTACGACCAGTTGCGTGCCCTGAGTCTTTTCATCGCCCGCCTGAACAAGAGCGACATCGAGTTCGCGACTCTGCCTTCCTACGGCATCATGTATCACGGCGCTTCCGTTCTGGTCCCGCGCTATGATGAGACCCGGGAGCTGCTAAGCCGCTTCTTTAGCAACGAGCCACTGAATCCGGTCGGACCGCCGGTCCCGGATGACCTAAAGGACAAATCACCGCTGTGAACCCTTCTGAATCGACCGCAGGCGAAGAGCGACAGCCCGTCACAATTGCCGACACCCTGGCGCAGAGCGAGACCCGGGAGCTGGAAGCAGCGGAAGCCGTAGTAGTGCTGGAACTGGACTCGCTTCCGGTCAGCCTCCTCTCAGCCCTGTTGTCGCTGTTTGAGAAGCAGGGACAGGACATCACCATCTACGAGACGACATCTCTAACCCCCTTCTACAGCTGGGCAGTGCTGTGCACGGGACTGTCGTCGGTTCAGAGCGATGTGCTCGCCCGAACAGTCAGGGAAGACCTCCACAAAGTGTCGGGGGCGCATTTGTTGTCGCAGGAGGGGTCTGGGGAGTCGGGATGGGTGCTGATGGACTATCGCGACTTCCTGGTCAATATCCAGTCACCGGAGCAGCGTCGGCACTACAATCTGGATCGGCTCTGGGACGATTTGCCGGCCGCCCGCCCAACTGAGGCCGACGTCAAAGCCGCCCTTGCGGGCGGCTAAAGGCGTTAGCTAAGAGCGCATCTGAGCCACTGAACCACTGGCATGGGTGCTCACGACTTCTTTGGGACCTGACGCATCCCGAACGCGCCCCACTTGGTTTCCATCTCAATCTCGGCTTCTGTGACCAGGACATCTCCGGGCTTCACGCCGCTCGCCAGGGCGTAGGACACGCCATCGGTGTAGCCGATTTCCACGAAGATTTTCTCCGGTTCGTACTTCTGTGCGGTTGGATTCTCGTCTTCCGACTCTTTGCCGGGAGGCGTGGGGAGGGGTGCTCCCTCGGGCCATTTGAGGACGTACGCCTTCTGATCCTC
Source organism: bacterium (assembly GCA_022072165.1). NCBI lineage: Bacteria > bacterium. Next base: position 917,111 of record JAJVIF010000001.1, on the reverse strand, counting down.
ATCAAACAGCACGAACTTCAGCGGCACTACCGGCGCTTCGTCGTACGCCGTCAGGATGATTTCAGCGGTTGCGGTCATCCCGGCGCGCAGCGTTGGAGCCGGGACATCCTGGACGGGGGCATCACTCGGGATGTTGGGATTGGCAGCGCCACCGGCAGGACCGCTTGTCTTGCCACTGCTGCCTGGACGTCCCGGTCCCCCGCCACTGGCCGCCCGGGCCATCGCCCGCGCCTCGCCTCCCGGACGCCCACCACCGCCGCCGCGTGCCCCTGCGAACGTGCCCCGGAAGGCTGAGCGCCCGCCGCTCCGCTGGACCGTAGGATTGTCGATGTCGACTTCAATCTTGACCCGGAACGTGGAAACGTTTTGCGCCACCGTGGCCTGTGGCGCAATGCTGACGACCCGTCCTTTGAACAGCAGATTCGGATAGGCATCGGTAGTGATCTCACAAACCAGTCCGGGGCGGACACGTCCGATGTCGGATTCATCCACCGTCCCCTCCAGCCGCAATGTCTCCATGTTGCCGATGGTCGCGATAACGGTTCCCCCGCTGTTCGCAGTGATGCCCGAGGAGACCGTGTTGCCGACTTCCACCGGCAGGCTCAGGATCGTGCCGCTGACAGGCGCTTTGATCGTGGCATTTGCCAACTCTTCCCTCGCGGTCTCCAGGATGGCGGTGTTGCGGATCACCGACGCCCGGGCGACTTCCCGGTCTTCTTTCTCGCCGCCAGCTTGCAGTGTCTTTAGGAGCTGTTGGGCAACTTCCAGATCCCCTTGCGCCAGATCACGTCGCGTGCGGGCGTTGTCGACTTCCGCCTCACTGGCGAAGCCCTGGGCGTGCAGTCCGGTGACCCGATCCAACTCCCGCTGCGCCTGGTCCAGATTCAGCTGGGCATCAATGGCCTGCTGTTCGCGATTCACCCGCTCCGAGGGGGAATACCCTCGCTCCGCTAAACTCAGTTGTGCCCGTGACGCCTGGAGGTTGGCCTCCGCCTGTCGTACCTGCTGGACAAGCTGTTCCGTGTCGAGCTGCGCGATGACAGTCCCGGCCTGAACAACCTCGCCCTCCTGGACATTGAGACTGACAATCTCACCAGCCACGCGACTTTTTATCTCGGCCCGGCTTTGGGGCTCCAGCGTGCCATCGCAGGGGATCGCTTCCTTGAGTCGGCCCAGGTCTACGGTCAGTGGCTGCCAGTACGTCAGGGTGTCCGGGGCCGAACGTGCCGCCTGCCAGCGCCAGACTCCCACGGCAATGCCAACGACCACGAGGCCGATGAGCCAACGGTTCATCCTCTGCTCCTCTGTCCCTTGCTCTCTCTTGAACGGATGCCTGCCCAGTTACGACGTCTGGTCGGACCGGTGAGCTGCCATCCCCTCCCGGGGGACTCGCGCTAGGATACTCGGCATCAGCCAGCTTCTGGGCGGAGGGCGGAGTACCCCTGCTTTTAGAACAGTCCAAATGCCGGACAGGTTCGCGAGAGCCGCTGATTTTCCCCATCATGGAGATGGGCATGTCGGCGCGTCTCATCATACGGACCGCGCTCCCATCAGACCGGGCAGGGTATGTCGATGTCCTGCTCGCCGCGTTTCCGGACCTCTGTCAACGGGCTTTTGGATTCCAGGCGACCCAGGCCAGGGATGCCCTCCTGCGGGTAGCCTCTGAACCTTTGCCAGAAGAGCTTTTCTGGGTAGCAGTGCTGGATCAGGATGTCGTGGGCATTATGCAGGTCGGCAGTGTCCGGGCTCCCGGTATCGAAGCTCTGCGATTACTGGCTCTCCTGGGCGGACATCTCGGCTTTACCCAGGCGCTCTGGGCCACCATGACCCTGAATCCCTTCCTCTCCCGTCCAGCAGAGAATGGCCTCTATCTCAACTACATCGCAGTCCATCCGGCGATGCAGCGTCATGGCATCGGACGAGCCCTGCTGAACCGGGCCATCGAACTCACCATGTATGAAGGGCTGCCCCAAACCATGACCTGGCTCCCGGCAGGGCAGCCCGGACCCCTCCTTCTGCATCAGAGTCTGGGATTCGGGATCCGGCGCACCTACCGCTCCAGCATCCTGAAGCGACTTGTCGGGGAGGGGACCTGGCATTACCTCACGCGCCCCGCCGCCGTCCCGATCACGCAGGTGCGACCGGTCATGGAGCATGTCCCCCTGCGGTAAGGACGGCTGAGCGTCGGGAGGAGTATCCTTGCCGCTATGCGTACGCCGGTCTACGTCGCCAACTGGAAGATGTTCCACAGCCTCGAAACGGCGGATGCCTGGCTCTCCTGGTGGCACCAGCATCCCCTGGCAGGTCTGCCTGATTCCTGCGCCATCGTACTCTGCCCCCCGGCACCGCTGATCTATCCCCTCTATGCCGAGTTGCAGCGCTGGCACGAGACCACCCTCCGGTTGGGTGGCCAGACGTTGCATTCCAGCTTTAAGGGAGCGTTCACCGGCGATATCAGCGGCGTCGCACTCTGGAGCGTGGGAGCGCAGGCGGTCATCATCGGGCACTCGGAGCGTCGACGACATCACCATGAAACCGATTCCCAGATTGGCGACATGGTCCAGCAGGCCTTCCTCTGCGGGCTCATGCCCATCGTATGTATCGGCGAAACCCTGGAAGATCGCGATGCCGGAGAGACAGTCGATGTACTTACCCGTCAGCTGGCAGGTGCGCTGGGGCATTTGACCGCCGCTGTGCTGGAGAGCCGGCAGGGCGATCCCGACCTGCCACCACTGGTTGTGGCCTATGAGCCAGTCTGGGCGATTGGCTCGGGCAAAGCAGCGACCGCGACGCTGGCCGACGAAGCCCTGCAGATTGTGTTGAGCTGGCTGATCGCGCATTTCGGAGAAGCGGCAGCGGAGCGGATGGCGCTCCTCTATGGGGGGAGCGTGACGCCCTCCAATGTCGGGACCTTCACGGCCCTCGAATCCTGTGATGGTGTCCTGGTGGGAGGCGCCAGCCTTGAACCCGCTGACTTCCAGGGCATCGTCCTGGCAGGACTCATGGGGCAGGGCTACGGCGTCAGCGTCCAGCCCCTCAGCCTCCATATCACTGGCGACAACCTCACATGAATCTGCGGCAGCGACAGGTCGGGGCCGTGCTGATCATCGACTGCGCTGGGGTCGGCAACGGCATGGCCGTCATGCCCCTGAAGAAGGAAGTCGAGACTGCCATCGCTGCGGGACAGACACATCTCGCGATCCATCTCGGCGGAGTCCCCCATGTCGATCAGGTCTTCTGTCGCGGACTAAGTTCTGCCGTGACCGCCGCGGAGCGGGCCGGCGGACGACTCTGCATCATCGGGCTGACTCCCGGCAATCAGCCATCGGTCGTAAAGTACGGTGCCGGGCTGCCGGTGGCCGAGGATGAAGCGGACGCCCTGCGCCTGTTGTTCCCCGGACAACAGGTCATCAGTGGGGATACGCAGGTGGTGTTCCTGGGGGATGACCCCTTTCTCGGGGCCGCCCTCCAGGGGCTTAGCCATTACAAACATCGCGTGACCTTCCACCGTGTCACTCGACCGACAGCTGCCCTGGCGGAAGTCCGGCGACTCGCCCCCCGGGCGGTGTTTGTCCATCCCGGACTTGGACTCCCGGGCATACGCCATGTCAGGCAGAGACTTAGCACCGGCAAAGATGCGCCGGTACTGATCGCCCTCGGGACTCCCAGGGAACATGCCGCCCTGCAGGTCATGGGGCGTCAGGAAGGGTACGACGACATCCTTGAAATTCCCTTCAGTTCCATCGAGGTCATCCTCAAAGGGATTGATCACGGCGGCTTCCGGCAGCTGCTCAGCAAGAAGCTCGATCTTCTCCTCGAGGGCTGGTATCACGAACGTCGCCAGCAGCGTGCTGCGGGCGGTCCTGGCTGACGATGCTGCCTATCGTAACCAGTCGACGATTTCTGTTACATGACACCGGCCCGGGGCACCCGGAGTCACCCGCCCGACTGAGGGCCATCCTCGACGCCATCAAAGCCGCGCCATTCCGCGATCAGCTCGACCTGCGGGAACCCGCAGGCGGACGCCCCATCGCTGCCGACATCCACCCGCCGGTGTACATCGAGGGGCTCCAAACGCTGTGCCAGCAACTCGAACCCGGAGCGCTGCTCCGGCTGGACCCTGACACGGTCGTGTGTCGTGACAGCGCGGATCTGGCCCTCATGGCTGCCTCGGCAGCCTGCGAAGCCGTCGAAGCAGCCCTGTCGCAGCCGACAGGGGCGCGTCGGGCCTGGGCCCTGGTCCGACCTCCCGGGCATCACGCGGAGTTCCAGACTCCGATGGGCTTTTGCCTCATCAACAGCGTGGCGGTGGCGGCGCGACATGCCCGAACCCTGGGCTGTGACCGGGTCGCGATATTTGACTGGGATGTCCATCATGGCAATGGGACCCAGCGAGCCTTCTGGAATGACCCCGATGTTCTTTATTGCTCGACCCATCAATGGCCGCAATACCCCGGAACCGGCGCAGTGTCTGAAACAGGCGAGGGAGCAGCTCAGGGAACGACCCTCAACGTTCCACTCCCTGCTGGCACCTGCGACGAAGACTTTCTGTTAATGTTTGAGCGGCAAATCATGGACTCAATTTTCAATTTTTGTCCAGATTTGCTCATGATATCTGCGGGATTTGATGGGCACCAGTGGGACCCCATTGGCGGCTGGGAACTCTCGACCGACTGCTACCGACAGATGCTCCGTCGCCTCCTGACACTCCGACAGGAAGGTGACAGCGATCAGGACCTCCCGGTCGTACTGGTACTGGAGGGGGGCTACAGTCTCCCTGCTCTACAGGAATGCGTCCTGGCGTGCTGTGAGGAGTTGCTACAGCGCTAGCGGACCTGAGCTGCCAGCCACCGGGCCGCTTCCTGGTTGAGACCATGGCCGCTCCGGACCCCGGTCACATGCGCCCAGACTGGATAGCCGCAGAGCCGCAAATCGCCGATCAAATCGAGGACTTTGTGATCCGCGAATTCCTCCGGATGATGGAGGGGATGATTCGTGTGGTCGGGCCAGACCACGAGGCAATCGGACTCGGTGGATCGCAGCACACCCGCCGCGATGAGTTGCTCGACCTCAGCGATCGGGATAAAGGTCCGGGAGATACCAATCCGGTCCCGGTAAAGGGCTGGCGTCAGTTGGTATTGCACGTGCCGTTGCCCAATGAGGGGATGGTCATAGGCGAGGGTGTAGTCGATCGTGAGCATGTCCTGCGTGGGAGGTGCCAGGGTGAGGGTGGTATCCCCCGACCCGAACGTCATCGATTCCACCGGGCAGAGGACCTGTCGCTGGGTGTCCTGGGCGACTACTCCTACGGCGGCGATCCCAGCCAGATAGTCCCGGGCGGATCCATCGCCCAGGGGGCATTCGTGTCCGGACACCGCAATCACGGCGTTGTCGATTCCCAGCCCATGCAGCGCTGAGAGGACATGTTCGACCATCGTGACTCCGCGTGACGGCTCGCCCGGCGGACAGAGAGTCGTGCGATTCGGATTGGAATGGAGGGCTGCTGGTGAGACCGGAATAACTGCGTCGGTCCCATCAGCCTGACGCGCATGAAAGATGAGTCCATGATCCGGGGGCGCAGGGGCAAGCGTCACCTCGCAGGGCTGGCCAGTGAAGACTCCAACACCCGCGACCTGTACATCGCCCCCGATGGTCTGCTGTGGGACCGGGATGGCACGCAGCATCAGCTCTGGCTACTCCCAGTCCGGGGAGTCAGTGCTTTCATCGTCCCCCGATGAGCCACCGCCAGTGTCGTCTGAGCCATCGTCGGTGTCATCCCCCGATAGATCTTCCACCGGCTCAAACTCCTCGAAGACCGGCGGTTCCTCAGGAGTGTCATCGGTAGTCATGTCATCCATCAGGGAGGTGTCTTCTGGCAGACCATCGGGAATCGGACCTCCCGGGTCATCGGGGCGGAGTTTCCAGCGCTCCCGCAGGAACGCGAGGATTTGCGCCTCCAGGGAGCCGTTGGGCAGCATGTTCGTGCCATGATTGGCTCCCTCTTCCTCGAAGAAAGTCGCTTCCGGGATCGCATCCTGCGCCCAGTTCAGCAGGTCTGCTGCCGGGGCATCGCCGGTCTCCGCCGCGAGGAAGACCCGCTGACGGAGCTTAGCCAAGGGCTCAGTCGTCAGGATCCCCTTGTAGTCCTTGCCTGCCGAGAGCGCGACGATCGGGAGCTTTTCCAGCTCTGTCCCCAGCGCAATGGCGGCATTAGCGCCGATGCTGGCACCAATGATCCCGAGTCGCTCCACGTTGATCCGGTCGGGGTACTCCTCCAGAACATGGACCGCGTTCCGGACATCGGAGACGACTCCCTGCCACTCCTTTGGAGAAAACTTCTCGTAGCCAGCGGGGCCGCCCTCGCTGCTGCCGTGCCCCCGCAGATCAATCGCCAGCGACCCGATCCCTTCATCGGCGAGCAGCAACTGGAACTGCTTCCAGGTAGAGCGGTCCCGTCCGAGCATGTGAACCAGCACAACAGTCGGAGCGGGATCCAGCCGTTGAGGCAGGACCAGCTGTCCGCGAATGGTGACCCCATCCGACATGAACTCGAGGTCTTCGAATCGGCGCCCGTCAGCATCGGTGGTCATCTCCGACCGCTTGAGTTCGCCTGATGCGCCTCCGGAGGCCAGTCCCGATCCTTCCGAATACCCCCGCACTTTGATGGAGGGCACCTCGCTCTGTTTCTTGCAGGCCAGAGTCCCACCGAGCAGCAGACTCGTGGTGAGCAGGGCGAAGATGGAAGGGCGCATAACGCGCATCATAGGCCGCTTTTCCTTCGCTACCGGCCACCACGGTTACGGCGATTCCGGATGTTGCGTGAGGAACCCTCCTCCTGAGGCTGCTCTGCCTCCTTGGGCTGGTCCGCGTCGGTTTGCTTCTCCGCAGGCTTGCCGCTCTCCAGGCCGACGATCTCCACGGGGAGCATGACCGACCCAAAGATCACCCGGTCGGTCTTCTGCACCGTCTTGATGGGCTCCTCGTCGGGCTGGTCGGGGCTGTCGGCATCGACATCCCGTACCCCGGCGGGAGTGGCTTTCTTGCTCTTTGGAGTACTGGAGGGCTCTTCCCCCAGCAACGACTGCCCGCCACCACCAGGCCGATAGAGTTCGATCACGAGCTCGTTCATCATGTCGCCCTTGAGGAACTCGTTGATGAGGTCCTGCAAGGACTCCGGTGGCTTGGGCGGTGTCGATTGCGCACGATTGCCCATGAAAGCCGGCATGCCCTGGCCATCAGTCGCGAGCTGGAAGATGCTCGGCAAGCGTCCGCCGCCGCGGACCTCGATTGTCGTTTGGCCCACTGGCAGGTCTTTGGGAATGGTCAGCGTCAGTCGCTCCCGGCGTTCGGCTTCCCGATAAGGCTTCAGGTGCACTTCAACAGTGACCTGCTGACCCGGACGCACTTTGACAGGTTCGCCTGCCATCGTGTAGCTCTCCAGTGAGGGGACTTCGTACGCCTCTATGGAGGCCATCTGCTGCAGCGGTTGTGGCTCGGGCGATCCGGGGTGTTCCGGCATGGTCGTGTCCGGACCCGTGCTTCCCTGGGGCTGTGTCAGGTCCGGCTTCTGATGGTCGGACTCGCCCACGATCTCGGCCTTGATGATGTCGCTGGTCTGTCGATTCTGGGTGACCTCGACTTCAATCACGACTTCCTGGACTTCGACATCTTCGAAGATGTTCTGTGTCGTCAGGATGTACAGCCCCTGGACCAGCTCCATGAAGCCGACACCACTGAACTGGTCATAAAAGAGATTGGTCCGTTCAATCGGCGGGAGTTTGTCGGTGAGGATCCGGAAGTGACTCCGGATCGTGGCTGGACCCTGGCGATCCATTACTTCGGACAATCCCTGCATGGGAGGCAGCAGTCCGAGGAAAGGGAGGATCGCTTCGTAGTCCACGACACTGTAGTTGTACCGTCGCACCCGCCCCAGATCCGTGTCGCGGATCGTCAGGTGGAACGGGATCATGCGGGGTGACTTTCCGAGCACGCCGGAAATGCCGGCAGCCCGGTCCTGATCAATGGTTCCCACCAGACTCATGGATTCGCCCATCTTGAAGGAACGCTGGATGGACTTCATCGTGTGCACAATGCGGGCTTTGGTCAGGGGGAGTTCCACCGCTCCGACCTGCAGGAACGGATGGCCAAAAGCGAGGACCTTGTTTTGATCTATGTAGGTGAGGGTACCGATGGCGGTCATGTCGATGTCCCCCGCCACCAGTTGTGCTCCGACCGCCGCCCCTGGCTGCAACCCGGAGAAGAGATCCAGACGTGTGGAGCCGCCGCCGGTGCTGGCAAATCCGGCCCCCGTAGGGCCGAGTCCCGGCATGATTTCAATGTAGGGGAGCCTCGGACCGAGTTCTTCTTTCACCCGTTCAATAAGGGCGGGATTTAGCCCATTGACAAAGAGTGGCGTCTTGCAGGGCGTGAGGGTCAGGATGCCAGCCTCTGCCCGGGTCGCGACTTCTTCCGGGGAAGGTGTCAGGGAAGCCAGCTCCAGATGGGTCAGGGACGTCCCTTCTAACGCGAGGGGCGAGCTCAGCGGGGTCGGGTCGCCGCTAACCGCGCCGGTATTGTCCTGCGGGTAACCAAAGTTCTTGAACATTTCCTCAATGGGAGTCACCCCAGCAATGCTGTGATCCGCGAAGTACCACGCCGCGCTGATGGCCCCAAACATCTTGCCGTCGATGTACACCGGGCTCCCGGAGTAGCCCCCGGCGAAGCCCCCGGTGGCATCCAGCACCGGTCCGGATCCCCGAACCAGGATCATGGGGCCTCCATTGAAGCCGCCACGTTCCAGGATGCCGATAATCTCAATATCGAAGTCCTGAATCGTCGTCCCCAGAATGACCGTCTTGCCCACCCCTTTCATCCCCACCTGGAGTGCGCTGACAGGCATGGTGGCGGTCTCGGCTCGCGCCGGAAGCGCAGCAGGCCAGGCAGCGACCAGCAGCAGCAGCAACAGACTGAGGAAGGGGAATCGGGGCATAGAAGCCTCCTTGCGGGTGGTGCGATGTCCGACCTACAACCACAGGAGTGAGGTGGCACCCAAGTGGTCGGGGCAGTCAGACTGATTGTACCGGCAGAGTTAGCACGGCATGCGACAGCCACTACTCCAGAGGCGCAATCTCTCCTGAAGGTTGTACGTTTGGGCGGGCAAAAGCGAACGAAAAGCCCCGGAGCAGGATCTCCGGGGCCAGTGAGCTGGACTGTGCTGAATGGTGCGTTAGTCCGTGAACGGGCTGCTGAACTTCGGATCTGTCAGGAAGGCGTCGTCGGTCAGTGTGTTGAGGAACGCGATCAGCCCGGCTCGTTCCTGCGGCGTCAGATTGAAGCGCTCCGGAGGATTCCCCGGCTGATTCCCTTCCCGCAACAACGGATGGAGGTTCGGATGCGGCTGGACACCCTGAGAATAGAAGGTCACCACGGCATCCAGGTTGGGGAACCGCCCATCGTGCATGTACGGTGCGGTCCGGGCGATGTTCCGCAGCGAAGGGGACTTGAAGCGACCCTGGCCCGCTCCCGGGTCCGGTCCGGTGACCAGATCCAGGCCATTGTTGACTGCGAAGGGTCCGGGAGGGGGGCCTGGCGGGGGGGCTCCTGCTTGTCCGATGGTCATGCCGACCGTCGCATGGCAGGTGTTGCAGCCCATGTTCGGTGCGGTGATGCCAGGAAAGCCCTGAAAGACTGCCAGCCCCAGCATCTCCTGTTCATTAAAGACCGCAGGGAAGTCAGGCAGCCCGTTGGGACCAGCACTCACCGCCTGGTCATACTTACTGCGGTAGCTCACCATGCTCCGCATGAACTGCGCGAGCGCTCGACCGATCCGGTCACTGGTGATGGTGGGATCACCGAACGCCGCCTGGAAGAGGGGACCGTAGAAGTTGGCCCGTGCGAGCTTCGCTTCCAGTGCCGGAAGGGGCATCCCCATTTCGACTTCATCCTGAATCGGGGTCAGCGCCTGGATCTCCAGGGTCGCCGCCCGTTCGTCCCAGAACATCTGGCCATTGTCGTAGTACCGCACATTGGCCAGGCTCATGGAATGGCGTCCGGTTTGCCCGCCGCTGAAACCGATGCTGCGGGGCAGGGGATCTGAAAACCCGTTAGCCTGCTGATGGCACGAGGCACAGGAAACCGTGTTGTTCGCCGAAAGCCGGGTGTCGTAGAACAGCACCCGACCAAGCGTTGCTCCGGCGTCGGTGGTCGGATTCGTTGGTGGCGTATTGTCTGACTGCGCGACCGGACCAAAAGCAGGGTAGTTCAGGTCCGTGTAGTGCCGAGGCAATGGCTGATTGGCGTAGTTGAAGGGTGTCGGCGGCAATGTCGGGACCGGCAACGCGGGGCGCAGGGCAAACTCGAACGTCGTTTCGCCCTGGGCATTCCCCACCGTCACGCTTCCGGCATGTTCCCCTTCCTCACCCAGCGTCACCAGCGGTGAGGAGAGCGCCGACGTGGATGGTGTCGCACCAGTGCCGAAGTTCCAGACCCAGCTGGTGACTGGTCCATTGATGACTGACGCACTGATCTGCACCGAGGCTCCAGGGCGACCTGTCAGTGGCTGGACCGACGTCACTTGCGGCGCATTGTCCTTTCGGATATGGACCCGGACTGCCTGATAGCGGGTGCTTGGAAAGAAACCAGGGACTGGTGTCGTGGTTTTGAGCGATTCATCCAGTAAGACCGGCACGGGAGCGCTGAGGTCCTGGGTGTCCAGCACACGGATGAGTCCCCAGACGTCAAGTCCAGCATCGGACGGCACCACCAGAGTCTGGTCGAGGTTCTGCACCGGAATCGTGACGTCGATGTACTGATCGATTAACCCGGACGAAGCGCCGGTCGCGCCGGGGAAGGTTCCATCGACCTGCAGATCGGGGAAGCTCGCCTGAATTTGGGCCGGCTGTGAGAGTTCGCTGATGGCCGTAGGTTGTGAGGGGTCCGGGAAACTCCCCGCCATCGATGCCGCGTGGTCCCAGTCAAGGATCCGAGCCGTGATCGTGGCGGTGTCAACGCTCCGGGACTCATGGACCTCGCCCTCAACTGTGACGCTCAGCTTTTGGAGGTCGCCGGCAGCTTCCGGCAGGTAGTACCGGGTCGCGGCGGCGTTCTCCGGATCCGGCAGCCGGTTCTGGCGCTTCTCCTGCGCTGTCGCACCCAGCCGGGGATCCATGTACTTCGCCACCACCACTACCCCCACCGGACCCGCCAGATCATTGTTCACCCGCAGTGTCGCGAAGGCGGTGCCCCCCTGCGGCACGACGTCGTACCCCGTGGGATTGAGCCAGTGGTTGCTCCAGGCCTGAGAGATGCTGTAGTTGCCTCTGGGGGCTGAATCGCTGGCGTTGGAGAGGACCTGATACGGGAACGTATTGGTGCCATCGGTAACGCCGAGCGTTTCGAGATCGACCAGCGGACCGAGCTGCCGGTACCCATCGGCAACTGGCATAGCCTGGATGTTCGTTCTGACCGTCCCACCGAAGAAAAGGTCCGTCCCCGGAGTGACCAGGACCGTCTGGACGTCGAAGAGGAACAGGTCCACCCGCTTCGTGGCGGAGTGAGGGCGTTCTAGGTCTTCGGGCATAGCGAACGGATGCGTGAAGCGGACTTCGTAGTCAGTGGCGTTCCCTGGTGCGGGAGCCGCTCCGATGATCCGCAGACTCTGCGGGGTCATAAACGGCCGAACCGACAGGGCAAACAGGTCACCCTGCGCTGCCGCCTGACGCGCCATTGTCAACGTCGCATCCAGCGGCGAGGTGGCATCCCGCTCGAGCCAGTAGAGCCCCAGCGCTTCATGGGCAGTGCCAGCCGACTCCACCAGCGTCCTGGCCGGGAGGCTGGCCAGAGTGGGTTCGCTGGTTGGGTTGGCGGTCGGAGCAGGGGATGCCATCTGGCATCCGGCCAACAGGCTACTGGCGAGCAGCAGGGCTACGGAGGGGAGGGCAAGGCGCATGGAGATGTCCTCTCGCGGATCACGAATATGGGCAGCCTGAGTCGCGGACTTGCTGGACTCGGAGACTCTGACGCCATTCCATAGTGTTTGTTCCCACCGGGGCAAAAAAACAGCCGGACCGGGGTCCGGCTGCAGCGGCAGGATTTCGCCGACGACGGCCTACTTCTTCTTGGAAGCGGCGGTCTTCGCCTTCTTTTTGTTCTTTTTCTCTTCAGCAGCGGCCTGCTTGGCGTTTTCCTCAGCCTGCTTCTTCTGCTCCTCGCTCCAGGCTTGCTGGGCTTCCTTCTGAGCGTCCCCCCCGCGGACCGCCTCAATCTCACGCTCCAGATCCCGTACCTGGGCTTCCGGGAGGAGATAAATCCCGGGGGTAAGGGAGTCGCGGGTGAAGAATCCGCGCCGCCGGTGGAGCTTGCCGATGGTCAGCATCTGTGACTTAAACGTATCGGACTTTTTCAGCTCGACTTTGAGGGTGTACTCACTGAAGCCGAGGTCGGACTCATCGATGCTGGCAGCCTCTTCGGCCGGCACATACTCCTGCGGTGCCAGGGCGACCAGGGCTTTGATCAGCGGAGTTATCTCATCCGGACCAAAGCTCTGCGGCGTCGGCATCGTGCGCGACCAGGTGCCATCCGCGAGCCGACTCAATACCAGGTTGTCCGCTCCCCGGAGCCGGACTTCCACGCTGCCGATGGTGTCGCTGGCGAAGACCACCAGGCGATCTTCCTTCAGGTCTGCCTCGCTCCAGCGGACTTTGTCGGCGATGTGCTGCTGGGCCAGGAACACTTCCGGCAAATCAGAAGAGGTGGCGTAGAGCTTGCCCAGATCGCCGCCCGGTGCCCCGAGACTGACCTGCTGCCGGGTGCCATCGGCGTTCACCAGGGTGATGATGGCATCGGGTACCGTGAGGCCATAGTCAGACTGCTCAGTCGCCTGTTCACGACGAGTCGGCAGGAACTGGTCAACTTTGAGATCCTCGAAGTGAATCAGGGTGGCATCGATGAGGCGTTCCTTGGCCCGGTGGACAATCGGCGCGGTCATCATCCAGCCATCAGGCTGCTTTTCGAGGGTGAAGTGTGTCCCACGAGTCGGTGACTCCACCTCGATGCGCGCCAGTGCTTCGCGGTCAATGTGGAACACCTGGCGGCTCCGGAAAGCATTGGGGTCCTTGTTCAGGATCTGCTCGTTGAGTTGCACACTCGGTAGCGTCAGGATCGCGCCGTCTTTCTCAACTTTGGCGTAGTAGCCAGAAGCCGAAGCAGTAGTGCTCCCCAGGGCCAGCTTGAGAAGGACTTGCTTGTCGTCGGAAAGCTGAATCATGGCCGCAGGCTGATCGAGCCCGAATTCGGTGAGTTTGTCGGGGGGCAAATCCTCGAGAATCCGGTCGGGCTGCAGCGCCAGGAGGGCGTCCACGAAGGTCTCGATCGTGTCGGTGTCTCCGGGGAAGTCACCAGGCTGCGACATCTGCCAGGCGTCTCCTTCCCGCACTGCTCGCATGGTGCCCTGCTCTGTGGTGAATTCCACCATTATCACCGCCGGAGGGGTGACCTGATAACGCTCTGAGAGGGGGACCAGCCGGTCGCCCTGCTTTCCATCCTGGCGCGAGACGTAGACGAAGACTCCAAGCAGGATGATGAGCAGCGGGACAAACCCCTTGATGTAGTTGAGCTTCATGCGGGCCCACCTTTCGACTGCGCGTCTGCCGGGGCTGACACTACAGGATGACTTACCACGTTCGTCGACGCCACCAGACGGCGACTCCCAGGCAGGCGACCAACACCGGAATGCCGAAAATCGTCGCGCTGACCAGCTGCAGCGCACTCCCCTTCAGGTTCGCCTTTTGGGTATTGAACTCTTTGGGGCGGATAGCGATTTGCTGCTCGGAGCCGACGAGCCAGGCGAGACTGTTGACCGCGAAGTCGCGGTTGAACTCCCGGGAGATGTTGTCATTGGTGAGCCACTGGGCATCACCCGCGATGAGCAGACGGCCCCCCGTTTCAGTGCCCTGCATCTGTCCGGCAGCCACGACGACCAGCGGACCGGGGATGTCTTCGCCCTCAGTAAACGATGGGGTATCAGAGTTCTGGCGAGTTTCGCCGAAGCTCACGATAGAGCCGGTGCCATAGAGCGGAGTCCAGGTGGCTTTGCCGGACCCAAGTTCCAGGCTCCGTGCCGAGGGGGTGACGAGGGCATCCGGCAGCCCTGCCTCGCCCGCACTGGTCATGACTGTCACCGGGAGGAGGGGATGGTCGCCCTCGGCAGGCATCAGGATCGGAGTGGTGGCTTCGTTGAAGTAGTTCGACTCCAGATCGATGACCATGTCCTGCCGGACTTTGATGCCGTATGGCTCCAGCCAGGCGACGACTTCCGGCGCCTGAAAAGGCTCGACCAGAACCATCAGGTTGCCGCCCCGGTCGAGGTAGTCCTTCAGGGCTGCGAATTCCTGATTTTGCAGGGGCGTGATGGCCGGCCGAATCAGGGCGACAGCAGCCGCGTCAGCAGGGATCCCGTTCTCCTTCGGAATCGACAGTTCTTTGACTACCAGATTTTCACGACCCAGGTACTCGTTGAGCCTGTCGAGCCCGTCCTGCTCATCGTTGGTGATCCGGTACTCGTTGTGTCCGGTGATGAAGTAGACCACCTTCGATTCCGGACTGGTGACTTTCAGGAAGGCGCTGGTGATACTGGGCTCATCGAATGAATTGATCCGGGTCTCGTTGTTACCCGCTTCGAAGAGGATCGTGAAGGCTTTGGTAACGCCCTTCTCTTCGGCGAGCAGCTTGTTGACATCGGGATCCACGATGCTGAATTTGATGTGCGGATTGCGGACGGTGTAGCGGCTGAAAATCTCCTCGAGAATCCGGACCGCCTGTCGGTGCTCGGCATCTTTGGGGTAAAAGGCGGTAACCGTGATCTCCCGGCCCGACTCCTTCAGGGTCTTCATCAGTTGCGCAGACTGCGGGGACAACGAGTTCAGCTGTTGTGCCGTGAAGTCGAAGACATGGAAGTACCGGTTCGCCAGCAAATTCGTGACCACCAGAATGGCCAGCAGCATGGAGAGCGTAATCGCCAGGTTGGCGCTGTAGAGCGCCGAGCGGGAGGTCACAAGTCGCCGCACCCGTGCCCAGTCCATGGCGGCATAGCCACCCAGCAACAGGGCTCCCAGCCCCATCAGCCCCAGGCTCGCAGGATGCACGCCCGTGGTAAAGGCCATCGAGGCGGCTCCCAGCAGCAGGCAGCCGAAGCCGACCACCGCCGCGAGGTCCAGCAGGGGCTTATGTTCGGGGTCGATCCGGCCAGTCCGGAGCCTCTGCGAGAGTTCCGCCCGCTCGCGGGCGAGATCCCGTCCAGCCTCCTGGTCCATCCGTTGCCTTGTCTCCTTGACCACGGATTCCAGCGAAGGAGCATTTCCGTCCTGGAAAATCGCGCGCAGTTCGTTGTTTGGGGCGTCGCTCATGGGCTCTTTCAGCTCCTCGGGTTCGGGGACCACGGCCACCGGGTTATTGCCACCGCTTGATCTCCACCACCCGGACGGAGGCGAAGAGGAAGAAGAAAATGAAGCTCAGGAAGTAGACGACATCGCGGGTGTTCACCGCGCCGATGCCGAAGCTGTTGCTGAAGTGTTCCACTGGACTCAGATAGGCCAGAACCTTTCCCACACCGTAGAGATCCAGACTCCCGGCGTAGTAACAGAGCATGAGCCCGAAGAGCAGCCCGATGCCGATCATGGCCGACACGGTCTGGCTCTTGGTGAGCGCACTGGCCAGAACTCCCAGTGCGAGGTAGCTCGCCCCGATCAAAATGATGCCGAGATAGCTGGTGACCAGCGTCCCTTTGTCAGGGCTTCCATAGATCACCAGGAATGTGGGATAGACGATGGCGGTCAGCAGCACGTACGACAGAAAGAGCGCCAGCGCGGCCAGGTACTTGCCCAGCACCACTTCCCAGTCCTGAATGGGATAGGTCATCAGGAGCTCGATGGTGCCGGCGCGTCGTTCCTCGGCGAACAGATGCATGGTCAGCGCCGGGGCGACAAACAGAAACACCCAGACCATGATCATGGTCGTGTTGTAGAGCACCTGGTCGATGGGCTTGGCCTGCAGGAACAGGAAGAAGGCGAAGGCCAGCACCAGCAGAAAAACAAACCCGGAGATGTAGGCGATGGGACTGTTGAGGTAGCCCCGTAGCTCTTTCTCCATGATGGTAGCGACGTTGCGCATCCGTGCCTCCGGTGACTGATTCTGGGTGCTGGGCTAATGCAGGGTGCGGGGACCCGCCCCGGGTGAAGTGACTGACGTGTGCTGGCCAGTCAGGGGCGGCACGCGCTTCCCCTTGCTGGTCAGTTCCAGGAAGATGTCTTCGAGGCTCATCTGATGTGAGGTGATTTCCAGCAACGGGAAGCCAGCCATCACGATGGCTTTCGCCAGGTCACCCCGAATGTCATGTGCCAGATTCGCATGGACAATGAAGTGCACCTGGTTCGGCTTCTCCCACTTGTGCTGCTCGGTGACAAGTACTCCGGCGACACTCCGAATCGCCAGCTTCACCTGGTCAGCCGGACCTTCCACCACCAGCGATGTCATTTGCGTCTTCGTCAGTTCCCGGGTCAGATTGGTCACGGTATCGGTCGCGACAATCTTGCCTTTGTTGATAATGATGACCCGGTCGCAGATCATCTCGACTTCTGGCAGGATGTGGGTCGAGAGGATGATCGTGTGCCCCAGGGAGAGCTCTTTGATGAGATTGCGAATCTCGATAATCTGCCCAGGATCCAGACCGGTGGTCGGCTCATCCAGAATCAGGACTTTCGGGTTGTTGACCAGGGCCTGGGCCAGGCCGACGCGCTGCCGATACCCCTTGGAAAGGGTGGCGATCGGCTGCCGACGGACTTCCGCCAGCCCGGTCCGCTGGATGACGCTGTCGACGATGCCGGATTGATACCTCGCGCCAACCCCCTTCGCCTTCGCGACGAAGAGCAGGTATTCGATGACTGACATGTCCGTATACAGCGGCACATGCTCTGGAAGGTAGCCGACACGCTTGCGGACTTCCATCGACTCCTCGAAGCAATCAAAACCGCCGACCAGGGCGCGTCCATGTGTCGGCGGCCAAAAGCAGGTCAGCATCCGCATCGTGCTGGTTTTGCCAGCCCCATTGGGGCCAAGAAAGCCCACAATCTCGCCAGAACTCACCGTAAAGGAGAGGTCTTCAACCACCGCCCGGTCCTCAAAGGTCTTGGTGAGCCCCTGGACCTCGATTTCGTAGCTCATGCCGGCTCCTTCCCATGCCCGAACCTCCCCGCAACAAAGGGGTTTTGGGCCTCCTTACTATCGGGCGGATTAAGCCTGCTTGTGCCCGGTTGCACGGGACCACCAGCAGGGAACGTGCAAGATCAGCCCTTCCTGAGGATAAAGATGCCAGCTTTTCTCGACAGGTTGTCGTAACGGCGAGCTTTCCACAGCGGGTATCCTCCCGGTTTATGGCGTCTGACCAGCCCGTTCCCCGTGTCCCCCCCTTGAGGTACCACTCCGCGATCTGGGGACAGTTGGGCCTCGCGACCCTGGCCCTCCTGCTCTTCCATCTGGTCGTGGGCCTGTTGCTGGGAGGCGTCGTCTGGCTCTGGTGGAAGGCACTCGTGCCACTTCAGATCAGCCGGGTCCTCTGGGCCCTGGCGGCGACACTCCTGGCAGGCATCTGGCTGGCTCCCCTGATCGATCGTCCGGTTCAACCCCGGGGAAGATGGCTCCGGGTCGCCGATGCACCCCAGCTCTTCGAGCTGCTCAGGGCAGCGTGGCAGCGGGCTGGCATTCCCGGGACACCACAAATCGATCTTTGCGCCGATGCCAGCCTGACGCTCGCTGCGCCTGCTGGAATCGGCAGTGCACTGGTCGGGCAACCACGGGTTCTGCGGGTCGGGCTGGGGCTGGTGAACGAACTGACCGCAGAAGAACTGGTCGGGCTGCTGGCTGCTGCGGCGAGCGAGTGGGGGTGTCGCGGGTATGGGGTCGGCGGGTTCCTCACGCGGCTGAGCCTGGGACTGCATACCCTGGGAGGACTTCTGGGAGCCGCCGGCTGCCTGCAGATGTTGAATCCGCTCTACTGGACCACTGCAGGCTTGACACAAATACTCGACCGCTCTCCGTTTGCCCGGCATCTCTGCTGGCAGCAACCCCTCTATGCCGATGCTGCCGGGGTTGCAGCGGTTGGCAGCATGATCTACTACAGCGGACGCGAAAAGGCGGCCCTGAACGAGGTCATCTTCGAGTCCACGGCGTACAACATCGTCTTTGAGCTGATGGAACAGGGCAAGCGCCTGAAGAATCTGTTCGAGTACTACACCGAGAAAAAAAGCGAGGTAGAGCCGGTCAACATCAGTATGCTGCGGGAAGGAGTGATGTCCACCCCCTTGGTCCGCGGACCCGAACTGTCGCCAGCCCTGGAGTTGCCGACTCTGGGGCAACGCCTGGCCCGGGTCATGCAGCTTCCCTTTCAGGAGAGTTTTGCGACCGTCCCGGCGCGGGACCTGGTGGCAAACATTGTCACCTGGGAGGAGCAGCTGACCGAGGGGCTGACCGTGGGCCTGGATCAGGCGCTCCGGGCCGCCAAAGATGAACTCTGGCGGGAGTCGCAACTCGAAATTGCGACAATGAAAAGTGAGTATGAGAATCGTCACCGGGAGTAACGTATTCTTTCCGACTGGCTCAAGGAGGGCCCCTGCCCATGCGACACCCCTGGCTTCTGATCGCGCTCAGCACCTTGCTGCTGACAACCGCAGTTTCCGCAGAAGAAAATCCCGAACGGGTCAATCTGACCGAGGGGATGACTTTCCCCACCTTCCAGGGCGACACCTGGACTGGTGAAGCTTTTGACTTCGGCGCTCACCTCCAGCAGGGCAAGCACATCCTGGTGGACTTCTGGGCTGCCTGGTGCGGTCCCTGCATGGAAGAAATGCCAAACGTCGTGAAGGTGATGAATGAGCATCAGAACGAGCGCTTCGAGATCATCACAATCAGTCTCGACAACGAACAGACCCGGGATCGCCTGGCCAAGGTGGTCGAGGACTACCAGCTGACATTCCCGATCATCACGGACTGGCAGCGATGGCAGAGTCGCTACGTCACGGAGTATGGCGTCTATGGGATCCCGGCGAACTTCCTCCTGGCCCCGGATGGCACCATCCTGATGCGGGACCTGCGGGGCGAGGACCTGGTCGAGATCACCGGGCGCATCGCCAACGACCCCAACTTTCAGTACGCGCCGATCCGGATTTCCATGTCCGCGTTTGAAACACTGGCCCGTCCGACACCTGAAGAACCCGAGTTAACCCCAGCTCCTTTGGACCTGGTCCTGGAAGTCGACAACCCGCAGATTCCTACCGGCGCGCTCAAAGTCGGAGTACGGGTCACGTCCTACGTCGATACAGGCGATGTGACGCTCTTCCGGATGCCGGATGGGACATACCGGAAGGACAGCAAGACGGGCGAGGTCCTCGAGTTTGCAGTCGCGGAGACTGTGGTTCAGGAGCACTTCATGGAAGTCAGTGATGCCAACGGTCGCCTGACCGGCACCATGCGCATCGCCCTGCCTGAGGGGACCATGGATGCCATGATTACGCCCTTTACCTGGTCCCCGGTGCTGGAGCGAAATATCGAAGGTAAGAGTCTCTACCCCTCGTACTCCCTGCGCTACTGGCTCGACGAAGAGCCCTTGGAGCGGCAGGGAGGACGGATTGACCCCGCTGCGGCCATCGAGGAAGCGGACAGCGAAGTCCCGTAGGTTCATCGCTGAAAGCAGGGGGCGGCGTGGCCGCGGCTGGTTGAGAAACACCGCTGTTACCGCGTAAGATGAGCCAGTCAGGCCCCCGGTGTTTCCGGGGGCTTCCCCTGCCAGCATTGCAGGATGTCCGGAGCGATGCGCGACACGCGGATCGCCACCTAAGCCAAGGGGCCTCCCACTCGCTGGGAGGCGATCGTCAGCCACAAAGGAGCTTCGCATCGATGTTTGAGCTGTCTAAGCTGCGCAATGTCGCCCTCATTGGGCAGGCCGGCAGCGGCAAGACCTCCCTGGCGGAAGCCATGGTCCATGTCACGGGAGGGTCCTCCCGGATGGGGGATGTCGCTGCTGGTAACACGGTCTTCGACTATCTGGAAGACGAAAAGGACCGACGTCAGTCGCTGTCGACCGCCTTCTTTCCCATCGAGCACCGGGGGCACCGGATTACTCTGGCGGACTGCCCCGGGGCGATGGACTTCTTTCATGAAGCGGCGGCCATCCTGCGGGGTGTGGACATCGCCATTGGCGTTCTGAGCGCAGTCGATGGCTTCATGGTGGGAACCTCGAAGCCGATGGAGTGGGCGAGCGACCTCGGAAAAGCCCGGGCCTTCTTCATCGACCGAATGGCCGCCGAGAATGCGAACTTCAACCAGTCGGTGAAGGACCTCAGCGAGATGTACAGCGGTATAACGCCGCTCCGCATCCCGGTCGGCGAAGGCGCGGAATTCAAAGGAGTCATCAATCTCCTGAAGATGCGGGCCTTCATCAAGGATGCCAGCGGCCAGATCGTGGAACAGGATGTCCCGGCAGATCTCGCGGATATCGCGCAGGAAGCCCACAACACGCTGGTGGAGAATGTCGCGGTCTCCGACGAGGCCCTGATGAATCAGTACCTCGAGGAAGGTCATCTTCCCTATGAGCAGCTGACCGCCGCCCTCCGGGCAGCGATCAGCCGCGGGGAGGTGATTCCGGTCCTCTGTGGCTCTTCCAAAGACCTCCTCGGGGTGGCATCTCTGCTGGACAGCCTGGTCGATATCTTCCCCGGCCCTGCCGATATGCCGCCACAGGCGGCGACCCTCAACGGCGGCGATGCCGTGGTGGATAGCAAGACCGACGGCCTGCCGGCAGCTCTGGTGATCAAGACCTCGATTGATCAGTTCATCGGCAAGCTGTCGGTGATTCGGGTCTTTTCCGGCGTCTTCAAGCCGGAGATGCAGGTCTACAACAGCAGCAAGAGCGAGCGGAGCAAGGCAGGCAACTGTTACCTGCTCAAGGGTAAGGAGGTCGTCCAGGTCGACTCCCTCTCCGCAGGTGAAATCGGCGCGATCGGCAAGCTGGAGTCAGCGCATACGGGCGACAGCCTCGCCACTGAAGCTGCACCGGTGGTCTTCCCGCCCCTGAAGCTCAGCAGCCCGGTCGTCTTTCTCGCCATCACACCGAAGACCAAGAATGACGAAACCCGGCTTTCTTCGGGGCTCCAGCGCCTCGCCGAAGAGGACCCGCTGTTCCACTGGAATCGCGACCCGGAAACCCACGAGACCATCGTCTCCGGCATGGGTCAGCTTCATGTCGACATCATGCTGGGACGTCTGGCCAAGCGCTTCAACACGCAGGTCGACACCCATCGCCCGGAGATTGCGTACAAAGAGACCATCAAGGGACGGGCGGAAGTCCAGGGACGCCACAAGAAGCAGTCCGGCGGTCGCGGACAGTTCGGCGACACCTGGCTTCGCCTGGAGCCTCTCCCCCGGGGCGGTGGCTTCGAGTTCGTCGATGCCGTGGTCGGTGGTGTGGTCCCGAACAACTTCATCCCGGCCGTGGAGAAGGGGCTTGTCGAAGCCATGGAGCGGGGCGCAGTCGCCGGGTTCCCGGCGGTCGACATGAAGATCTCGCTCTATGACGGCAGCTACCACCCGGTCGACAGCTCCGAAATGGCCTTCAAGATCGCCGCTTCCATCGGGTACAAGAAGGGTGTGCTGATGGCCCAGCCGATCCTGCTGGAGCCGATCTACGACATCGAAGTGGAAGTCCCCACCCAGTACATGGGCGACATCATGGGGGACCTGAGCTCCAAGCGAGGTCGCATCACCTCGACTGATCAGAAGGGGAAGAACTCCATCATCCGGGCGAAAATTCCCCTGGAGGAAGTCTCGACCTATTCGGCGGATCTCAACTCCCTCACGGCGGGTCAGGGGCTCTTCAACCTGAACTTCAGCCACTACGACGAAGTGCCGCCGGATCGCGCCATTAAGATCATCGAGGCGCGCAAGCACCTCGTGGCGGAAGAAGTGGCGTAGCGGACTTCCGGCATATGCCAGAGCAGACAGCAGCAACACAAAAGACCGGCCCCAGTAGGGCCGGTCTTCGTACTGCAGCAGACACAGTGCGCAGACGGTGTCAGAAAGTCATCAGCAGGGTGGAGAGGATGTCGCCACCGGCTGACACGCCATTGCTGTCGTAGCTCAGGATAAGGATGCGATTCACCTGGTCGAAGTCCATGTCGGTAATGATCGGTGTCCCCATGCCCCAGCTCCCCGGCGTTGCGCCATTCCAGTCCGCGACAAGCGGGAGAGAGGTATCCGTCGCATCCAGGGCCAGCAGCCGGTAGCCGCCAAGTCCTCCACGCACCAGGAGCAGGAGCCAGTCGGTACTCTGGGGAGCACCGCCAATGGCAAAGGGGTAGTCCGGGTCGTAGGGGACATAGGCCATATCCACGATGTTTTCGACCCCCGTGCTGCGAGTGCCTAACACATTTGGCACGGAGCTCCGCGTCACTGGACTGAAGTTCTGCAGCACATTGAACAGCACCACCCGGTTGCCGAAGAACGCCGCATGAAGCCACTGATTCGCATTCCTGAAGCCCAGGGGCTCGACCCCCCGGAACTGCCGGTAGTTCGGCTCTGTCTCGACCCCTCCAAACAGGTCAAGCGCGATAGTCTTCAGGTTAGCTGAGAAGATCCGGTCACTTTCAGATGAGTAAGGCGCGCCGTAGTAATCCAGTCGCACAAAGTTAGCGCAGTCTTCAGAATTCAGACCGGCTGAGATGAAACCCAGCAAATTGCTCCGACTTCCCAGGACAATCCCAGGTGCCGAGAGGACCTGACGCACCCGCGCCCCAAACGCCGGTCCCGGCGCACTACCGCAACCCTGCGACAGCCGTGGCCCAAGGGTGGTCCCCGCACCACCGGTGCGCCAGGTACGTACCAAATCGCTGTTCGCCACCCGGTCTGTCAGTCCTGTGCTGAAGCGAATCGGATTGACAGTGAAGTTGTGATCCCCGAAGCCTGTAATGAAGTTCCCGTTAGGAAGCGCCGCGAGTGATGTCACCGGCATGGTCGCACCCGGATTGGGATGGGCGTTCGGAGTATCGGGATAGTCGTCGATCGGCTTCTCGCCAGTGGTGTAGACGACGTTTTGCGGAACGAGCGTGCCTGGCGGGGTAATCAGTCGGAAATCACCGGTGAGCGGAGCTACCAGGAAACGCAGGTCCCGGGCCGGCGCTCGCCCCTGGCTGTCCAGGGGGGAGATGTAGACCGGCTCAATCTGTGCGGCACCTTCGTCTGCGTTGGCGTAGGGCGCGGTCCGAATCCTGGCGCCTGTTGTCGCAACCATCATGCCCGGAGCCGAAGGACCAGTGGCGAATGTCTGGGCTACGTTGAGCGGGATCCGCTCGATGTAGTATGCGGCCGCATCGTACGAGGTCCCCAAGTCGAATGCCGGGTTGGTGTTGCTCATGACCTGCCCCTGCATCTCATCAGTCGCGATGACCAGCAGTGGCAACACCGCGTCCGGACGGGGCGGAAAGATTTCGTCGCGTTCCAGCACCGCTGAGTAGATCAGCGGAGAAGAGGGGGTGCCGACGCCGCTGTTCGGTGAAACCACCGTCATCGGATTGGCCGACCAGCCAGGCAGGACAATCGTGATATCGCGGACTTTGCTGGACACCGGGACGGCATCCAGATTTGCTGGATTGGGGTAGGTCAGATCCAATGGCGACTGCTGCTGCCAGTCCAACACCGAGACTGACACATCCATCTGACTCAGATACTCCAGCCCGGCCACCGGCGGACTGACCGCAGCTTTCAGTTCGTACGCCTCTTTGCGATTGAACGCAGGGACGTAGTACGTCGGGCTCATCCGGGTCGGTCGGGTTGCGGACTGGCCGTAGCTGGCTTCGAGCACGAAGATCGCCTCGAAGACATCTACACCATCCGGCAGGTAAATGTTGAACGTCTCCGATTCAGGGGCACGATCCTGACTGAAGCGTCGCTCGGGATTTGGCCCCGAAAGCACATCGTTCGGTATCAGCAGCGTGGCGTAGTTACGGAACGGATTCAGCGTCCCCTGGTAACTGACGCCATAGAGGAAATCAACCCGCTCGTCAAAGCGGGTGGTGTACCCGTCGTTCTTCAGCAGGAAGTTGGTGTTGGCCGACAGTTTGGCGGGAGAAGGAGCGCCGCCGACCGGATTCGGCCGCAAATAGGTTGGGGCCGTATCGAACTCGACATACGACCACTCTGTCTTTGCCGGAGCGAAGACGATCACCCGGGGATCGAATACATCCAGATCCCGACGCTGGCTGGTATTCGGGAACGGATGCCGGATGGTGACTTCCAGCTCCAGCTCGTCAGCGGCAAAAGCAAAACTGGTGAGGCGCATGCAGTCGCGACACGGATCGGAGGTGAAAAACTGAGTCGCATCCAGCGCAAAAAAGTCACCGACCGCAGCACCAGTCGGGGCAGCCAGCAGACTCACCTCGCCGGTATGTCGATTCACAGTCAGCCGTGCTGCACCGAGCAGCCCTGTACCGAAAGATCCCTCCGGGGCCGGAGCTGCGGCGGCGTTGGGCTGAGCTGGGTCAGGGGCCAGTCCTGCGGGTTGCGTCCCACCCTGACACCCCAGCAAGAGTGTCAGCCCCAAAAGCGCCAGACTGCTGCTCACCTGTCGTGCGACCATGCGCACACCTCCCCGGATCCGGCATCCGCCCAACGGCGAATGCTATCTAACAAAGGACCGAACTCCCCTGGCGTGGTCGAGACGCCAGCGGCGGTCAGCGACCGTGTGCGCCTTAGAGCGGCGCGATCACGGTCACCAGGATATCTCCACCGGGCGTCGCCATCCCGTTGGAGTCGAACGTGATGTGAATCGCGCCATTGATGTCATCGACATCCAGCGCCACAGGTTCGGCAGCCCCATTCGACAGGTAGGGATGTGTCGAGGCCCCTCCGCCATCATGAAACTGCTGAATCAGGCTGAAACCTAAGCCGCCGGGCACGTATTCCATGATGCGTAACTTGCCACCGGGATCCCCAGGATCCTGATTGCGGAACAGGACCGCGAACCAGTCGCGCTGCTGGGTGAAGCCATTAGCCACCAGCGGACGCGCCGGGTTGAATTCCAGCACCTGGATGTCAACGACATCCCAGCTGCCGACGGTCTGCACCGACCCGGTGAACTCGATGATTGGGTTGCTCTGCCGGTTCTCCCCGATGTTGGCCAGGACATCCAGGACATGCAAATCGCCAGTGCGATCCAGCACGTACATCAGCTGGCGGGCAGACCCACTCCCGGACTGGTAGGTACCAATGTCATAAGCCACCAGGTCAGTCCATGCGGAAGGCATACCGCTGGAGAGGACATTGGGATCCACGTCCCCGCTCAGTACCCGGTTGGTCTGGTTGCTGAACGGTGCATTCCACATGAACCACTGGACCGTATCGCCATCCAGTTCGGTGGCAGGACCGCCCGCCATCCAGGTCAGCGGCGAAGTTGCGGACAGGAATCCCAGTCCGGGTTCCGCGACATTCATCACGCGCTCGCCGTATGCCGGGGCACCGATCGCGCCGGCGGAGCCAGCCTCCGCCAGGAAGCGGGGCGAGGAGCGCATGTCGCCCAGGGCGTTATCGAAGAACGTGACGATGCTGTCGTTGGGGAGCTCGATGGTGAGTGCAGTATTGGCGATCCTGGCCGGATCGAAAGTGAAGTTGGGATCGTCATACGCCAGGATGACGCTGCCGTTATCGGTGGCATCGACCGCACGAATCGGCATGAAGTTGCCGGGCGCAGGATGCGGATTGGTACCACCGTAGTCATTGAACGGAAGCAGCCCGGTGCCGGTGACCGGTGCCGAATCCACGATCGTGATGTCTTCGATCCCGTACCAAAGCGGGTAGCGTCGCAGGACATTGTTGCTTCCCGGGATGTAGACCCCGCTCCGGTCCTTGCCATTGTTGTAGACCGCAATGTCGGGGCGACCGGCCGGTCCGCCACCATACGCCGCCTGCGGCATCTGGCCTACACTAAAGAGGGTGTAGGCGGGAGATAGAGTCTCGAATCGCCCGACTTCCTCGACCTCCAGATAAAGAATCTGGTACCCACGAACATCCTGCGTGTAACCGTAGTTGCCTACGCTCTCGGGGATCGACTGAGCGGAGTTGTGGAGTTCGTCGACGACTGTTACCAGCACGGGCGCTTTGCCCGCTGGCGGTGGCAAATTGCGGGTGCGGGGCACAGTGAAGGGATAGACCAGGGGGCTGGCCTGGGTGCCGCTTCCAGTGATCGGGATATTGTTGCTCAGGCTGCCGGTAAAGAGCGTCGGCGCTTCCAGATACACCTGCGTGACCCGCGATGACTGTTTGAGCCCTGCCGGATTAGCGACCTGGGGATATGCCGGGTCAACAGTTTCGGAATGCTGCCAGTCCGCGACTCGTACCCGGATCGGCAGGGAACTGCCGTGCGCCCGGTTGATCACGTTACCGAGCGGAAAATCGCCAGTGATGTCGTGGGCTTCTTTGCGGTTGAACTCCGGGGTGTAATACGCCGGGCTCAGGCGGGTCGGCTTCAGCGCCGATTCGCCATAGCTGACTTCCAGCACCAGCGCAAACTCCAGTACTCCACTGCTGGGGAGGGTCAACTGGAATGTCTGGGTTTCCGGAGGCGAAGCCTGGCTCAGCCGATGATTGGGATTCGGGAGTACCCCTGGCCCTGGATCCAGATCTTCGGCGAAGTCGATGTACGGGTTCAGGTTGCCGTCCCAGCTCACACCGAGCAACTCGTTAACCCGTCGGTCAAAGTGGGTGGTGTACCCGGAGGCGTTGCGCAGCAGGTTGGTGTTTGCCCGCAGGGGCTCGTTGAGCTCGCCAGGCGCGGGAATGTACCCCGGGGTGCCGGGAAACGAGAGTGCACCGTAGTCCGCCAGGGCAGGTGCCACCACGATCAGCCGCGGGTCGAAAACGTCGAGGTCCGCCCGTTTGGACTGATCCGGGAACGGATGCGCCAGTCGGATATCGAGATCGATCTGATCCTCGGCGACCAGCTCAAAATGGGTTATCCGCAGGCAGGTGGAGCAAGGCGACTGATTGAAAAACTGTGTTGCGTCCAGCGCATAGCTGTCACCCAACAGGGTGCTGTCACGGACCGGCAGCATTTCCACGCCTTCAGCGCTGGCTTTGACACGCCAGATGCCGAAGGACACCTCAGCGCTGTCGCCTTCCGTGAGCGCTGGTGCCAGCGCAGGAGTTGGCGTGGTGCCAGGCAGGCTACTGGTGGTGGGCGCGTTGCCGCTCCCCTGACAGGCGAGGCTGGTCCCCAGGAGAGTCAGGAGGGGGAGCCAGAGGGGTCGGATCAGGCGACCGGTCGGTGTCAGTAGGCGAGTGTGAGACATAAGGCTGCTCCCGGACTCTTAGCTCAGGGTGAAGACCGTGACCACATAGGTGCCACCGGCGGCGGCCCCGTTGCTGTCCATGGCGACATGGATCTCGAAGCTGGTGTTGTCGACATCGACGGCGGTGACGTAGGCGTTCATCGGACCACCCGCCGCCCGGCTGTCGATCTCGGTCAGGAGGGTGAATCCTGCGGTGTCAAACACCCGCAGCAGGCCATAACCCGTGCTCTGATCCCGGTAGAGAATCACCAGCCAGTCGTTGATCTGCCCGATGCCGTCGTAGTTCCGAAGGATGTTACGGTTGAACGGCAGGACTTCCAGGTCCACCGGCTCCAGCCCGATGTCATTCACCGTATCGAGGATCGTCCGCTTTCGCAGCGAGACCGGCGAGGGGCTGGCGACGTTGTTGCTGTTGATGCCTTCCCGGCTGTTGATGATGTAAAGATCACCACCGACCAGGCAGTAGAGGTCCTGGCTGCCGTTGGTCTGACGGGTGCCACTGTCAGCGGCTCGGAAGTCAGTGAGCCAGGCGGCTGGCAGTACATCAAAGAGCACATTGCCCTTGCCGCTGACCTGCCGAACTGTGGTAGCGCTGCTGTTGTAGGGCGACGCGAAAACGAAGTAATCCAGCGTATCGCCGCAGCGCTGGGTGCTTTCACCGCCCGAGAGATATCCCAGGGGGCCGGTGTACGCCGAGGAATAGGCGGGGGTATCCCAGACATCCAGCATCTTTTCGCCGAACAGGGGAGCGATGGTGGTCCCCGCGGACCCACAGCCGCCAATGAAGCGGGGAGCGGGCAGGATGACACCACCTTCGTTGATGTAGTACGCCGCGAAGTTGCTCATCGGCAGCGGACGAGTCAGCGTGCTGCCGGGGAGTCCCCCCGGGTTGAACGTGAAGTTGTCGTCTGCGAAGGTCACGACATAGCTGCCGTTGTCGGCAGCATCGATGCGACTGATCGGCATGTCGCTCAACGGGTCCGGATGCGGATTGGTGCCAGGGTAGCTGTTGTATGGCTTCGCACCTGGACCATAGGAGGCGTTCAGGAGCGTGTAGTCCAGGTTGTATCGCGCGACCCCCCCTGTGGGGTAGTTCGGGATCAGTACGCCCTTGGTGCCCGTGCCATCGTTGAACACGGCCAAGTCGCCCAGCGGCTGCGTGGTGCCAGCATAGGTGACCGAGCCCTGCAGCGAGGGGAGCGCCAGATTTTCCCGGCTCGGATCTACGTTGTACGTCGTTGGGTCCTGGACCACCACTTCCACCAGCCGGTAGGCCCGGACATCGGTGGTGTACCCCAGGGTCGGGCTGACCCCTTCCACGCTCTGCACGAGACCATCGCGGCTGTCGCGGACAGTCAACAATGCCGGGTACCGGCCTGCGGTAGCTCCCAGCGTGTTGGTGAAGGAGACCTGGAACCGCCAGGGATCTGCTTCGGTCCCGATGCCCGTAATGCGGGTCGAAGTGGTGAAGGCGACGTTCGCCACATCCGGCGCTTCCAGCCAGATTTGCTCGGCGTCGGAGAAGGTCGGCAGGTAGTCAGTCCTGACCGGATCCGGGTACGAGGGATTCACTTCGCCATAGGCCTGCCAGTCGGCCACCATGACTTCAAAAGTCGTAGTGGAGCCAGGAATACTGGTCAGGCTGCGTGTCACATCGCTCATCGACACGCTGAAGGCTTCCTTCATGTTGAACTCAGGCAGGTGATAAGTCGGCACCAGCCGGGTGTCCTTGGTCGCCGCGACTCCCCAAGCCGCCTCAAGAATCAGGTAGTACTCCAGTCGGCTGGCCCCGGATGGGTAGGTGATGTGGAACGACTGGGTTTCAGGCGGTGAAGTCTGCGCCATCCGGTGATTGGCATTGCGCGAAAAGAGATTGGGATCGTTGGGGAAGATATCGGTGTAGTAGTTCTTGTAGGGATTCAGATTCCCCGGCAGGGCGATCCCCGCGATTTCTTCCGCCCGCTTATCGAAATGGGTGGTGAATCCATCAGCATTGGCGAGGATATCGAGATTCCCCTCGATCGCCTCCGCGCTGCCATCACGGTCGGTATCGGTACCAGGGGTCCCGGGGAAGACCATAGCCAGGCGCTGGGCATCAGTGGCGTTGATCAAAATGACGCGCGGATCGAAAACGTCCAGATCGCGACGCTTGTTCGTTTCGGGGAAGGGATGCCGGAGCTGGAGGTCGACCCGGAGTTGATTGTTCGCCCCGGTCACGCGCCCGAATCCCGTGATCTTCATGCAATCGATACAGGGATTGCTCGTGAAGAAGCCTGTGACATCGACCGTGTAGGCATCGCCCACCGCTACCGGACTCCGCAGGGGGGTCAGATCGGCCTGCCCGGTCACGGGATCCACCGTCATCTTCGCGATGCCCAGTATGGCACTTCCCGAGGGGAGTACCCCTTCGGCGAGGGTCGCTGTAGGCGACGGAGGGGTCGCACTGGCAGGCTTCACCGGCTCTGTTGGCCGGGCGCCTCCGGAGCAGGCGGTCAGTGTCAGAAGCATGGCCCCAGCCAGGGACCAGGAGTAGGCGGGGGTGTACCAGCGCACCATGTAAGCTCCTCCAGCACGGCGAGCGACGTCGTTCACAGGCTACGGACTCCCCAAGGGACTCGGTCGCCTCTTAAGTGAGACACATGCGCCTTGAGCGCATGCAAAGACTCTTTAATCTCCCCAAAGATGTAGCACCTTGGACCGCCCTGTCAGGAATGGTCAAAATGCTACACCTCATGCCCCAGCTTCCGCGATCAGAAGCGGCGATCTGGGAGCATCAGGCGACTAAAGCAGGCTGCGGCGGATCAATACACATAGTGCGCCATCCCCTCCAGAAACGCAAAGCCCGCCGTCGGGAAATCGGCAGGCAGCAACGTTTCTTGTTGGTCAGCTCAGGATCAGGAAGCCGATGCCAGGGCCCGGATTTTGGCTGGATCAAACCCGACCACAAACTCCCCATCTCGGGCGATCACCGGAACTGTCCGCTGCTGAGTCAGTGCGATCAATTCCTGCTGTTTTTCGCTGTCTGTTGTCACATCGATTTCTTCATAGGCGATGCCTTCAGACGCCATCCACTCCTTCGCTTTGTCGCACCAGGGGCAGGTAACCGTTGAGTAGATTGTGACAGTGGCCATCTTATGTCCTTGCGGCAGAGGATTCAGAGACCAAAAGGGCGGTGCTCCGGACTCAGTGTACTGGTCTGGCTCGTCTTCGGGGCAGTTTCTGTAAGGATCCCTACTGGAGCATTCGGTGACCGCTCTCAGCCGCGCCCTGAGGCGGCCCCGGTCGATGTGCCTCGAAAAATGCCTGCTGCAGGGAACGCAACTCCTCTTCCGACAGCTCCCGGAGGTTGGTGACGCCTTCTTTCATGAGCCAGTCGATCACCATGCCGACCGGTTCCCGGAAGCCGCCACGCGGATCTGGGCGTCCTTCTTCACGGTTGCCAGGGCCTCGGGGTGGTTGCTGACCTCTCGGAGGTTCCGGGCGTCCTTCCCGGTTGTCGCCCTCTCGTCCGGGGCCGCGATCCCGGTCCCTGTCGGGTCCCGGGAACAGGTCCAGTTTTTGCTTTTCTGACACGTTGGAAAGATCCGTGATGTCCAAGGCCAGCATCCGTTCCGCCAGCCGGTCCAGGAGCATCCCGCCAGGACCTCCCTCAGATGGCCCCTGATGCGGTCCGCGCATCCCTTCGGGACCGCCTCCAAGCGCCGGTCGTGGCCTGCGATCGGCGTCGGGGCCCGGTTGAGGCGGCCTGATGGCTTCCATGATCACGCGACGTGCTTCCGGGGTCATGGTCGCGACCTGCTTAGGTGTCCGGATGCCTGTTTCGACCAGCGCTTTTATCAGGGATGTGGCGAGTTCGCGCCGCTCCGCAGTGATTTTCTGCTCACGAAAAGTTTCTGCCAGCGACTCGCGTCGCTCCTCACTCAGGCCTGAAACAGTGGAGATGCCCTGCTGCAGCAGGAACTCCACGACTTCTATTAGCAGTGGCTTCAGACGGGGACCCTGCTCACGCGGTCCCCCCGGTGCCATCCGGGGTCCCGAACCGGGAGCCTCCCCCCGTTGCCCTCCTGGTGCAGCACTGGCGGGACCCACAAGGATCACCAATGCGATCAGCGCTATCCAGCTTTCGGCCAGACGCTTCCCAGTACGACCTGTCCCGACGTCCCGATGCATCATGGGGTCGCCTCCTTTGCTGCCCAGCCACGTTTCAGGGGTAGCTGCAGATTGGACGATAGTCGATGACAAAGGTTCCCGCGCCGTCTACGACCTCGCAAAGGCAGCCAGTTACCCGGCAATTCAACCAAACCTTTCTTGCAGATGTCTGCTATGGTGAACCCCTGTCAGCTCTGCGCGTTCGGGAGAGTGTGCGGAATCACGGTCTGAATGTGACGACCGGTGCTGACCTGATGACGACTCGCGACTTCGCTCATCCAGACTGCTGATCGCCTGGGCGGTAGGCCCGGCGGTGCGTGGCTGTCTGACACTCCTGTCCTGCTGGAGGTGCCGATGGCTCCCAGATACATCACCGACCTTGCGCAAATTCCCGGTATTCCGGAGACGGAGCGCGGGCCACTGGAAGCGGTGGCGCAGCGCTACGCCTTTCGGGTCAACGATTACTACCTGGGGCTGATTGACTGGGCTGACCCGGCTGACCCCATTCGTCAGCTGATTATTCCCCATGTGGGAGAACTGGAAGAATGGGGGACGCTGGATGCCTCAAACGAAGCCGCCCACACGCCTGTGAAAGGGCTGCAGCACAAGTACCGGGACACGGCGCTGCTGCTCTGCAACGAAGTCTGCGGCGCGTACTGTCGGTACTGCTTCCGCAAGCGGCTCTTTATGAACGACAACGATGAAGTGTCGCTGGATGTCTCGGCTGGGCTGGCTTACATCGCCCGGCATCCGGAAATCACCAATGTGCTGCTGACTGGTGGCGATCCGCTGCTGCTTTCGACCCGGCGTCTGACGGAGATACTGCAGGCATTAAGGGAAGTCGATCATGTACGGACGATCCGGCTGGGGAGCAAGATGCCGGCGTTTAATCCCTGGCGCATTCTGGATGACGTCCCCCTGCAGCAGGCCCTGCGGGAATGCTCGACTCCTGGCAAGCGCATCTACCTCATGGCCCATTTTGATCACCCCAGGGAGCTGACACCAAGCGCCATCGAGGGACTTGAGTGTGTAATGAACCTCGGTGTGATTGTCGTGAATCAGTGCCCCCTGATTCGGGGCGTGAACGATGATGCCGGGGTCCTGCACGACCTCTTCCAGCAAATGGCCTGGATCGGTGCGCCGCAGTACTACCTCTTCCAGGGACGTCCAACCGCCGGCAACGCCCCCTTCGAAGTCCCCATCGTGCAGGGCTTTCAGCTTTTTGAGCAAGCGAAGCAGGGATTGAGCGGACTGGAATGCCGCGCCCGCTTCTGTATGTCCCATGCCACCGGGAAGGTCGAAGTCGTGGGGCTCGATCAGCGCTTCCTCTATCTGCGTTATCACCGGGCCCATCGCAAAGCAGATGAGGGGCGGTTCCTGGTGTGTCACCGGGACGAATCGGCTTACTGGCTGGATGACTTGCGGGAAGTGACGTGGTACCAGGGCGTGGCGCAGGCGCATGTCCCATCGCGAACACGAACCCCGCGGAAAGTGCGCATAATGACCGCCTGATGCCACGACCGTCGGTTCCAGCGCCGGAGCTTCCTTCGACCGCAGCGACTCGCCAGGATCGGGCGATTCTCTTCGGCTACAACCTGCGCGGCGAATCTTTCGATGCCGACCAGTCCGTCATGGAACTGGCCGCCCTGGCCCACTCAGCACTGGTGGAGATCGTGGATGTGATGGTGCAGCACGATGTCCAGCCCCAGGCCGGGACACTCGTTTCCCGGGACATGGTGGAGCGTATCAAAGGGGCCGCTGAGGCTGCCGATGCGACCCTGGTTATCTTCGATGGGGAACTCAAGGGGTCGCAGCGACGCAATCTGGAGAAAATCCTGCGCCGCCCGGTGGTGGACCGGACCGAAGTCATCCTCGATATTTTCGCGCAGCGGGCCACTTCCAGCGACGGCAAGCTCCAGGTAGAACTCGCGCAGCTCCTCTACGAGCTCCCCCGGCTCCGGATGGGGGAACTCTACGAAGCTGCAGGTGCCGTGACAGGCGGTATCGGGACCCGGGGGCCAGGAGAGTCCCAGCTGGAAATGGATCGGCGGCGAGTCCGGATCCGGATTGATCAGCTGCGCCGGGAACTGAAAAAGCTCACGACGGTCCGGAGCACCCAGCGGAGTGGTCGCCGCTCCCGACGCATGCCAGTGGTGGCGCTGGTTGGGTACACCAATGCCGGGAAGAGCACCCTCCTCAATCAGCTCACTGGAGCGGAGGCCTACGCGGATGATCGCCTCTTCGCCACCCTGGATCCCCTCACTCGTCGCGGTTTCGTACCAGCGTTGCGACGGGAAGTCCTTTTGACCGACACGGTCGGCTTCATCGCCCGGCTCCCTACCACGCTGGTAGAAGCGTTTAAGTCGACCCTGGAAGAGGCCCGGGAAGCTGACCTCCTGCTGGTGGTAGTTGACCGCTCCGACCCGGAGTATGTGGCGAAGGAGCAGGTGGTCCTGGAAACACTGGAAGAAATCGGGGCTGGGGACCTCCCCATGCTCGTGGTCTACAACAAAATCGACCAGGCGGCGCAGGTCCCCGCGACTCCCCGGGAGGGGACCGCGTATGTCTCCGCTCTCACCGGGGATGGAGTCCCGCAGCTGCTGAGCCAGGTGGCGCTGAAACTGCAGGAAATCGCCATCGATACCGGCTGGCCGCTGGAGTTGCCCGAGCCTGTCGACTCTCCGGACTCTGTCCCATCGCCAGAGTAGCTCTTAAAGTCCAGAAACCCCCCTCAGAATCAGGGATTGCTACACTCGATGCTGGCGCAGCGCGGGGCCTGAACAATGGCCCCGCCGTTGCTGTCTGGACTCCAGAACCTTTAGGCTCGCTGAAGGAGTGGCCCGCGAAGGCCTCATGAGCATTCTCGACCGCTACATGGTGAAGGAGTTCCTGGTCTACTTCGTGGCCGTGACCGTCGGCTTCGTCGTGCTCATGACCGGCAACACCGCCTACATCATGAGCGACCTCATCACGGGTAAGCGGATTCCTTTCTGGATCATCAGCCAAATTCTGCTCCTCCGGGCTCCGGCCATGATTGTCCTGGGGATGCCGGTCGCCACCATCTTTGCGGTCTTCCTTTGCATGGGACGGCTGGGCAAGGACTCTGAGCTCATCGCCATGCGGACCGGGGGCATTTCGTTCCAGCGGATCATTCTCCCGGTCCTGGGCATGGCCGCTGTGGTGAGTGTCGGCTCGTTCGTGCTGAATGAGGTGGTCGTGCCCCAGGCGAACCACATCAGCCAAAACTACATCCGGCAGTTCTGGATGACCGAAGTGATGGAGCAGGCCGATGCCAATGTCTTCTTCAAAATCCCCGGCGACAAGGTGATCTACTCCTCGGCTTATGACCAGCGATCGCAGGGGCTGGGGAATGTCCTGGTCTTTGAGATCCGTCAGGACAGCGGGTATCCCAATGTGACCATGGCGAGTGCCGGGACGATCGATGAGCGCTACCTGCGGCTGACCGATGGGACCACCTTCGAGTTCGATGGCAACGGGTCGGTCGAACGGAATGCCAACTTCGAAGAGTACCGGACTGACATCTCCCGGGAAATCCGGCAGATGTTTGGCAATCAAAAAACGGCGCAGGAGCAGAACGCCAGTTCGCTGAAGAGCTTCATCGACGACTACGAAGAGAGCGGCATCCCGGTGTCGTCGATCAAAACCGACTACTACTTCAAGTTCTCCATTCCGGTGGCAAATCTCGCTTTCGCAATGGTCGGGCTGCTCTTTGTCGTGAGTACCCCCCGCAAGGAAAACTACTCCGGGATCCTCATCGGCCTGGTGCTGATCATGGTCTATTGGGTGCTCATGACGATTTCCCGAAGTCTCGGGCAGAAGGGGACAATTGATCCGATGCTCGCAGCCTGGAGCCAGAACATCGTCTTCTTTATCTTCGGGCTGCCCCTGCTGTTTATGAGCCGACGATGACCTGGTTGAA
The DNA here is from genome assembly GCA_022072165.1 of bacterium. Taxonomy (NCBI): domain Bacteria; species bacterium. The sequence continues at coordinate 881,642 of JAJVIF010000001.1, read as the reverse complement.
GCGACGACCCGCCGCGATCAATGAAACCCCGGACCCCGCCGAGCGTCCTGCCCGGACCCGGCAGCGACGCGCCTGGCTGCGGAATCCGATCCCGATCATCGACCGGTATGTCGCAATGGAGATGGTCTCAGTCGTCTTTTTCTGCATCCTGGGTTTTGCGATTCTCATCGTGGGGAACAACTTCTACGCGAACGCGGACTTCCTTTTCAGCAAGACCCACCCGGTGCCGGCGCAGATCCTGGCGCTGTTGTCTCTTCTCGAAGCACCAGCGTCCATGGTGCGGTCCTTGCCGATTGCCACGACCTTCGGCGTCATGCTCGCTATCGGACGGATGGGGCGGGACTCGGAACTCATCGCCATGCGGTCCGGAGGGGCCAGTCTCGGGCGGATCCTGCTGCCGGTCCTTTTCGTCGGGATTCTGCTGTCGATCCTGAACTACTTTCTGGCCGAGCGCTGGTTGCCCCAAGTCGGTCGCTATGCGGCAGAACTCCGCCGGACCCATGTGTCGAAGGAGGATCGCTTCGCCCCGCGCAATGTCTTTTTCCGGGATGAGCAGGGACGCATCATCTATACGCCAGTCTACGAGAAGCGGACCCGAACCCTGCAGCGCCCGTTTGTAGTCTGGCACGAAGACCAAGAAACCACCGATAAGACCGACGATCGCCTGCACTACTGGACCGCCATGGAAGGACGCTTCGATGGCGACACCCTGGTGGTCGGGGAATACTCCAAGGTCCGGTACCAGTTGTTTGCCTGGAATCCAGCCGCCGAGTTTGAGGGATGGGAGCTCTGGAGCAAAGAAGAGCTGGAGCCAGCGACTGTCCGGTTCGCCTTTCCGGAGAAGCTCCAGAACATCGAAGAGTCCGAGCAGTCAGCGGAGTATCAGTCCGCCGCCGACTTAAGCGAAACGGCGCGCCGTTTTCAGACTGTCGGGAAGAATCCGACGAAGCTCAGGACACAACTGGCGTTCAAGTACTCCACGCCGGTGGCCTGCACGATCTTCGCCTTCGTGGCGTTTATCTTCGGCATTGTCAATCCGCGACGGGAAAAGTTTTCCGGGGTCTTTTTCGCCCTGATGACCATCTTCTGGTACTACATCATCAACGCGATCCTGCGGAATCTCGGCGACTCCGGCATCGTCCAGCCGCCGGAGTTGGCCGCATGGGGAACCAACCTCATCTTCTTCGTCCTGGCCTCGTACCTCTTTATTCGGATGCGGTAGACGGCTCCGCCGGCGCGCGCAGCACAATTTTGAACGGGCAATCGTAGGTTTCCAGGGAATCACGCCAGCGGACCACCACGATCGGTGAAATGCTGATCCCTTGCCTGGGCTTCAATGTTCTGGTGCTGGACAGTACCAGGGGGATGCGGATCGCCCGACTGGGATCGGCGCAGTCGATGCCCGCCGGGAGGAGTCCGGTCGGGAGCGGCGCAAACTGCGTGAAAGTGTCATCGGTTGGTTTGGCAAAACTACCCGTAATGACCCGAACCTGTACCCCTTCCAGTGGCACGTTCCCCGTGTTGCAGAACACAATGGTCAGCGGGATGTCTTCATCAGGGCTGAACTCCCGACCATCCATAGCCAGCGAATCAAAGTAGAGCTGGAGCGTCAACGGCGAATCGGTTTCGCCCTTGGGGGTGCCGAGGAGTCCGGGTTTGGTGGCCGGCTCTGGCGACGAGGTGTCCTCAGGCGAGGCCACTGCACCTGATTGTGGTTTCTCCACAGGTTCCCCCCCCTGCCTGGCCGCTGGAGTCGGGCAGCCGGTCAGCAACAGCACGGTGAGTCCGGGACAGAGAGCTGCGAGGAGTCGCATGAAACGCATAGTAGTCGAGCAGGAGAGGGGATCCACTAGCGTCCGGACTTCGTGGAGGAGCTCCCGGCGTTCCCCTGTAGCTGGCGTCGCTTTTTCTCCCAGGCATCAAACGTCGCCTGAGCCTGCTTTTCTTCTTCAACGGTGAACTTGCCAGTTTCCGGGTCTTCCGGCCAGCCGAGCTGCATCGCTTCTTTGTCAGCCTCGACCCGGGCACGCATCCTGGCAAGATGCGGAGAGTCGGGGTAGGTGCGCGAGAAGGGAGAATTCGGGTCCAGCAGCGCCCAGGCCCAGGAGCCGGTCCGGGGAGAGGTGTACAGGAACTTCTTGAACTGCTGCGGGGTCATATCCGGACTCTTCCCCATCGCCGCCTCGACTTCCGGGAAGTACTTCAGCCAAGGATCAGCGTAGACCGTCATGGGACCGGTAGGTGCCTGTGATGTCACAGGCCGGTCTCCAGCGATTGCGCCTGTGGGGTCGTTGCCGATGGCTGCCCCGCTCCCGGCTCCCCCCTCCAGCGGGACCAGGTGGCGTCGCGCCACCGGCCACTGCTGCAGCTCCGACTGGGTGGCTTTGAGGGTCTGTACCAACACCATGGAGCCACTCCCCATCATCAAAAAGAACGCGAGGGCCGCGACGATCAGGACCCCCGGAGTCAGGCCAGGGCCATAGGGCGCTCCCCGCTTGCGGGCCGTCGACGTGCTTTCAGGAATGGGAGTAGTGGGATTGGTGGTCATAGCGTGAGGGTCCGGTCAGGGGCACCGGGTGGTGGTGCCCTGAGTATTCCACATCCTGAAGAGTCCTGACGCTCGATCAGGGTTGAACGCTCCGGATTCAGCCCTTGCTTGTGATGGATTTCACAAGCCGGACCGACATCCCTATAATGCAGCCGGGTGAAGCTCATGCCGCTCACATGGGTGGCCGTCCTTGCCGACGGCTCCGCAGCCGGACAGCCGCTGCCAGACCAGGTCCATGCCTGGGCCTTTCTGCTCATGCTGTTGCTCACGACAGGCTTTGCACTCGTGACCATCGTGCTGGCCGAGAAAATCGGACCGAAGCGACCCCATAAGGTGAAGCTGCAGCCGTACGAATGCGGCATCGAACCCGAAGCGCCGGTGTTGCAGCGGATGCACATCCAGTTCTACCGCACCAGCATCATGTTCCTGATCTTCGGGGTGGAACTCATTTTCCTCTACCCCTGGGCGGTCTGGGCCAGACAACTCGGCGTCACGGGCCTCCTGATGCTGGCGCCCTTCATGGTGATCCTCATCGTCGGATTCCTCTTTGAGTGGACGAAAGGAGCGCTGGAATGGCGTCAAAGGTCCTGACCCCCCGTCTCAATCCTGAAGGGGACTCCCGACAGGGGGCGGAGTTGGTTCTGCCTCCCGGTGTCACCCTCAAAAATCGTGTCCCCAATGCCGCCCTGGCCGATGGTGGCTTTCAGCTGACGACGGTCGAGAATGCCGTCAACGCCATCCGTTCCTCCTCCGTCTGGCCGGTCCTGTTTGGCCTCGCCTGCTGCGCCATCGAAATGATGTCTGCATCGGCTTCCCACCACGACATGGCGCGCTTTGGCTCGGAAGTCTTCCGCGCCTCACCGCGACAGGCGGACCTCATGATTGTGGCGGGCCGCCTCTCCTGGAAGATGGCGCCAGTCCTGCGCCGGATCTACGACCAGATGCCCGACCCCAAATGGGTGATCAGTATGGGGGCCTGTGCCTCCAGCGCCGGGGTGTTCCAGAACTACGCCGTGGTGCCGGGAGTCGACCGAATCGTGCCCGTGGATATCTACGTCCCCGGCTGTCCGCCCCGACCGGAAGCCTTGATCGATGGTCTCATGCAACTGCAGGCCAAGATTCGCCGCGAGCACGGCATCATCTTCTAGCCTGTACCGCCCGAACGAAAGGAGGCTCGCGACATGCTGACGAACGTCCCACCAACTCCGCCGGCGGCGTGGATCACGCTGCAGGACGAACAGCAGTTTGCTGAACGCCCCGAGATCCGCCTCCTGGAAGAGCGCCTGGGAACGGGCTATGTCGGATGGCGGGGCTTCCAGGGCAACCTCGTGATTGGGGTGGTCCCCAGCGCGGTCATCGCCGCACTCAAACTGCTTAAAGAAGAGAGTCACTACGACCACTTCAGCTTCATGAGCTGCGCCCACTGGCCGGAAAAGTCCGGGGAAGGGTTCCAGATGGTCTGGCAGCTTTATTGCCGGAGTCTGGCGACCTGGGTTCGTCTGGAGACATGGATTCCGGATCAGGCGCCGGTGCATTTTCCCAGCGTCTGTGCGGTTTATCCCGCCGCTGAGTGGCATGAGTGCGAGGTCTACGACCTCTTCGGCATCACGTTTGAAAAGCATCCGAATCTCCGGCGACTCTTCACGCCGGGGATGTACGACGAGTATCCGCTCCGGCGGGATTTCCCCCTCGATGGCGCTCCTCTGCGCGACTTTCAGCAGAAGCTGATTTCGCAGTGGAACGACAGCGGCCAGTCCCACGACCACACCGGGTCGCTGGCCGATGAGTGGATGGACAGGTGGAACAGCTAGCCATGACGTATCTGACAGGCGAAGCGCTGCTCGCACGACTCAACGACCTGCTGGCCTATGAAATGACAGCGATGGTGCGGTATCTGCATCATTCCTTCATGGTCTTCGGCCCCAACCGGTTTGGCATCCGGGACTACTATCGCACGCAGGCCACGGAAGCGATGACCCACGCCACGATGCTGGGCGAAAAAATCACGGCGCTGGGAGGCCACCCGACGACGCTCGTCCATCCGGTGGAAGATCCTGGGGTACATACCTGGGAACAGATGTTCCAGGAAAACCTGCAGTCTGAACGGGAAGCCCTCCGCAAGTATCAGGATCTGCTGCCGCTGATTGACCCGGCGGATGTTGCGCTGGAAGACCTGATCCGTTCCATCATCATCGAAGAAACGGCCCACATAGAAGACATCGAAAAGCTGCTGCGTCGCCCGGAGTAAAGGCGGGCGACAGTCAGACTGAGTGCGAGAGAGCGGAAACGAGGCTATGACAGCACAGGTAGACATGGTGGTGAAGCGACGCGGGGAGACCTCCCCGGACCTGGTGGCGTCGGCCCTCGACCCAGTCGAGGGGCCACTTGGCGTACAGGTCGGCGAAGACGGCACGATGGTGGTCAACATGGGCCCGCAGCATCCCTCCACTCACGGGGTGCTCCGCCTGGAAATCACGGTCGATGGCGAGATCGTCACCGACATCATTCCGCACCTGGGTTACCTGCATACAGGCATCGAGAAAACCGCCGAGAAAGAGACCTACCACAAGGCGATCACCCTTTTTGATCGCATGGACTACCTCGCCCCCCTCTCGAACAACATGGCGTACATCGGGGCGGTCGAGCAGCTCTGCGGCGTGACCCCTCCTGAACGGGCCATCTATGCCCGGGTCCTGCTCATCGAACTCCAGCGGATCGCCAGTCACCTGGTTTGGCTGGGGACCAGCGCCATCGACCTGGGAGCCACGACCCCCTTCCTCTGGTCCATGATCCAACGGGAACAGATCCTCGACCTCTTCGAGATGGCTTCCGGCGTCCGGATGATGACTTCCTTTATTCAGGAAGGCGGCCTTGCGAAGGACCTCCCAGAGGGTTTTCTTGAAAGCAGCGGCAAGTTCCTCAGGCAGTTCCCTGCGGCTTATGCGGAACTGCGGCTCCTGCTGGAGAAGAATCCGATCTGGGTGGCCCGGACCAAAGGGATCGGGATCATCACTGAACAGGATGTGCTGGACTACGGCCTGACCGGGCCGATTGCCCGGGCCAGTGGAGTCATCACCGACCTGCGCAAATCCAATCCGTACCTGGGGTACGACACCTACAACTTCGATGTCCCCACCAGTACCGACGGGGATGTCTACGCCCGCTTCTGGGTCCGCCTGATGGAGATGCAGGAGTCGCATCGCATTTGCGAACAGGCCCATCAGCGACTCGCCAGCGCCACGGGACCGTACCGGTGCGAGCATCCGCTCTATGTCGCACCGATTCGGGAGCGCATCCACGAGAGCATGGAAGCGCTCATTCGGCACTTCAAGTTCTACACCTCCGGCTATGCTCCTCCCAAGGGAGATGTCTATGTCGCCATCGAGGCCCCCAAGGGGGAGATCGGTTTCTGGCTGGTGAGCGATGGCACGGAGCGTCCGCGACGCTGCAAAGTCCGGCCACCATCCTTCGTGAATCTCAAGGTCATCGAAAAGATCGGCCTCGGCCATTTGCTGAGCGACCTGGTGGCTATCATCGGCAGTCTCGATATCGTCCTGGGGGAGATCGACCGCTAACGATGCTGAGCGAACAGACTGTCGACCAGATTCTCGCCCTCCAGCAGCGGTACCCGCAAAAGCGGGGAGCGCTCCTCATGGCCCTGCATGCCGCCCAGGAAGAGAAAGGGTTCCTGGCCAAAGAGGATTTTGCGGAGCTGGGAGACCTCTTCAACCTCGACCCTGCGGAGGTCGAGTCAGTCGCCAGCTTTTACACGATGTACTACACCAAGCCGCAGGGAAAGTGCCTTTTTCAGCTCTGCACCAATGTCTCCTGTATGGTGGAGGGGGCCTATCCGGTCCTCGAACACCTCCGCAACACGCTCGGCATCGCGCCGGGCGAGGTGACGCCGGATGGCCAGTTCGGCCTGATGGAAGTGGAATGCCTCGCGGCCTGTGATACCGGCCCCTGTCTGCAAATCAGCGACAGGGAGTACTACCAGCGGGTCACTATCGAGCAGGTCGACCGGATCATCGCGCACTACCGGCAGGGAGGGACCCATCCGGGTCCTGGGGCGGAGCCCAATCCCCTTGAGTGGGCCGGTTCCGTCGCCTTCGAGCCCCTGGCTCCCCTGACACCCGCCGAAATCAAGCCCCGCTCGGGAGCAGCAGCAGCCAAGCCCTCCGCACCGGCAGCCCCCGCGACACCGTCTGCCCCAGCGGCTGCGCCATCCGCTCCGAAAGTCCCATCGTCCGCGGTCATCGCTGCTGCGCCGGATGCACCACCCCCTGCGGCTGCGCTGAAGGCCGAGGCGGAGGCCTACGCCCGCATCCAGGCCGCCGAAGAAGCGAAGCGTCAGGCAGTAGCCGATGCGGCACGCATCGAGGCCGAGCGTACGGCAAAGCGGGCGGCAGAGCGCGAAGCCCTGCGGCTTGAGTCCGAGGCGGCGGATGCAAAGAAGCTGGCTGAAGTGGAAGCCCGGGAGCGGGCAAAGTTCCTGGAAGCAACCAAGCTCACTGTGGTTCGTCCGCCGTTGCCCGAGCCCGAACCCGAACCCGAAGAAGAGCCGGCAGTTGATGCCGCGCCAGTCGACCTCTCTGTGCTGGAGCCGGGCAAGCGCATCGGCTCTGCCGCCCCTCCGTTGATTCGGCTGGTCCCCGGCCAGACGCTCCATGAGTCTGCCGCTGATGGAGACGCAACGGTCGAGGCGGCTGAGCCCGCTCCGGTACCAGACCCAGAGCCGGAACCGGTCGGTCCGCCCGAGCCGCAGCTCAATCTTGAAACGGCTCCGGACCTGCCCACCTGGCAGCCTGAAAATCCATACCTGCGATTCCTGCAGGGGCCTGAGGCCCCGGCGGAAGCTCCGCGTGACGAGGAGGCGAACAATGCCTGAGCCGAGCCTCGCCATCTTTGAGTACCGCGACATCCCTGGCAGCCACACTCTCGGTGTCGCCCGGCAATACGGGGCCTACGAGTCCCTGCGGCAGGTGTTGGCGGAGAACGATCCGGATCAGGTCATCGAGGTCGTGAAGGCTTCTGGCCTGCGGGGTCGTGGAGGCGCAGGCTTCCCCTGCGGGCTCAAGTGGTCCTTTATGCCCAAAGAGGACGGCAAACCGCACTATCTGGTGATCAACGCCGATGAAGGGGAGCCGGGCACCTGCAAAGACCGCGAGATCCTGTCAAAGGTCCCGCACAAAATGATCGAGGGCATCCTGATCGGGTGTCACGCGATCCGGGCGAACAAGGCGTTCATCTACATCCGGGGCGAGATGTGGAAGGAATACCACGTCGTGGTGAACGCAGTGAAAGAGTGCTACGAGGCTGGACTGCTGGGGGAGAACATCCTCAACAGCGGCTGGTCCTGCGACATCGTGGTGCATCGCGGCGCGGGAGCCTACATCTGTGGTGAAGAGACCGCGCTTCTTGACTCCCTGGATGGCAAGCGAGGACATCCCCGTATGAAGCCGCCGTTCCCGGCGCAGGCAGGGGCGTTCGGGATGCCGACCACCATCAACAATGTCGAGACCCTGGCGGCGGTCCCGGCCATCATTCGCTACGGCGCTGCCTGGTACACCAGCTTCGGGACTGAGAAGTCCCCTGGCACCAAGATCTTCTCGCTCTCCGGACACGTGAATCGTCCGGGGAACTACGAAGTACCTCTCGGGATCCCGCTCTCGACCTTCGTCAACGATTACGGGCAGGGGATGCGTCATGGACGCGCCTTCAAGGCGGTCATGCCGGGTGGCGGCTCCTCCCAGTGGCTCGGTCCGGAGCACTGGGATGTCCCCCTCGACTACGAGGCGTTGCGAAATGCCGGCACGATGCTCGGCTCCGGTGCAGTGATGCCGATGGATGAGACCACCTGTATCGTTGAGGGGGTCTGGCGACTCGCCAAATTCTTCCAGCATGAATCCTGTGGCAAGTGCACCCCCTGCTTTGAGGGGACCTGGTGGATCGAACGGATGCTTCGGCGGATTCTCATAGGGGAAGGCAAGCTGGAGGATCTCGATATCCTGGTGGCGGCGGCGTCGAACATTGAGGGGAAGAGCTTCTGTCCCTTCGGGGATGCCGCATCCTGGCCGGTGCAGTCGACCATCAAGCGCTGGCGGGAAGAATTCGAACACCACATCCTGCATCCTGGCTCCTGCCTCGTGCAGGGGCATGGAGCCCACGCCTACATCCGACAGTACTATCCCCTGACTCCCCAGCCCTGGGTGACTGCAGGACCAGCGCTGCTACCGCAGCATGGGACTGTGTCTGCCCTGCCGGCAGGCGTGAGTTAAGGACCCCGAGGGAAGGAGACCCGCGCGCATGGCACCCGAGACGGTGAATCTGACCATCGATGGACAGGCAGTGAATGTCCCCAAAGGGACGCTCCTCATCGATGCCTGTGCGCAAATCGGGACCTACGTTCCCCGCTTCTGCTCGCATCCCCACCTGGTGCCCTACGCTGGCTGCCGGATGTGTCTGGTGGATGTCGAAAAGATGCCGAAACTGGCTACCGCCTGTTCAACACCGGTCGGGGAAGGGATGGTGGTGCATACCGCCACGGAAAAAGTCCGCCTCGCCCGGGAAGGGGTGCTGGAGTTCATCCTGGTCTCGCATCCCCTGGACTGCCCGGTTTGCGACAAGGGAGGCGAGTGCGAACTCCAGGACCAAACCTTCCTGTATGGCCGGGAAGACTCCCGGGTCATCGATGTCAAGCGTTTCCATCATCACTTCGACCTCTCCTCGACCATCAAGCTCGATTACAACCGCTGCATCCTCTGTAAGCGCTGTGTCCGGTACACCGAGGAAATCGCCGATGATGACCGGCTGATCTTCCGCGAGCGCGGGGCACACACCGAGATCAGCACGCAGACTGATGAGCCGTTCAACTCCCGCTTCGGCGGCGAAGTGATCGAGTATTGCCCGGTCGGTGCGCTGACCGATTCCGTGTTCCGTTTCCGGGCGCGTCCATGGGAAATCAAGGAAAAGCCCTCGGTCTGCAACGACTGCGCGATGGGTTGTGCCAACACGCTGCATGTCCGGGCGAACAACGTGGTCCGGATTTTCAGTCGCGAGAAAGCTGACCTCAACGGCCCCTACATTTGCGACAAAGGTCGCTTCTCCCACGAGTACAAGGATCATCCGGAGCGCGTCACCGAACCGCTCCTCCGCAAAAACGGGCGACTCGAGCCAGTCAGCTGGGAAGAGGCGATCGCTTTCAGCGCCCAGCAGCTGACCCGCATCAGCCAGAACCCAGGGTCCCATCAGGTGGCCGCCGTGCTGGGAGCAGAGCGATCGCTGGAAGACCTGGGGGCCGTCCAGGCGCTCCTGGCGGCATTCGATGTCCCGCATGTCGATCACTGGCCGCCAGTGCAGACCACCCCCGCGCAAAGTCAGTACTTTCTAAATCGGCTGGTGCCGTTCCAGCAGGTAGTGGACTCCCAGCATCTGCTCCTTTGGGACAGCCATCTGTTTGATGAACTCCCGATGCTGGCCCTGCGCCTGAAGCAAAGCCGGATGAGCCAGGTGCCAGGTGTCTGGGGCGCGAAAAATGCGGCCAAAGTCCGGTCGGTCTCCACCGTCCGGACGCTGCAGAGTCGCTATCCCTTTATCGAGGAAGCCTCGCTGACTCACCTGGCGCAGGAAAGTCTCCTGCTCGCCCTCGCCGAAGAGTTTGCCCGGAAATCTTCGCCTTCAAGAGATTTGCAGGCGGCACTGACACAGGCTAAAGAAGCTCTTCTCCGGGTGGACTTGCCACCGGCCGATCCGGGGCAAGTCGCCGATCTGGCGGAGTGGTTCCGGGCTGATGATGCCGTGCTGGTGATCGGACAGTCGATCCTGTTGCAGGACCCGCGACGTCTGGAACTGCTGGAGCTGGTGATCCGGCTCCGCGAAGCGGGCCGAGGTAAGCCACTGGGACTCCTGCTGGCGGTGCCTGCAGCCAACAGCATCGGATGTCTGGCGCTCGGGTTGCAGCCGCGATGGGATAAGCGCGGACCGGTCGGTGCCGATGTACGGGGAATCCAGGAGCGGATTGCAACTCGCGCGCTGCGTGCTCTCTTGTTGGTCGGGGGCGACCATGGGCATCAGTGGTCCGCCGAAGCGATTGAAGGACTGGAGCAGCTGGAATGCTTCATTGCGGCTGCCCACTTCCTGGACGAAGTCACCAACCATGCCCATGTGGTCTTCCCGCTCACGAGCCAATATGAGGAAAGTGGAAGCTACATCAACGCGGAGGGTCGCCTGCAGGAGAGCGTCCGAGGGATGACACCACCGGCGTCGAAGGTGCGGTCGATCACTGAGTGGAGCGCGGAAATCGGCCTCCGTTGCAATCAGACGCTAGCTCCGCGACGTGAAGCGCTGATCGCGCACCTGAGTCGGGTTCCGGGGCTCAAGGGACTGCACGAAGTCACTGCGGTCGTGGACAGTTGGTATCAGCCCACCGGTAACGATGGCATCCCGACTATCCGGGCGCTGGTGGAATCACCGCGACCGGGTTGCGGTCCGCAGGAACTCTGCCTGATCACGCGCCGCCCGTTCTACCAGCCCGGTACTCTTCTGGACCACAGCCCGGCGGTGAAGGAACTCATCACCCCCTGGGCGATTCGGATGCATCCATCGGATGGACGCAGTCGAAACATGAAAGTCGGCGACACTATTTCGCTCTCCACCAGTGCTGGCCACCTGACCGGACCGGTAGCGTTCACCCGGGGCATCCCGCAGGGCTACATCGAGGTCGATGCGGGGCATGAAGCTGGTCGCCTGGCGACCCTGGGCCGGATGGACCAGGGCGTTCTGGCTGTGCGGGTCGATAAGGTGACCTCAGCGCAGCCGGAGGAGGTCCTGACCCACTAATGGAACTGGCGCTGGTCATCCTGGTGAAAGCCCTGCTTGCCTTCCTGATTGTCATGGGGGGCGCGGCGTACATGACCTGGTTCGAGCGGATTGTTATCGCCCGGATCCAGGATCGCATCGGCCCGAATCGTGTCGGTCCCCGGGGGCTGCTGCAGCCCCTGGCCGATGGCGTCAAGCTGATGCTCAAAGAGGATGTCGTCCCTGCCAGAGCCGACCGGCGCATCCACACTCTGGCCCCGGTGATCTCCGTCGCCTGCGGGCTGGCGGGCATCAGCATGATTCCCTTCGGACCACCCATTGTCTGGAACGGGTACCAGATCCCGCTGGCGGTTTCTGGCCTGAGCGTGGGGATTCTGGTCATCCTGGCCCTGAGTTCGATCATGGTCTATGCCGTGGTGCTGTCGGGCTGGTCGAGCGCCAACAAGTACAGTCTGTTCGGTGCGCTGCGGGCGAGCGCCCAGATGATTTCGTATGAACTCGCTATGGGACTCTGCGTGGTCGGTGCCGTCATCATGGCAGGCAGCATGGAACTCACGACCATTGTTGAAGCCCAGCGGGGCCTTTGGTGGTGGTACATCCTGGCGTTTCCCCTGCTGGTCATCTTTATGATCACCGCGCTGGCGGAGACGAATCGCGCCCCCTTCGATCTGCCAGAGTGCGAAAGCGAACTGGTAGCCGGTTTCCACACCGAGTACACCGGCATGAAGTTCGCGATGTTCTTCCTCGCCGAGTACGCCGCGATGATCACCATCAGTGCGCTCGCCATCACGCTCTTCCTCGGCGGCTACCGGGGACCCCTGGTCGACACCTATCCGTGGCTGGGTCCCATCTATCTGGTGCTCAAGCTCACGATCTTCATGTTCTTCTTCGTCTGGGTGCGTGGGACTCTTCCCCGGTTCCGCTATGACCAGCTGATGGCTTTCGGCTGGAAAGTTCTCCTTCCTGTGACTCTGGTCTACATCCTTTTCCTGAGTGTCATCTTCGCGATCATTGGTCCCCCCGCCAGCCCGACCGGGCAGCCTTCAAGAGCCCAGTCAACGGAGGTGGTCCCCCATGCCTAGAGGACACCGCGGCATGATCCTGGGGCGCTCGCTGGCCCTGGTCCTCATCCTCGCGCAGGGGAGCAGCGGAGGATTCTGCAAGAAAAATCCACCACCCGGCGCGACCAAAGATCCTTCAGGTGGACGGGTCACTGCCACCGATGAAGTTGTGCCGGAGTCCCCGGATGGATACGTCGCCGATGTCCCTGACCTGGGGCCGGTTGGTCCGGTGACACTGGAAACGGTCGGCGAAACCACAGCGCTGGTGAATGCGACCACTATCCAGGAAGCCCTGAGCGCTATTGATTCAGCGCTGCAGGATAAGGACATGGCAGATCGCTATCTGGCGGTCGATGGACTCATTAACGTCCCCTGGGGCATCGCCAGGCCTCGGCTGGAAGCCGCGTTGAAGGATGCCGATAAGCAGGTCGTCATGATGGCGCTGCAGCAGTTGTCGTTTCAGCAGGAAGCGGACACGACCGCCATCCTCGAGCCGTATATGGCGTGGGATGACCTCTGGCGTCGCAGCGAACTGCACGAGATGGCGTTCCGTCCGCGGCAGGAATTCATCACTGATGCCACGCCCATCGAAGCGCTGGCACGACGGCAATTCCCCGCCACGAAAGCAATCATCAAAGAAAAGCTCACAGCCGCTGACGATGTGATCGCCAACATCCAGGGGGTCCGGCTGGCAGAGCGCTTCGGGGCGAAGCACTTCACCGAGGAGTTGGCGGCGATCTTCAACGGTGATCCTGAGCAGTCGCCGCCCTATCACGCCGCGAAAGTGCTCTATGCCGCCGGAATCAACAAGGACTCCGTCGACCGCTTCTTGCGCAAGGGGCTGGACCCTTCCCGGATGCTGCCGAGCATCATCGTGACGGGGATGGCGAAGGAACTGAATCGCACCGACTGGGAACCCGAACTGAGGGGGCTGATGCAGTCTCCGGACCCCACGATTCGGGGGCAGGCGCTGGAGGCCCTCGGGCTCCTGGGGCTCCCGCTGAGCGATGTCGAAATTCAGGTCGTGCTGAATGAGTACGACGCCCGGGGGCGGATTCTGCAGAAACTCCATCTCTGGGCCGATCCGCAGCGCTTCATCCCGTTGCTGGAGCCCGGGACGCAGCAGGGGGATGAGGATTACTACCTCGTGCAGCTCACCCTCGCCCGGCTGGGACACGCCCCGGCGCTGGAGCGGCTGCTGGCGGCCGTTCGGTCCCGCACGAGCGATCATCAGTGGCGGCGAGAAACCATCGTGGCGCTGAATGCGCTGGCGGAACTGGATCATCCGGCGGTAGCGACGGAACTGATAAACATCCTGAATAGTCCCGACCCGCCGGTGCGGGTGCAGTATGCCTGTCTCCAGGGCCTGGGACGGCTGATGGACCCTGCCAGTCTGCCAAGCCTCGTGCGCTACTATCGCAACTACTCGGCGGCCCAGCCCGGGCTGGCAGCCTATGCTGCCGGCGTGGCGATCGCCCTGGCGGATCCCACCGCCCAGCCGAGTCAGCCGCCGGCCAGTCGTCTCATCTGGCCCGTGCCAGGACTGGGGCGCATGAGCGCCCTGTATCCCGCCCGGAGTCGGGCCACCACCGCCACAGGAGGACCGGGTACATGACCATCCGCGACGATGCCCGCGCCTTTTGGCGTGAGGCAGGTCCTGCGATTTCAGCCATTTTGTCGGGCATGGGTGCCACCTTCCGGCACTTCTGGGGTCCGGCAGTTACCTATCAGTATCCCGAGCAGAAAAAGCCCGTCGCACTGCGACATCGGGGGCTGCATGTGCTCCAGCGCTATGCCGATGGGCTGGAGCGCTGTGTCGGCTGCCATCTCTGTTCGGCGGCCTGTCCCGCTGATGCCATCTTTGTGGAAGCGGCTGAAAACGACCCGGCGCATCCCGTGAGTCCCGGCGAGCGCTACGCCAAAACCTACGAAATCAACCTGCTCCGTTGCATCTTCTGCGGCTTTTGCGAAGATGCCTGCCCTGTGGAAGCCGTCGTCCTGAAACAGAACTACGAGCTCGCCATGGATCGTCGGGACAAGTTCATTGTCCATAAGGACGATCTGCTGGTGAAGGCGGATCAGGGCTTCGGCGAAAATCTGTACGTCGGGGGGATGGGCTTCTGATGGGCTGGCTGGAAGTCGCGGTCCTGTTCCTCCTGGGTGTCCTGGCGATTGCCGGAGCATTGTCGATGGTGCTGCACCGCGACCCCATTCGTGCCGCCCTGGGCCTCCTCGTCACGATGGTGACCCTGGGACTGATTTATCTCCTGCTCGCCGCGCCGTTCGTCGGCTTCGTGCAGCTGGTGGTCTACGCGGGAGCGATTGTCGTCCTCTTTCTGCTGGCGATGATGAACTTTCCAGTTGCGCCCCTGGCCGCCGATGCCCTGGCCTGGATGCGCCCGTGGGGACTGGGACTCCTGATCGCCCTGGGGCTCGGGCTACAGCAGATGCTTATCCGCTTTCCCCTCGCGCCGCGCATGATGCCGGTCGATGGCACCCCGGAAGGGATCGGCGGCATCCTGCTGGGCAAGTACATCTACCTCTTCCAGCTGGCGGGGCTCCTGCTGCTGGTCTCCCTGGTCGCCGCGATCTACCTGACACGGGAAGCTGAGCCGGAACCCAATTTTGACCTCGATCCCGAGGAACTGGAGGGCTCCACGACCGCGCATTAGCCCGGGCTCGTGACGAACTGACCTATGCCAACCCTCCTGCCTGCTCCCACCGCCCAGTCCTGCCTGCTGATCATCAGTACGCTGCTCGCCATCATTGGCCTCGCCGGCGTCCTGCTGCGACGGAATCCGCTGGTGGTGCTGATGAGCATCGAGCTCATGCTGAACGCCGCCAATCTGGCTCTGGTGACCAGTGCCCGGATGTATGGCGGGCTCCACCTGGAGGCGCAGGTGATCGCCCTCATGATCATGGCGATTGCTGCCGCCGAAGTCGGTGTGGGCCTCGCCCTGGTGGTCATGATCTTTAAAGCAACCCCCCGTGCCGATGTGGATGAACTCCACGAACTGCACGGGTAAGCTCTGCGCCGCCTGCAGATTGGCGCAGAGGCATCGGTAGTCCCCACACACCCTCCGCCCGCTGGCGTCACCCGGGCGGACCGGCGGATTCCCTTCGCGGGAAGCCGCTGGCGGACGAGGAGTCGACGCACTTATGGATCAGGTACTGGCCCTCAGCATCCCGCTGCTGCCCCTGTTGGGGTTTGTGGTGCTGGGGCTGTTTAAAGGACTCCGCCCCTCCCAGGTCGCGACCATCGCGGTCGGGACCGTGGCTGGCAGTTTTCTCTGTACCCTGATCCTTTTCCTCAGTCATCTCCACCTGACTGAGCCCCTGGTTTTCACCTACTTCCCCTGGATCAGCGCGGGACCCCTTGCGATCGACTTTGCCCTGCAGCTGGATCAGCTCAGCCTGGTGATGTCCCTGATCGTCACCGGGGTCGGGAGCCTGATTCACTGGTACGCCACGGCGTACATGGCGCCGCATCAGCCAGCGGACCACGGTCACCATCAGCCCGCAGCTGGTCATGGCAAGCGGGTTGATGACCTGGGCTACAGCCGGTTCTTCAGCTACCTCAACCTCTTCACCGGTCTGATGCTGGTGCTGGTGCTGGCGGCCAACTATGTCCTGATGTTTGTGGGCTGGGAAGGAGTCGGGCTCGCCTCGTATCTCCTCATCGGCTTCTACTACGAGAAGTGGTCCGCGACTCAGGCGGGCAAGAAAGCCTTCCTGGTCAACCGGGTCGGGGACTTCTTCTTCATGACCGGACTGGTACTGCTCCTGGCCAGCCCCATTGGGCAGAACGCCGCCGGGCAAATCACTGCTGCGTACACCGACATCCTGCCCCGGGCGATGGAACTGCTGACCTCTTCAAACTACCTGCTCAGGGGCGAACTTCTCGCGCTGGTCACGGCCATCACCCTCTGCTTCTTCCTGGGAGCAAGCGGCAAGAGCGCGCAGATTCCGCTCTTTGTCTGGCTCCCTGATGCCATGGAGGGGCCGACCCCAGTCTCGGCCCTCATTCATGCCGCGACTATGGTGACCGCCGGTGTCTACCTGGTGGTCCGCTCCAACTTCCTCTTCCTGATGAGCCCCACTACGATGGCGGTCATCGGAATCGTCGCAGCGCTGACGGCCTTTTTTGCCGCAACCATCGCGCTCACCCAGTACGACATCAAGCGGGTGCTGGCGTACTCCACCATCTCGCAGCTCGGTTTCATGTTCATCGGAGCAGGCCTCGGGGCCTTCATTCCGGCGATCTTCCACCTGATGACCCATGCCTTCTTCAAGGCCTGTCTCTTCCTGGGGGCGGGGTCCGTGATCCACGGCATGGAACACGAGACAGGCTCCCATGACCCCGCCGTGGTGCAGGACATGCGTCACATGGGCGGCCTAAAAGAGCGGATGCCGGTGACGCACTGGACGATGCTGGTCAGCTGTCTGGCCATCGCTGGATTCCCGCTGACCGCCGGGTTCTTCTCCAAAGACGCCATCCTGCATGAAAGCTGGATCTACCCCTTCGCGCCCGATACGGTCCGCCTGCTGGTCATCCTCCTCGGCTATGTCACCGCGTTCCTGACGGCGGTTTACATGTTCCGGATGTATTACCTGACCTTTCACGGTTCCTGGCGTGGTGTGCCAGCTTCGGACCCGCACAGTGCAGCAGCCCACCACCAACCATACGGATCCCTGGAATCGCCGCTGCCGATGATCGCGCCGTTACAGGTGCTGGGGAGCCTCGCGCTCATCAGTGGATTTCTGATGTTCGCCCCGGTATTCATGCCGTTCGAGCACTATCTGGCTCCCGTGGTCCACAAGGCGCAGGTAATCGCTCTTCAGACTCGCGCCCTGCCGGGGCACACGCCGTTGTGGGGGCCCGCCGCGCTGGCTGCGGGGGCGGATCATCACGGGGATGACCATCACGACGACAAAACGCATGGCGAGACTGACCTGCTGCCGAAAACCATCGCCCTGCCGCATGCGACCTGGGGCAACAGCTGGCCGTTCTATCTGATCTCCACCCTCCTGGCACTGGCCGGGATCAGCCTGGCACGCTCCATTTGGGGTACTGACCCTTCGCAGACCGCCAGATACAAACAGCAGTGGGCGACGTGGTATGCCCTCGCGTCCCAGGCCTGGAAGGTCGATCAGGCCTATCACGCGCTCTTCATCCGGCCGGGAATGCGCATGTTTGATGCCCTCTGGAAGGGTGTCGATGAAGGCTTCATCGACGACACCGTCGTGGAGGGGAGCGGACGAGTCGCGCTTGCCTTCGGCCGGGAGTCCCGCCGACTGCAGGGCGGCTACCTGCGGCTCTATGCCTTCTACATCGTGGCGGGGCTGGTCGCCCTCCTCTTTATCGGCTGGCTCGTCAGCCAGCAGGGGAGGGGATAACCACCATGCCTGCCTCCCCCGGCACCGACGTGCAAACCGCCTGGATCAGCATCCTGCTGGTGCTCCCCCTCCTTGGAGTGGCGGCGCTCTACTTTCAGAAATCGGAAAACAACCCGCAGCACTTCCTGACTGCCCAGCTCTCGGCGGTCCTGACCTTCCTCGCGAGCCTCGGCCTCCTCTTCACCTTCTCTGGCGACAGCGGGGCAGGCTTCCGACTGGTGGAAAGTTACCCCTGGATTCCCGGGCTGGGCGCGACCTGGAAAGTCGGGGTTGATGGCATCAGCCTCTGGCTGGTCCTCCTCACGACCCTCCTGATGCCACTGGCGATTCGCTCGACTCATGGGGTGGACACGCCGAAGCGCTATCGGCAGTTCCTCATGCTTCTGTTGGGGCTGGAGACCGCGCTGATTGGGGTCTTTGTCGCGCTGGACCTGATCCTCTTCTACCTCTTCTGGGAAGCGGTCCTGATTCCGATGTACTTCCTCATCGGCATCTGGGGAGGACAGCACCGGGTTAACAGCGCGATGAAGTTCTTCGTCTACACGATGATCGGCTCCCTGCTGATGCTGGTCGCCATCTTCGCCCTCTGGCATGTGTCGGCTTCGAAGTCCTTTGACTACACCATCCTCCTGACCGATCCCGGCATCACATCGCTCACTGCGGGGCAGCAGTGGTGGCTCTTTGGAGCGTTCGCGCTGGCCTTCGCCATCAAAGTGCCGCTCTTCCCGGTCCACACCTGGCTGCCAGACGCCCACACCGACGCTCCTACTGCGGGGTCAATCCTGTTGGCGGGTGTCCTGCTGAAAATGGGGACCTACGGGCTCCTCCGATTCAATCTGCCGCTGTTTCCGCTGGCGACTCCGGCCTGGGCTCCCTGGCTGGCTGCGCTGGCGATCATCGGCATCATCTACGCCGCCTGGATTGCTGCGGCGCAGACCGACATCAAGCGACTGGTGGCGTATTCCTCGGTAAGTCACATGGGCTTCGTGGTCTTGGGGATCCTGGCGGTCAACGAAATCGGAGCCACGGGCGCGACGCTCCAGATGATCAACCACGGCATCACGACCGGGGCATTGTTCATGCTGGTCGGGTTCCTGTACGACCGCCGACATACCCGGGAGATTGCGGAGTTTCGCGGCATCATCCAGGTGATGCCGGTCTTTGCGATCTGTTTCTGGATCACTCTGTTCGCGAGCATTGGACTACCAGGGCTCAACGGCTTCCCTGGCGAGTTCATGATCTTCATGGGTGTCGCCCAGCAGAGTCGGGAGTGGATGATCCTCTCGGTGACGGGCGTCATCTGGGGCGCGATCTACATGCTCTGGCTCTACCAGCGAGTCTTCCTCGGAAAAGTCGATGCCACCAGCGCCAATGCCCGGCTGACCGATCTGACACCAGGCGAACTGACAGCCATCGTGCCGCTCCTCGCCCTCATGGTTTTGTTGGGGCTCTTCTCTCCAGTCGTGACCCGCAGCATGGGGCCGAGCATCTCGCATCTGATCGCCTTCAGCACCACCAACGAGTTTGGTCAGATCCCTGGCCGACTTGCCCCCAAAGCCGCAGTTACACCGACGGCCGAGCCTGCCGATGCTGCTCCAGTGGAGACAGATGCGGCTGAGGTTACGGATGCGGTTGCGTCCGGGGAATCCGCCAGTGACGCTGCTGCCACCACTGACGCTGAGCCGATCGATACTCCAACAGACACTGAACCCGTGGCGGATCCGGAATCGCCGGTGAGCGACGAAGCCGCAGATGCCGATCAGCCGGCAGGGGAGGGGACCAATGAATAACTCCCCGGTGCTGACGCCTACCCAGCTCATTGAGCTGACCGGTTCCCTGCAGATGATTGTCCCGGAGCTGATGCTCGCGGTCGGGGCCATCATGATCATCGCCATCGAGGCCCTGGCGAGTCCGCCGGTCCGTCGCCGGACCGAAGCGCTGGTGGCCCTGCTGACAGTCATCCTCGCCTTGCTCACCAATGTTGCCCTGCATGTGCAGCTGGCCCCGGATGACCTCCATTTCGTCGCCTTCGATGGACTCCTGGCGATTGATGCAGGGACCGGCATCCTGCGGGGCATCATCCTCGGCACGCTGTTAGTGGGGTACCTCTTCACCTGGCATCGGCAGATCTGGACCGCCGTACGGAGCGAGTTCTACGCCCTCTCCCTGATCGCAGCCATGGGCGCCATCATCATGGTAGAGGCCTCCCACCTGTTGGTGCTGATTCTGGGTCTGGAGCTTTTGTCCCTGCCCCTCTACACCTTCGCCGCTCTGCGGAAGGACAGCAGCCGGTCCCGGGAAGCGGGACTGAAGTACCTGATTCTGGGATCCCTCGCCTCGGCGATCATGGTCTTCGGCATGGCCCTGATCTACGCCGGTGTCGGGTCGGTGCAGTACGACCAGCTGTACACCGCCAGGATCGACTCCCGTATGTATGGAGTCGGAGCCATCATGGTCCTCACAGGACTTCTCTTCAAAGGCGGCCTTCTTCCGTTCTATGCATGGAGTCCGGATGTCTACGAAGGCGCGCCGGACAGCCAGGTCGGCCTCATGGCCGCACTGGCGAAAGTCGGTGCCTTTGGCGCGCTGATGCAACTGGCGGGTCCCTTCTTCACGGGGCTTCCATCCGCGCTGCCCGCCTGCCTGACGCTCGTCGCCGGCGCCACCATGCTCCTGGGTAATCTGCAGGCCCTCGCCCAGACCAATCTGAAACGATTGCTGGCGTACTCCTCCGTGGCCCACGCCGGGTATCTGTTGCTGGGGATCCTGGCAATGAGTTCGCTCCAGACGCTGGTCCTCGCAAAAAGCGCCATCTACTTCTACATGTCGACCTATCTGGTTACCATTGTGGCGGCGTTCGGGCTCATCGCCTGGCTGCAGGGGAAGGAAGGACGCTGGGAAATCAGCGATCTCGCCGGCGCGGGACAGCGACATCCTGGCTGGGCGACGACCCTCACCATCCTCCTCTTCTCACTGGCCGGGATCCCGCCCCTGGCTGGATTCTTCGGGAAGGCCTATGTCTTTCATGCGGCGGTCGGTGCTGGATTCATCAATCTTGCCGTCTTCGGGGTCCTCACCAGCGTCCTGAGTGTCTACTACTACCTGCGGGTGATTGTCGCTATCTGGTTCGAGCCGGAACAAGCGCAACTCTCCCTCACTGAACCCGCTCCCGGACGTCTGGCAGCCCGGGCTGTGATGGTCTGGCTGTTGGTCCTCGGCCTCATGCCCGGACTCATCTACAACATGGCGTATCGGGCGTCCCGCTGGAATGGGCAAGCGCGCTACTTCCCCGGTCCCAGCCTCCCGGACCAGCAGGTCCAGGAAGCACTGAACGCGGTCTACGCGCCGGTAGTCCATGGCCTGCAGCCCTCGATGACTCCCCGTGCGGGCAAGTAGCCTTCTCGTTCAGCTGACTTGCTACACCGACTCATCCACCCAGATTCCCGCCCCTGACTGCGCCTGGCCACGCGCAAGCCAGGGTTGCTCATCCAGCCACTCCTGCAACGGACTCTGGGGTCGAGCATGATCGATGGTCAGATGCACCGGACGCCCCAACCGGTCGGTGAGTTGCTGGACCGCTGTCGCCAGCACCGGCTGCAAGACACCAGCAGCTTCCTCGGAGCAATGACAGCGCCCCAGGCAGACCACCGGCGTTAACAGGCATTGGAGACTCACGTTTCCGAGGCGGGGCAGCTCCATTTGAGCGAGGAAGCGACTCACGGCTCCTTCAGCTGACGATGTCCAGGGGCGCTCTTCCAGCACGAGGGACCAGTCCCTGGATTCACTCCGCATGTACCGGACCTGGTGGCCTGCCAGCCCCGAGAGGGCGAGACTCAGGGTCGCGACACCATCGTCCTGGAGGGTGCGCCATGACGCCAGTCCAGTGCGGACTGACTCAGGTGTCGCGGTCCGTTCCTGCAGCAGGGCTTCCAGCCATCCCAGGAATTCCCCGACCGGCACCTGTTGCCGTTGCAGGAGCGACGATGGAAGTGCTACCGAAGATGCAGTACGCCGCTCCCTGAGCAGCTGCGCTACCTGTGGCAGGAGCTTGTCAGCATCGGGACCGAAGGTCAGGACCAGCGCCGCCAGCACCGGACTGGGGATGCCCTGACCCGCCGGGGATTGCTGCAACTGCCGGGCAAGGGCGAGCAGGGGATCATCCTGTGGAAAGCCCAGACTCCTGAGCAGGGTCCCGCTGTCCGGTACGGCCAGAGCCACCGAAGCAGACTGGGGAGGTGTGGCTTCGGGCAACAGGCTGATTTGGAGGCGATCCGGACCGACACTCTGTACCTGCAACAGGACGCGCGCACCGGCGGTGAGCTCGGTTCCCACCGCGAGCTTCACCTGCAGCGACGCGTAGCCGAAATCGAGAGTCGCCCCTTCTCCCGTCACTGCGGTCACCCGCGCCCGCAGGACTTGACCGGGCAACAGACGAAAGGCCCCCGCCTCGGGGACCTTCAGTGGCAATTCAGCGATGTAGGGTGGCGGGACCCCCATAGTGCGGTCGCGGCGGAATCAGACCGCGAACCCCTCACGCTTCGTGAACTCGTGGATGATGCGCGGCTTCAGAGTCACCATGGCATGACGCCGATGCGAGAAGCGATTCTTCTCTTCGGGGGTCATCTGGGCGATAGTCTTCCAGCAGTCCGGGACATAGAACAGCGGATCGTAGCCAAAGCCGTTTTTGCCCTTCGGGGCTTTGCCGATGACCCCATACAGGGAACCGCGATAGCAGAGCTCGATTTCGTTCCCGGGATCCACATAGGCGGCGGCGCACACCATACGGGCGCGTCGCTGTGGCTCGTGGGGATACGCTTCCATCCGCTTGAGCACCAACGCCAGCAGGTCGCTGTCGCTCAGGCGGCGATTGTCACCCAGCGGGCGATTCGAGTGGAGTCCGGGCCAACCCCCGAGGGCCAGGATTTCCAGCCCCGAGTCATCTGCGATCGCCGGGAGCTGGGTCTTCTCGCTGTAGTACCGGGCTTTGAGGAGGGCGTTGTCTTCGTAGGTCGCCCCGGTTTCTGCCGGAGGCTCAATGTCCGGGAAGTCCTGCAGGGAGACCCAGGTGGTGTCAACCCCATCCAGCAGCTGCAGCATTTCGCTGAACTTCCCGGGATTGGTGGTCGCGATGAGGATTTGCTTGGGGATGCCGTAGGCCATGTGAACCCTGGTGCGCGTGGTCGGACGAAATCCCGGCGAGACACGGCATTATGCCCTATCAGACCGTGAAAAGGGGAGGGGCAGCGCTGGTCAAATCGACAGATTGGGGACCCGCTCTTTCAGTGCCGCCTGCCCGATGGCAATGACGTCCGTAATCCCTTTGCGCCCGATGCGCAGCAGCTCCTGAAGCTGAAACTCATCGAAGCAGGCCCCTTCGCCTGTGCCCTGAATCTCTGCGAAGCGCCCACCCGCGGTCATCACAAGATTCATGTCGACCTGGGCCATGCTGTCTTCCTGATGGGACATGTCGAGGATCGCGCGATCCTGCATCAGCCCGACCGAAATCGCCCCCAGGGGCTCCTTCACCGGATTCCGCTTGATGTTCTCTTCCCGCATCAGGCCGCTGACCGCCAGCATGAGCGCCAGATACGCCGCATTGATGCTGGCACAACGGGTCCCGCCATCCGCCTGGAGGACTTCGCAGTCGAGATAGATCGTGCGACCAGGGATCGCGGAGAGATCCGCGACGGCCCGCAATGAACGGCCCACCAGTCGCTGAATCTCCAGGCTCCGCCCGGACTGCTTCCCCACCTGCTCCCGGGGTTTCCGGGGGGAGGTCGCGGCCGGGATCATGGCGTACTCCGCGGTGATCCACCCCTCGCCCTGGGACTCCATCCAGCGGGGGACACCCTGTTCGGCGCTGGCGGTCGCGAGGATCCAGGTCCGGCCCATTTTGTACAGGACCGAGCCAGGGACGCTGGGGAGGTAGTTGAACTCGATGGAGATAGCGCGGTGTTCGTCCACAGCCCGCGCATCCGGACGGAAGTACATGCCGCGGAATGTAGCAGATTCAGGGGAAGAGTGAGGTGACTGTTATTGCGCGAGGACTGACGCCGATTGCTCAAAAAAGTCACAGGTGCGCAGGGTCCAGGAGAGGGTTGGAGGCATGAGTTGTTCGACCCACCGGGCAAAGTCATCCGAGGGGGCGGTGGTCACAAACTCGACCGGTCCCGGCTGACTCCCGGCGGGACCCACCGGCATCTGATCCGCCAGCGCTTGCGCGACCAGTGCCCCGGAGTCGATCAGGGGAATGCCGGCTCCCAGCGCGCGACGAAATGCTGCCATCGCTAGCGGGTAATGCGTGCACCCATAGAGACAGGCCTCGACCCGGTCTGCCAGGAGCGGGGCGATCGCCTCCGCGACAGCAGCATCGATGTCCTCTGCCGGACTCAGCGACTCCAGCAGCGAGACCAGCGTCGGTGCGGCATTCGTGGTGACATGAAGTGGCCGGACTTCTTCCAGCACCTGCGCGTGAATCGCGCGCTTCGCCGTGACAGGATTCGCTACCACGCCGACACGGGTAAGTTCCGGATGGGCCAGAAGCCAGTCGCGCAGGGGATCAATAACATTCACCAACGGAACCGGGCACATCAGGGGGTTATCTTTGAGTGCGGCGGTAGAAGTATTGCAGGCGACCGCGATGTGTGTACAGCCCTGTTGTATCAGCCAAGTGATGATCTCTTCAGCGATCTGGTGAATCTCCGTCAGGGTCCGGGGTCCATACGGCACATGCTTCAGATCCCCGACATACAGGCAGGGGACCCCCGGGCAGGCCGACAGGACATGCCGCAGCACGGTGAGTCCGCCAATCCCCGAATCGAACAGGCCGATTCGGGGGGTCCAGTCGCCGGTCAGAACGTCGCTCATGTGCCCTTATGGAAAGCACGTCGGGGGCCAAAAGCCCCCCGTCCTCCCCCCCTAAGGTACGCTACAGTCAGAGCCCATGGTCCTCTTCAAGAAGCCCAAATTCCTGGAAGCCTTCGAGGAATCCGCGCAAAAGGCCAAAGATCGCCTCGCTGAGGCGGGTAAAAAGACATGGGACGTCCTCAACATGGATGTCAAAGATGTCTACACCGTCTCCAAAGAAGCGGTCGCGACCCGGATCGAGGCGGGCCTGGAAGCCTCCCGCAAAGGCTTCATGGGACAGATCCAGCGGCTGGGCTTGCGCTGGGGACGGGTCGAAGAGGGGTTTTATGACGAGCTCCTGGAAGCGCTGATCCTGGGGGACATCGGAGTCCCGACCAGCACCGCCCTGGTGGACGACCTCCGGGCGATCTGCACAGCGAAAAAGATTCACGACATCGAGCCGGCTCTTTCGGAACTGAAGGAACTGATCCGGGTCCGGGTGGCACACGATTTCGACTACGACGGCTTGCTGGATGATGCCCCCCGCCCCTGGGTGGTCATGCTCACCGGGGTCAACGGTTCCGGGAAAACCACCACCGCCGGGAAGCTGGCGGCCCGCTACAAAGCACTCGGGAAATCCGTGCTGCTGGTCGCGGCGGACACCTTCCGGGCGGCCGCCATCGAGCAGCTGGAAGTCTGGGCAGGGCGGGCAGATGTCGAGTTCATGAAGCAGCAGCAGGGCTCTGATGCCGCAGCGGTGGTCTACGACGGCCTGGAACGCGCCGTAGCGCGGCAGTTCGACGTCGTGATTGTTGACACCGCAGGACGCCTGCAGGCCAAGCAGCACCTGATGGAAGAACTCCGGAAAGTCCGAAGAATCGCGGAGAAAAAAGTCCCGGCGGAGCAGATCACCAGCCTGCTGGTGGTCGATGCCACCACCGGTCAGAATGGGCTTTCACAGGCACGCATTTTTAATGAAGTCGTGGATCTTGATGGGATCGTCCTCACGAAACTGGATGGCACCGCCAAAGGGGGGATCGTGGTCGCAATTCAGGCGGAGTTAGGTCTCCCCGTAGTCGAGGTGGGCGTTGGGGAACGCATCGACGATCTGGTTCCCTTCGATCCGGAAGCCTATGTCGAGGGGCTTTTCGAGGGGATCAATGCGGAGGCGGTCGAGGTAGAGCCCTAAGCTCTGTTACACCAGCTCAGTCATCGATCCCGTCAGTTAGTCCTACAGGACAGGTACAATACGCGGAGCCCGCCTGAGCGCGGGCTTTTGCCTGCGAACGCGTCCAGCTGCAAGGAGCCTGCACCCGCTCATGTTCGAGAATCTCTCCAATCGTCTCCAGGATGTCTTCGACAAGCTGCGCGGTCGGGACAAACTGACGCCACAGATCATCGAGGAGGGGCTGAAGGAGATCCGCCTCGCCCTTCTGGAAGCGGACGTCAATCTGGCGGTGGTGAATCAGTTCCTCGACCAGGTGCGGCAGGAGGCCCTGGGCGAAAAGGTCCTGAAAAATCTCAATCCGGCGCAGCAACTGGTCAAAGTCGTTCGCGATGCCATGGTGGAGATGCTGGGCAAGGAGGCAGAGCCCCTGGCGGTGCAGAAGGGGCGCTTCAATCAGATTCTGATGGTGGGGCTGCAGGGCTCCGGAAAAACGACCACAGCCGCAAAGCTCGCAAAGGACCTCAAGGCGCAGGGGCATCAGGTGCTGCTGGTCGCGGGCGACATCTATCGGCCGGCCGCGATCGACCAGCTACAGACCCACGCGGAGAAGCTGGGGGTCAAAATCCATGTCCCCGAAGTGCCGGATCAGGCTCCCCTGGCTATTTATGAAGCGGCTGCTGCCCGGGCACGCAAAGAGAACATCACGGTCCTGATCATGGACACCGCCGGACGGCTCACCATCGATGAGCAGATGATGGCAGAAGTCCAGGGGATCCGGACCGCCGGCAAGTTCGATGAAATCATGCTGGTGGTCGATGCCATGACCGGTCAGGATGCCGTCAACACCGCGCGAGCCTTCGCAGAGCAGGTGGGTGTCACGGGAGCGATCCTCTCGAAAATGGATGGCGATGCCCGCGGCGGCGCTGCCCTGAGCATCCGGGCGGTCACCGGCGTCCCGATCAAGTACTTCGGTACGGGCGAAGCACTGGACGGGCTCGATGTCTTCCATCCGGATCGCCTCGTGGGACGCATCCTGGGGATGGGCGACGTCCTCTCCCTGATCGAACGAGTCGAGCGGGAAATCGATGAAGAATCCGCCAAGACAGTTCAGAAAAAGATTCTCTCGTCCACCTTCAACTACGAGGACTTCCTCGAACAACTGCAGCAGATCAAGAAGCTCGGGCCGATCGATCAGCTTATCCGCCTCCTGCCAGGGATGTCCCGGGCGCTCGGGCCGGCTCTCTCCGCGCTCAAAGGGGATGAGCTCGGTCGCGTGGAGTGCATCATCCACTCGATGACCCGGGAGGAGCGCCGGAATCCGGACCTGCTCCGCAACTCCGGCTCGCGTAAGCGACGGGTTGCTGCCGGTGCCGGGGTCACTATCGGCGAAGTGAACATGCTCATAAAGCAGTTCCACAACTCCCGGACCATGATGAAAGAGATGGCCGGGATGCAGCGACGCTTCGAGAAGGCGGGGCTGGGCCTCGGCGGACTCAACATGAAGGACCTCGCGGGCGGGCTCCCCGAAGACCTGAGCCAGCTCTCGCCACAGGACATCGCCAAGCTCCAGAAGCGCCTGCGCTAGTCTGAGTATGGCAGCACTCTTCTTAGCGGCCACGAATACGCGAGCCCTGGAGTCGTCAGGATGAACACATCGAAAGTCGGGATCCCCTCGGTCTCACCCACGCTCCAGCAGCACCTGCAGGGACTGGCGTTGCTGAAGGACTTTGCCCTCGCGCTGGAGCAGAGCGCTGATCTCGCCCTGACGCTCAACGATTTCCTGCAGCAGGTCATCGCATACATGGGGATGGAGCGGGGGCTCATCATCCTGCTGGACCGCTCCCGGGAGGGGGGCGCCCGGCTTCAGATCTCGCAGCAACTGGCCCATGCCGATATGGAGGAATTGAGCCGGACCGTCCTGAAGCAGGTCCTCTCGACCGGCAAAGTCTTCACCCCGGGACAGACCCCGGGAGTCACTGGCGACAGCGACTTTTCACGCACGGCGGTGATGAGCGCGCTGGCCTCGCGGGATCTGCTCTCTCCGGAAGCGGCACAGACGATTGAATCTGCGTCAATCAAGAAGCTCGGGCTCACGGCGGTCTGCGCCGTGCCGATTAAACAGCAGGACCAGATGCTCGGAGTCCTCTATCTGGACAGCAAAACCCGGGCGGTGGGCGATGACATTTTCCTCCTCTCATTCGTCGATGCCTTCTGTGCCATCGCGGCCAGCATCCTGCACAAACTGCAGCAACTGGAAACGGCGGGTGGCGCGACCGGGGAACCCATGCAGTTCGGGGAGTTCCTGACCGCGAATCCCACCATGAAGGCGATCCTCAAGAAGTCCCGCAAAGTGGCGCAGTATGCCGGCGCTGCGACCATCCTGATCCGGGGCGAAACGGGCACCGGGAAGGATGTTTTGGCCCGGGCACTTCACCACGAGGGGAGACGCAGCCGCAAGCCGTTCATCGTGGTGAACTGCCCGGCCATCCCCGAGTCGCTCTTTGAGTCGCAGCTCTTCGGCTCCAAGAAAGGGGCGTTTACCGACGCCCACGAAGACAAAGCCGGGTTGGTCGCTGCCGCCGAGGGGGGAACCCTCTTCTTTGATGAAATCGGCGATATGCCCCTGGAAGTCCAGGCGAAGGTTCTGCGACTCCTGGAAAATCGCGAGTACATCCCCTTAGGCTCGACCAAAGCGGTCCGGGCAGATGTCACCATCCTCGCGGCTACCAACGCAGACCTTCCGAAGCTGGTCGAGGAGAAAAAGTTTCGGGAAGACCTCTACGCCCGTCTTGATGAAATCCAGCTGGAGATTCCGCCGCTCCGCTTTCGTCCGGAGGATGTCACGCTCATTGCGCTCCACCTGGTACAGGAGTTTAACGACAACACGGGTACCAGCTACAATCTCGAAGAGAGTGCCCTGCAGCAGATTCAGGCCTACGACTGGCCCCGGAATGTCCGGGAACTGCGCAGCGTGCTGAATCGTGCGATGTTGCTGGGGGATGGGAAAGTGGTGGAGATCGAGATTCGCGGGCAGCAGGCCGGCGCGAAGACCGATCCTCTCCACGACCTTCCCCCCTTCGAGGGGACCCCGCCCTCGCTCCAGGAAGTAGAGGATCAGCACATTTTGCGGGTTCTGCTCTGGACCGAAGGGAACAAGCGGAAGGCAGCCCAGGTGCTCGGCATCGGGGAGAAAACCCTCTACGACAAGCTGGGTCGGATGCTGAAGCGGGAAGAAGGCTGACCATCTTGTCCCAGGGGCAGGATGGTGTCAGGCGGCCGCCGTTACTCCTGCCTGTCCAGGGCATCGAGATTCAGGATGGTCTTGCCATCGCTGATAACCAGGTTGACGTTGGGATTGAGCTTATCGATCGCGAGCCATTTGAGGTAGTTGGGGTTCCTGGCGAGGGCGTCGTTGATGATCTGGATCCGCTCCGCCTGGGCCATTGCCTCGATCCGAACCTGCTCTTTCTCGCGTTCGGACTTTTGCAGGACGTACTGCATTTTTTCAGCATCCTGCTGGGCGGCTTTCTTGGCGTTAATCGCCTGGATCACCTGATCCGGCAACTGGACATCGCGGATGAGTACCGCTTCCAGGGTGACGAAGTACGTCGCCAGTCGGGGGCGGAGCTCGTTTTCGATCGCCTGCTTGATCGTATCCCGGGCGCTGGTCGCGGCTTCGGTGGCCTCATACTTCGCAAACGTGTCCCGGACAATTTCCCGGACCATCGGGACGACCACTTTGTTGCGGTAGTCCGTGCCGATGTTTTCATGCAGCTTCTGCAGATCTTCCAGCTGCAGGTCGTACTGCACCGTGAGATCCACCAGGAGCCCCAGCGCGTCATTGGAAAGCACCGAAATCGGCCGGTCTGGTCCTTCCAGTGAGAAATCTTCCGTAAAGTGGATGGTCTGAGTCCGGGTGGTGTACGACACCTTGGACTGGCTGATGGGGTTGACCCAGGTGAGTCCCGGACCCCGGGTTGCGGTGAAGCGATGCGTGAAGCGGTCGAAGACCACCGTCCCGGAGCCGACCGGCACGTTGGTGCAGCCGTAGGTCAGCATCATCAGAGCGATCACCAGCAGCGGGAACGCCAGGAGTCGGGCAGGGTTGAAGCTGGGCATGGGGAGATCCGGGAATCCGGCAGGCTTCGGGGTCATGGACGGGCTCCTGTGCGACTGAAAGTGAGCAGAGCGTAGCCACCTGCAGGACAGGCAGCGAGCAGTCTGGTTGCAACAGCGATGCTAATTGAGGCGCGCCTGCAACTGGAGCAGGCGTCGATGCGCCAGTTTGTACTCAGGGTCGAGCTGAAGGGCCTGACGATAGAGCTGCAGGGCGGCTTCCCAGTCCCCCAGCGCTTCCTGAACCCGTCCGAGATTGAAGTACGGATAGTGCCGCGCTTCGTATCGGGGGGCAGTCATGGCCTGCTCCAGCCAGGGGATGGCTTCTTCGTACTCCCCCTGTTCGATGAGATAGGCCCCGATGTCGTTGTAGGGATTGCCGAACTCGGGATCAGTCGCAATCGCGAGCTTGCACTGATCGATGGCGAGCTCGACCTGTCCCATAAACGAATAGGTCCAGCCCAGGAAGGTGTAGGCCTCGGCGGTTGGGCTCAGTTCGATGGACCGCAGGTAGCACTGTTCAGCCGATTTCAGATCGCCACGCATCTGATGCCGGTAGGCTTCCTTGAACCAGGCTGCTGCCAGCAGACGACGCCCCTCCGGGCTTTCCTGGATGGCTTCCAGCTCGGCCCGGTCCAGGCCAGCGAGCCACTCCGGATCGGGGGGGGTGCTGCTCATCGCGGCACTATTGTACCGAAGCAGAATTAATCGACGAACTCGACGGTCACCCGATGCGGGATCGCGCCGGCGTCATAGGCCCGGTCCAGGAAGAGCCGGACCGCTTTCCGTCCCCGTTCCCCGTAGTCGACTGTCAGTTCGTTGACATACATACCGACAAACTCATCGGCCTGTTCATGCGTGAGTCCCCGGCCATACTGCAGGGCGTGGGCGAGGGCTTCTTCCCGATGCTCCAGCGCCCACTGAATGCTCGCCTTCAGGTCCGCCGCGATCAGGCGCATCTGTTCGGCTCCCAGGTCCTTGCGAATCGCGTTGCCACCCAGCGGAAGGGGCAGACCATCAGTTTCTTCGCCCCACCAGACTCCGAAGTCAAGAACCAGGTGCGCGCCTTCCTGCCCATAGGTGAGTTGCCCCTCATGGATGATGACCCCGGCTCCGATCTCGCCCCGTACTACTGCCGGAAGGATTTCGTCGAAAGGCATCTCTACCACCTGCACCCCCGGATACCAGAGCTTCAGCGCCAGATGGGCGCTTGTGAGGCGACCGGGGATCGCGATGGGCTGTCCGGACGCCTGGAGTTCTGCTGGAGAAAGAGGCTGTTGGGCGATCAGGCGGGGGCCGTAGCCATCCCCCATGCTGGCCCCGGAGGAGAGCAGCGCATACTTGTCCTGCAAATAGGCATACGCATGAATCGAGATAGCAGTGACTGGGTGTCGCCCCTCGAAGGCCCACTGATTGAGGGTCTCGATGTCCTGGAGCAGGTGCGTGTAGTGCCGCTCCCCCGTGGAGAGGCGTCCTGCAGTCAGGGCATAGTGCATGAACGCGTCGTCGGAGTCCGGTGAGTGGGCGATGACGATGGGACTGGTCGTTGTGGAGAACATGGGAGCATCTTACTCATAGATTTTGTCGGTCTCACCCCTACAGTGGTCCTCTGGCCCCAGTCGGTCATCAGGAGGACGTTCCATGCAGCAGGGATTGCTGGCACTACTGGCATTGGTCAGTGTGGGAGGGGTGTTGGGTGGGTGTCAGCCGAGTGCACCAGCCCCAACTTCTCCGACCGGTGTGCAGGGCTCCGAGGAACGACTGGCGACCGCGCCACTCCTGGCGCATCTGGCCGGGACCCTGGTGGCAGATGCAGCGGGCGACTGGCACTGGCAACCCGACCTGTCGGGAGCGGCGGTCGGTGACAGCTTTCATGAAGTCGGGCTGACTGACACGCTGACGCGGACCTTCGCTGGCGCTTTCGGCGTTCTGGGAGTCCGTCGTTCTGAGCCTGACGCCCTGGAACTCGATCTGCAGGCGAAGCACCCATTCCCGATTGAGCAACGTCCTGATTTGCATGCGTTTAACATCAAAGTGCACCTGGAATCCCCCAGCACCGGATTCCTTGGCATCTACAGCGCAGACCCCGGACGCCTGCTGAACGCCGATGGGTACTCGCGTCTATGGGCGACCCAGTCTGCAGGCTGGATCGACCTTTTGCCCTACCTGGTCCTCTCCCCGGACCTGTCCCATGGGCCCTTTGACCCAGCAGCGCCAGCCGGCTGGAATGTCTTTGCTGCAGGCTCTACTCATCAGGGGACACTCAGGGTGAAAATCCCGGAGATTGGCAACAGCCTGAGCCTCCAACTCTATCTCACCGCAGACTTCGGACAATCGGCGACTCTCAGCACACGACAAACGCCGGTGTACACCCTGCCTGACTTTGCGGGAAAAGCCCCCTGGCGCATCGCCACGACCCTCCTCAGCTCTGACCTTGGTGCGGGAGCTCCGGAGACCCAGGCGGAGTACCGCCTGCAGATCTACCACTGGACCGAAGGGGCAGGTCTGAATCGGGATGTCCTGCGGCCGGTCCGGGTTGCCGTGCCAGACCTCCAGCCCGATCTGGAACTCGCGACTTTCACGGGCACCGGGCTCGAGCCGACCCCGCTCACCACCTCGTTCGGCGTGTCGAACTACTACGGCGTGGGGGAGGGCATTTTCTGGGGCTTTGTCGAAGTCCGGACAGCGAGCGAGGAAGGGATGGCACTGCAGGATGATCTGGTCACGCCGTTCACCATTTCGGAGTACTCCACCTGGCAGCTCTTTCCCGTGGAAGTCGGGGAAGCTCCGCCAGTAGGGGAGCCGCCGGTCCCGGTGATCGCACGTCCCTGCTTCGCGGTCCCGCTGGTGGTGGATCGGGAGGTGGTGTTTGATGCCACCGGGACGACTGATCCGGAAGATGCGCCAGATGATTTGACCTATGAATGGGATCCGGACTACAACGGCGGAAAGTTCCTGCCGGGCGCCAGCGGTAAAACGACAGTCTGGCAGTACCAAACCAGCGGCCCCAAGACCCTGGCCCTCGCCGTGACTGACTCCGACTTCAACCGGGTCCTGCTCACCATCGACCTCGTCGTAAGGGATCCTGGCTGGTCGGACTCTGCCACGCTCTATAGCCTGACCGGGCAGCCCCTCCTGCTGTCCGAGGCGTCGATGGTGGCAGATAGCCTCTTCTTCGCGCCAGATGCTTCCCCCTGGCTGCTGACTCGTCCGCTGCCCCCACCAGCAGTGCAGACCAGGTTGCTCCATCCTGGCAGCGCCTGTCCTCCTGTACCGTTCAGCCTCCCCCTGGATCTCCCGGTCCTGCCGGATGTCGTGGTCCGCGATGGAGAGGCATATGTGCTGTACCAGGAGAGTCCCACGTTGCTGCGATCAGCACGGATCAATCTCACGGCGCCGAGCCTGCAGGATGTCGCGACCGTGTTCGAGTCCGGCACCCTGCTCGCTGGAAGTCTTATCACCGACCGGGCGCTGGTCATCGACCCGTCCACCGGCAATCTGATGGCTGCGGCAGCGCTCCGGAATGGGACCACTGCGGAATCCGAGATCTGGGCCGCTGAGAAAAATCCACAGGGGGTCTGGAGCGTGCCGTTCTTTGTTGCCAGTCGTGACGGGTCTCTTCCGGAAAACACGGCAGAGCTGGCGCTCGCGATGTCCGCCGGTAGCGTGATCTGCGCCTGGGCTGACCTGCCGGAGGGCGGGACCAGTCTGCAGCAGCGGGAACTCTGGTACGCCCGCTCCAGCTTTGGAGTCGGAGCCTTCGAAGAACCAGCAGCGACCGACCTGCCCCTCGGGAGCGCGACGGACCTGGTGCTCCGGAGCGCCCCCGACAGCGGCCTCCTCGGGGTGCTTGCTGCCCCTGCGCTGCAATACGTCCGGTTCGACCCATTTACGCCCGATTGGACGCAGACCCCGCTGGGCAACCTGTCCGGAGCTGGCTGGGATCCCCGTTGCGTGGTGAACGATGCCGGGCAGGTGACAGCCCTGTGGGTCCACCAGCCGGAAGGGGAGGAACGCCATCGGCTGGTAAGCAAAGCCTTTGCCTACGATGCCCCGGCGGGGGAGATCGGCAGTGGCAGCATCGAGATTGTCCAGGACCTGACCACAGACTGGCTCGTCGATCCGCAGATCGGAGTGGCTGCCGGGTCCGATCTGCTCGCTGCTGCCTGGATCGCCTACGACTCCTCCCTGCCTCCAGCGAATCAGGTCTGGCGAGTCCAGCTGGCGACCCGTTAGCAGGCTGCGAGCGCTCCATCCTTTGCTACGCTCTCTCTTCAGTCCCCGTATTCCGACCACCCGGGAGCCATCGATGGCGTCACGTGCGCTTTTTCCCTGCACCATGTTGCTGACCTTTCTGAATGTTGTGCCAGCCATGGCTGCACCAGTCAGCAAGGAGGCGCGCCAGTTCGCCGATGCCTACCTCAGAATGCTGGACTCCTGCCGTACCGAAGTGGAGTTCACCCTGGAATCAGAGCGGCTGGCAAAGAAAGCCGGCTTCCGCGATCTCAATGCACTGCCACAGGACGTCAAACTCCAGCCGGGAGACCGGGTCTATATCCGGAATCACGACCGGGCCATCATCCTGGCAGTGATCGGGGACGCCCCAGTCGCTGATGGGATCAACCTGCTGGCGGGTCACACCGACTCCCCGCGGCTCGATCTCAAAGCGCATCCGGTTTTCACCAGTGAGGGCTTTTACCAGCTTCAGACCTATGCGTTCGGGGGCATCAAGCGTTATCAGTGGGTCAACATCCCGCTCCAACTGCACTGCAACTGGGTCGATGCGGCGGGGGCAAGCCACCACGTCATCATTGGCGATGACCCCGGCGAGCCCATACTCCTCATTCCGGACCTTGAGCCCCATTTGGGACGGGACTACGCGGGCCGGACGTCCGGCGATGTCATTGGTGCGGAGGAAACAGATCCGATCATCGGCATGGTGACACGGAAGTCTCCTCCCTGGAACGCGAAGGACCAGCCTGTATCTGAGTTGCCGGAAGTCCCGGAGGATGAGCTCCTGGCGATGCTTGCGCCCCTGCTGGCGAACAAGACCATCACGGTCACGGATCTGGTGACCGGGCAGTTTCACCTCACGCCATCGATGCCCTCGCGCTATGTCGGCTTCGATGAGTCGATGCTGGCGGGCTATGGTCACGATGACCGGGCGAACAGCTATCCCGCCCTCCGTGCCCTGCTGGAGTTGTCTGCTCCTCCGCCGAGGACCGCCATGGCCTATCTCGTCGGACAGGAAGAAGTAGGGAGTATCAACAATACCGGGGCGGCGTCAACGTTTCTGAACAGTGTGATCGCCCGGCTCTTGGAGGCCGATTCCCGGACTGCCGGCAGCTTTGGCGACAACCTCCTGCGCTCGACCCTCCGGCGCTCCTGGGTGCTGTCGGCGGATACCCCTCCGGCGGTGAATCCCATCTTCCCGGGAGTCTGGGAGTCCGGAAACGCGATTCGTCTGGGGGATGGTCCGGCAGTCCTGAAGTGGGGAGCTGGTCGGGACCCCAATCCGGCCTTTTTTGCCGCGCTGGCAGCATCGTGGAACAACGCTGGTCTCGCGTGGCAGGCAGCACCGCTGGGTCGGAACGGAGCCGGCGGGGGCGGCACCATCGGCGGCTTCATGAGCCAGGAAGGGATGGAGGTCATCGACATCGGGGTGCCGGTTCTGTCACTGCACGCCCCCTATGAAGTGATTAGCGTCGAGGATCTCTATGCGGGTTATCAACTCTTCACGCAGTTCGTGCGTCAGGTCACGCCGCCAGACAAGCGGGACTAAAATAATCAGTGTCCTGACCGCATCCAAGCATCCGGAGCACTTTCACAAGGAGGGCGCGATGCGCCTCGACGCCCTGTCGCTATGCCTCACCAGCAGCAGCCTGCTGGTACTGGGACTTGTTCTTCATGGATGTCAGCAATCCACGAATCCCTCCGCTGTGACGCCTGCGGTCGTACAGGACCAGA
Organism: bacterium; assembly: GCA_022072165.1. Taxonomy (NCBI): domain Bacteria; species bacterium. The sequence goes on along the minus strand of JAJVIF010000001.1, from coordinate 845,722 downwards.
CACCACAGTTCGCGCGCCCGGAGTTGCCGCTTGGAGCTTATGACCTCCAGTTGGCGATCGATGATGCCGGGCTGCCAGTGGCGACCGTCAGCCCCTTGCGCACCAGCATGGCGATTGGCGACCGCTATCACGAAGTAGGACTCACCGGAGCGCTCAAGGGGGATGTGTGCGACTGCTTCGCGGTCCGGGGGCTGGAGCTGATTTCGCCGACCCGAGTCCGGGTCCGCTTTGAGACCCGGCACCCGTTCCAGCCGGCCTTTCGCCCCGACCTCCATGCGTTCAATCTCAAGGCGCATGTGGAGGTCTCGGCTTCGCAGCAGTTGGGGACGCAGCGACTCGCTCCGGGGATTGTGACGAATGCCGATGGCTACTCCCCGCTCTGGACCGGGCACGCGGGCACGTCCGACACCCTGCTGCCGTATGTGATTTTCTCCCGGGATACCAGCACCCCCGCGTTTGAATTCACGAACCCCGCTGGCTGGAATGTCTTTGCCGCTGGCTCGACCCATGAGTCCGAGATCGAGTTCGAGCTGGGTTCTGCCACCGCTTCGCTGGGAGTCCGGCTCTATCTCACCGCGGACTATGGCCAGTCTGCGACCTTCCGGACTCGTCAGACCCCGGTCTACACCCTGCCCGATTTTGCGGGGCAAGCCCCCTGGCGTGTCGAGGTCACTGAGCTTTCCAATGAGCTGACTCCGGGAGTTCTGGGGAGTAGTGCGACCTACGAAGTCCGGGTCTGGGACTGGGGGCATGGTGCTGGTATCGGCACGGATGTCACCGGCGGGACCGTCTTCGTGCCGGGACTGGACTTCACCGGCTCCCTCGGGCCCATGAGCGGCACCGGGAAGGATCCTGCGCCGCTTATCGCCCAGGCGACCATCTCCAACGACTCCGCTGCGGGGGCAGGGACCTACTGGGGGCTGGTGCGCATCCAGGATGCCGCGACCAGCGGGACCGGGATTCAGGATGATCTCCAGACTCCCTTTGCCCAGTCGGACTACAGCACCTGGCAAGTTTTCGCTGTCACGATCCAGGAAGTCAGTAACCCACCGAGCGCTGTGATCAGCGAGCCCTGCAGCACCCAGGTGCTGGTGGCGAGCAAGCTCTATGTCTTCGATGGCACGGGATCCAGCGATGACCTGACCGCTCCGGAAGACCTGATCTACGAGTGGGACTTTGACTACGACGGGCTCCAGTTTGATGTCGAGGGGATTGGCCGTCGGACCCAGCATCTCTATCCCGGCAGCGGAGCCGCGATGGTGGCGCTGCGGGTCACCGATGAGAGCCAGCAGTCGGATATCGAGACGTTGCCGCTGACAGTGGTACTTCCCGGTTGGCGCGATGTACGGAATCTCACCCTCTCAGCTGGCAATGAGTCGCTGGAGCAGCAGGCAGGACAGACTGATCGCCGGGTCTTCATTGATGAGACCGGGGGAGCGCATGTCCTTTTTCGGAGTCCTTCAGGAAGCGTCCTGGTCGGGCACTTGGGATCGGCTTGTGCTGCAGAAGCGTATTCCACCACTGACCTGCAGGTCCCCCGGATGCCCGGAGTCGCCCAGGAAGGCAACATCCTGCAGCTGGCGTATCCCGCCGGTCCGACAGCGAACATCATGGAGTACCGCACATTCGATCTGGGAACCCGGACACTCAGCCTGCCTGAAACGGTGGTCAGCGTCAGCGATCTGCCCGCTCCGGGAGGCGGGTCCTTTTCCTATTGCCGTCTGGTGCAGGATCTCGCGACTGGCTACCAGTATCTGATCCTGGAAACTTCGGGCATGGACCTCTTCAGTGTTGAGCGACCGGCGGCGGGCACCTGGAGCGCGCCGATTCTGGCGGATGACCGGGGCACGACCGGTTTCCATTCCTTTATGGGTGCGGCGGTCAGCGACGGCGAGTGCTTCGTGGTCTACATGGATGGCTCAGGTCTCAGCCGTCAGGGACTCTGGCTCCGTAAGGCGGCCGGAGCGACCTCCTGGCCAGCACGACAGCCCATCGGGATGCCGGATGGTCCGCACCTCTGCTTCATGCTGCAGCCGGGACCGGGCGATGACCTGATCGGCGCGTACTTCGACAATCCCTCCGGTGGTGGTGCGCTGGCCTACTACCTCCGCTGGGATGCGACCGCCCAATCATGGAGTCATGCCCGGATCGGGAACCTGCCGCAGTACAACTTCTTTGGGCAGGTCTGCCTCGACCCGCTCACCAGCGAAGTGACTCTCGTCTGGGAAAACATCTTCCAGCAGGGCGTCACCAACCGACGCATCCTGGCCAAGCGCTTTCCCTACGATGCCAGTGCGGCGCAGATTGGTGACAGCCTGTACGAAGTGATCAGCGAAGAGAGCGGCGTCGATCACAATGAACCCGCAGCCGTGTTCAATCCCGTCACGCGGGAAGTCGTGGTGGTCTGGGAACGGGACATGGACCCTGGACCGGGGTACGACTCCGACCTCTTCAGCGCGGTCTACTAGCCCTCCTGCGCTGCGGCTTCCATGTCAGCCCGAATTGCAGCGGCCTGCGCCTGCAGGACTGCCACATTGGTGATCATCTGCCGCTCACCGCGCAGGGCCGGAAGGTCGGGCTTTCCTGTCGGGAGCAACGGGATCTGCTCCAGCAACGTCACCTTGTGCGGAATCTTGTACGACCCCAGCAGGTTATTGTGTGACAGAAACTCCCGGATGGTCGATTCCATGTGCGCGGCATCGCCAGTCCAGCCAGCGGCCGGAACAACGTAGGCGTGGACGATCTCGCCGCGGGTTTCATCCGGAGCGCCAGTCACCGCGACATCCTGGACTTCCGGGACTTTGATGACCGCTGCTTCCACCTCGGCGGGGTAGACGTTCTCGCCACCCACGATGATCATGTGCTTGGTCCGCCCAAGGATGAACACATAGCCATCCTGGTCGATCATCCCCATGTCCTGCGTGTTGTACCAGCCATCGTGAAAGACCTGCGCGGTTTCTTCGGGCTTCTTGTAGTACCCGAGCGTCACGTTCGGGCCGGTCACCCAGATTTCGCCGGTTTCCCCCTGCGGGACTGCCTGGCCGTTGGCATCGCGGATCTCCACGGTTACGCCAGGAATTGGCCGTCCGACAGAACTCAGTCGGTTGGGCTGGTCCAGCGGATTCAGGGAGATCACCGGACTGGTTTCGGTGCAGCCGTAGCCTTCATGGATGTCCTTGCCGTAGATCTGCCGGAAGCCTCCTGCGATCTCTGGCGGCATGGGAGCGCCACCGGAGATGCAGTACCGGACACCAGCAAAGGCCTCGGAGGGCTTCATGCGGGAGACGCCGAGGAACGCTTTGTACATGCTCGGGACCCCCAGATGAATGGTGGTCTTGTTGGGGCCCAGCCGGCTCAGGACCGAGCGGGGCATAAACCGGGGTTCCATGAAGGCAGTCAGGCCATGCAGCAGGGGGAAGAGCATCCCGGCGGTCAGGGCGAAGGAGTGGAAGGTCGGCAACGCGCTGAAGAGAACATCATCTTCGCCCGCCTTCAGCAGCTCCGCTGCAGCATCAGCATTGGTGACCAGATTCCGGTGCGTCTGCATGACCCCCTTGGGCTTTCCAGTGGACCCGGACGTATACAGCAGGACCGCCAGATCATCGGGAGTGATGTCCGGCATTTGTGTCCAGGGCTCCTCATGCCGGATGCGTCCCTGGACATGGTGATGATTTATCAGGACGGGGGTCAGCGCCAGGATTTCATCGTTCAGAAACTCCAGCGTCTGCCCAAAAATGGCGTTCGAGGCCCGGTCATTGGCGTCGGGCTCGAAGGAGATGACCGTGGTCGCTTCGGCATCCTTCACGATGTCGAGCACTTCCCGGGGGGAAAGGGCATAGTTCAGCGGCACCACGGTCTTGCCCAGCAGTTGGCAGGCGAAGAAGGCGGTCGCAAATCCCATCCCCGAAGGGAGCAGAATGGCGTAGTTCTGCGCCGACATGTCGGTGTTGTGAGTCAGCCAGCTCGCGAACAGGTGGGTCCCCAGCGCGAAGTTCTGGTAGCTGAACGGGGTATCGCCCCGACTGCCATCAATGATGGCGGTCCGCGGTCCATGCTGCAGCCACGACTTCACGAACCGATGCGGCAGCAGCAGGTCCTTCCCCTCGACCTGGGGGAGGAGGACGTCGGCAAGCGCGGAGCCTGCGGCAGGAGACAGGGTCATGGTGGCAGCCATCCTTTGCACTCAACGTGGAGTTTTGACTGAATACGGGCTGGGTAAGCCTCTTTCGATTCTAACAGCTTCCTCTGGTGAATCAGCGCTTTCAGGACTTGCGATGCCTCAGTCTCGGGTACCCTGTAAGGCATGTCCGCTGCCTACCGTACGCTGCTCCTCCTCCTCGTCGCTTTGGTCCAACTGGTCGGTGGGCTCAGTTGTGCCTATGAAAACGACGACACCACCGGACTCAATGACCTGATCGAAATCCGGATGACCTTCGCCGACCGCGTCAATCCCGACCGCTTCTTCTACTACCTCGTGTTCAACTTCGATGATGACCCTGCCCACAAGCCCTTTGTGGACATCGATGCCTTCCAGGATCGCGGCCGCATTGGCGAGTACTGGGACATCTACTTTGTCTATGGACGTCCTGGTGACATCCTGGCACCCCAGCCTGCGGCGTTCTACAAAGGTTTCGGCGGGAACGACACTTCGTTGCCGGATAAGCCCTTGCGTCGGGACAACCGGGGAACGAAGTATATCGACATCCTGCCGCAGCGCCCCTTTGACTCCAGTTCCCTGGAGTTTGTGAGCGCCAGTGTCACCAATGGGTCCACGAATCCCGGCAATCCCAGTGTCGACATCCTGACCGGCAACACATTACAGATTCAGTTTCGGGCCATCGAGTTTCCCATCGCCCCTTTTTCGCTGGAGCGGACCAGCAAGGTGAAAGTCGCCATGTTCGTGGCGAATCAGGCAATTGACGACATCTCAAACCCCGATGATCTCATCGATGACTGCATCATCTTCGACAAGTTTCGTGAGGATGTGGTCTTCATCGATCTGACCCAAAAGCCGGAGTGGACTGAAGACACCGACCCACAGGAAAACATCGAAGAAGTCCGTTTGCCCCGGAATCCGGACCTGGTCGGACCATTCCAGGCGGCGGACCTGGTGAACTGGTCCATTAAGTTCATCGATCAGTAGGCCAGAAGTACGACGCGGGTGGCGTTGCAGACTGTCAGGAGCGCGACTCCTGCAGGAACGCCAGTAGCCATCGCATCCCCTCCAGATAGCTCTCCATACCCTGCCCGGCAAACCGCTTCACGCAGCCCCGTCCGACATAACTCTCATGACGGAATGGCTCCCGAGCCAGCGGCTCCGTCAGGTGGATCTCCACCACCGGTTTCCCGAAGGCCAGGACCCCATCGAGGAGCGCAATGGAGGTATGGGTATACGCGCCAGGGTTAAACAGACAGCCATCCACAAGGTCGCGGTACTCCTCAAGCCAGTCGAGGAGATCGCCTTCGTGATTCGACTGGTGAATGACCAGTCCGGCATGCAGCGCGATGGCTTCCCGGTGGAGTTCCCGGTTCAGTTCCAGCAGCGACATGGTCCCGTACAGGTCGGGTTCCCGTCGCCCCAGGCTGCCCAGATTCGGGCCGTGCAGGACTAAGAGTTGCATAGGTGAGGAAGATACCTGCAAATGCGCTCCACGACATCCTCAGGAGTTCCATGTGCGGCGTCGACATGAATGTGGGCCATCCGGTAGAAGGGGAGACGCTGGTGAAAGAGCTTGCGTAGGGTGTCGGGCGACCGCAGGCGCTCGCCATCGTGTAACAGCGGGCGATGGACTTCGTAAGAACCTACGCGAACCAGCGCCGTCTGGAAGTCGACGATCAGATAGATTGTGGTGCCAGTCCGTTGCGCGAGATCAAAGTTCACCGGATCCAGAAGGGTTCCACCGCCAGTCGCCAGCACGAAGACCCCGTCCGACTGCGCCAACTCGGCGAAGAGTTCGTTTTCCCAGCGACGGAACATCGCTTCGCCAGCGTTCGCCCACATGCTGGCGACGCTCTCTCCCCGGCGGAGTTCCAGCTCGTGATCCAGATCGAGGAACGGAAACTCCAGGCGTTCTGCCAGGAGTCGCCCAACTGTTGTTTTGCCTGCCCCCATGAAGCCGGTCAGATACAGATGCCGGGTCCGTTCAGGGAGGAGGGGAAGTTTCGATAGCACGACCCTAGTGTACGTATCCGGACATCGCGGTTGCCACTGCCGGCCAGCAGGCGCGCTGAGGACCGGGTGCCGGGAGCCGACTCGATGCCTCCCCGAAAAAAAAATAGTCAGGGGCTCCTCAACGGACCGGAAACGGGTAGAATCGCGAGTCCGACGTCGTGGTGCCTGTAGCTCAGTCGGTTAGAGCACCAGATTGTGGATCTGGGGGTCGTGGGTTCAAGTCCCATCAGGCACCCCACGCGTCGACTTGAGAGCCGAGACCTGCTGACTCCTCCACATTTCACGCGTCGCCCCGCTTCATCCCCCGGTCCAGCCGGGATTGTTCTTTTGTGTATGAAAGGCAATAAAATCCCCGCAATCCCAGCAGGGGTTCGTCTTCCCAGGCCCGGGCGATGCCTGAGGATCAGATGAAGCGCTGCTTCGGGAAGCCTCTCGCCTGTCATTCTGAACACGATCCGCCCAGTTGCGACAGACGCAGCGGGTGGACTCATACCTTTCGCGAAGGACAACCTATGCGCACATTTCTGCCAGTCCCCGTGATCTGCGCTCTCTGCGCGACCATGTTGGGCTGCTCACGCACCGCACCTACCACGCTTGCCACGCTCCCTGATCCTGCATTCCCGACGACTGCCGGGCTCTTCGAAACAGAGCACGGTACCAGGGCTGAGTTCATCGGCGGAGAGTGGCAGATTCATGTCGAAGCTGCTCCGCTCCGGGCCAGGGTGGAATCTGGCACTTCAGTCCGCGAGGCGCAGGCCAACGGTGACCGTTTTGCGCTGCCGATCCACCAGTATTTCGCTGGAGAGGATGCCCTGACTGTGACTGGCGTTCGGATCAATGGTGACCTGGACCTGGAGCTCGACATCGAGATTGCTCATCCTTTCCCGGGTCCCAACAATTTCGAAGGTCCAGCTTCCGCCGGGAACCGTGCGGACCTGGGGATCAGCGGACGATTCTTCGTCTTCGCTCCAGTCCCATCTTCCTTTGTCATCGATGAGATGGCCCCAAATCACTCCGGGGACTATCAGTTCGAGAGCGGGGGAGAGCTCTTTACGACCAACCCGAAGTTCATCCTGAATCCGGATGGTTTCGGGAATCCTGCCGCCCTCAGCAAGAAGGGCTACGATTTCTGGCAGGCTGGCTCGAATCGCCTGCATCCCTACATCCAACTGGTCGATGAGTCCGATCCTGCCTGTCGCGTCTCCACCTCCACGGGTGCTGTCATCGAGAACACGAATGGCTCGAGTGGTAACTACGGCCCCGATGCGGGCTGGAATCGCTCCAATGCCGGTGCCTCAGCCGCTTCCACCCGGACACTCGGGTGGACTGGTTACGGAGTCCTGCATCAGGGACAGACTTCTCGTCGCACGCTGGTCTTCGATCTGGATGAGGTGGCTCAACTGACCTCCGGTGGGGCCCTGACTCTCGACACCGCGCTGGTGGCCTATTACACCGATCCGCGCCAGGGTGAAAACAGCCGTCAGTTGCGGGAGCATCGCCTCCCGACCGACTCCCCCCGCGATTTTGCGTACCGGATGCCGTACGGCGCACCGGAGGTCGCACGGATCTACCAGTCAGGTGATACGGTCCTGGGGGCGACTGTCGGATCAACGGCCACCATTACGCTGGCGATCGTGGATGAAGACCACGCCGCGACTGTCGATCCGGAGTTCCCGGCCCCTGAGGGTGGGCGACTGCAGCAGGTGCCTGTCGACAGCAGCATCTCCAGCGTCAGTCTGTCGATTCCGGATATCGGGATCGTTGACCAAATCGGAACGATCCTGTCTGGCACCGGGACTGTCGGTGATCCGCTCCTCGTGAGCTTCGATATCACCAACAATACCGGCTCTGATGGCGGCTTCGACCAGATCAACCACGGTTTTGTCGTGGTAGCTGACCACGAAGCGCTGTCGGGTGATGAGCGGACCATCTGGCTCGATCCGGCCCTGGCTCCCATCCAGGAGGCCTCTCAAAAGGACACCTGCTGTCGTGGGCACATCGTTATCCTGAAGCAGTAGCTCGCCGGGGCATCTGTACAAACAGCGCCGCCCGGAATGCCGGGCGGCGTTGTCATCTCTCAGGGAGCTTGCGGCTATTGCCAGCCAGGGATCGGCGTGCTCCGGATGCCGATGGTGTCGGTGTAGTCGACATACGACAGCCACCAGTAGATGAACCCGGAAGAGATCATGTTGCTGGTGTTGATCGCGACCGGGGCGGCCCCGTTGTAGTCGACATGACGTTCGGCGAGCACGCTGAGGTTGGTGTCCAGGAAGTGCATCTCCGGCGCTCCGGCGACGACCTGGATGTATCCCGACACGAGAATTTGCGAACTCCCGGCATCTCCTGCCAGAGTCGCGCCATTGGCATCCAGCTGGTCGATGGTGATGTCTGCCTTGCGATCCTGCACATTCGAGTCGGTCAGCCAGAGCGGCAACGGATTCGGGTTCCCCGCGACAGTGGCCGGAAAGCCACCATCGCAGTTGATCCGGTAGACATACCCGTTCTTTACCAGCGCCGTGGGAGTTTCCTCGCTCTGGGCCAGGATGAAGAACGCACCAGACCGCCAGTCCAGGATGAAGTCGTGGATCTTGCGTCGCTCTGCCGGGGTTGCACCAGCGACTGTGATGCCGCCGCTATAGGAGGCACTGGTCAGGTCGATAGGGTATGGGGCGGTAGTGTCCTCAGCGTAGGGGGTCGGACTCGATGTCTTTACCAGACGATGGAGATGATGATTGGTGTCGATGTAGTACACGTTGTCATCGCCATCGAGGGTCATTGCCAGGACCCGGTTGCCGCCGGTGCTGATGACGTTGTAGGTCGTCGCAGGACTTCCGGCGACATAGTCGAACCAGTAGATGTTCGCCTCGACCCCGCTTCCCGCCGGGTAGAGCGCTGAGGGCGGCCCCAGCCGTGACTCCCCGGCACCCCGCATGGAGAACAGGACGCGATTGGTGGAGTCAATCTCGACCTGGGCTCCCGCTTTGCTTCCGAAGCCCGTGAAGTTGGTGACCTGCTCGTTGATGCCAGGTCCCGGTGTCGGCAGATGCGACCGGTAGAGATCGAACTTGCCGGTCTCAAATCCCGCGTACAGCACGCCACCACTCGCACCAGGCAGCCGCAAAGCGGCCATGTCAGCAGGCGGGATGTCGCTGCTGGCGGCGATGGTGTAGTAGGGCCAGAAGCCGGGGAAAGTCCAGCTAATGGACGTCGTGAAGTTGTCAGGCACGCAGCGGATCACCTGAGTCGTCAGATTCACGGTGACCGTGTTATAGCCATCGAAGAACCGGACCGGAATCGTCCGGTTGTCCGCCGCCGTGCCGGTCCACGTGTAGGTATAGGGGGTGGAGTCCCAGGTCACCGGGACCGGGTAACCGCTGCTCCAGGTCAGGGTGTCGACCACTGTAAAGCTGCCGTCATTGTCCCAGTCGATGCTGACCACCACCGGATCATTCTCCGGATCTGTCAGCATCCCCAGGGTGACCGTCGTGCTGCTCCCATTGGGAATCGTCGGCGGCGTAGAGAGGAGTGTGGGGACGGGCGGCAGATTCCCGGACTCCACTGCCACCGCGAAGGCCTGGTAGGTGATGGGTTCAGGACGATCAGAGGTCAGTGGCGCAAGTCCGGGGTCCAGCGCGAAGCGCCAGCCATCGTTCCATGCCTGATCGGCCTCGACATCGACAGCCCGGACCATCCCCCAGACCGTCCCAACCTGCTGCCCAGCGAGTCCGGGATTGGTGAGGATGCCGGTGTAGTAGAGCGGGTCCGAGGGGAGTCCTGAGTCTGTGGCGAGGTCCCCGCCAAACAGGGTGTCGTCATCCTGACAGGTGAGCAGGGTCTCCGAAATGCCCAATGCCGGGATCACCGCTTCCAGTGCTGGCAGTCCGACCTCCTGGGCCTGGACCAGCGACAGCACCGGCTCATCGCTCAAATCCGTGGCCGTTGATGCCGTGGCCCGAGCATCCCAGTCCGTGACCCGAAGATGCAGCGTGGTCGCGGAAATCGTGCTGGCGAGGAGAGGATCCGGGGTCGCGAGCAGCCGCACGGATTCCACATCCAGCGCTCCATGCGGCATCCGGTACGCAAAGCGGGTCCAGTCTGGCGTGGCCGGCGGGAGGCGATTCCCCCGCTTCTGCAGCCCAGTCGCGCCACCCCGGGGATCGTTGTACAGCGCGACCGGGGCCAGCAGCACCGGGGCGTAGCCGCTCGCCTGCAACTGGACGGCATCGAACGCGATCGTCACTTCCGCCGCTTGCCCCTGATGCAGGACCCCGTAGCCCGTCCAGCCTGCCAGATCCGGACCCATAGTCGCCCGGGTCCAGCCTTCGACCGGATCGTAATTGCCAGTCACCTGCCCGCCGTTGGAATGAGCCAGACGGTTGTCCAGCATTTCATCCACGACCAGCTTGTACGGAAATGCCGTGGCGCTGAGGGGTTGCGGGGGAGCGAGGATACCCCGGGGAGCCCAGTAGCCGTCGGCGTTGGAAATCAGGCCGGTCTGCGCGATGACCCGGTTAGGCGGCGCAAAGTAGCCATCGGTCGCCGGATTCGCATCCAGCAGCACCAGCAGCCGGGCAGCGATGCCCAGATCGGCGCGATTCCGTCCGCTGGGAGGTGCATCGAGACTGGTCGGTGCGGCAAATGGATGGGTGACCCGGAACGACACCCGTACTTCCTGCGGTTGTCGATCGACCCGGACCGCCTGCAGCATCTGCTTCGTGAAGAACGGCGCGACACTCAGGTCATACAGATCATCGGTCTGCTGGAGCCCCCGTGTCGGTAACCACGAGGTTGCCACTTCGCCGGAGGGCTGCCAGGCGAGCTCGTAGTAGCCCGGAAGAAAGACTTGCAGATCATCAGCGGGCTGCCAGACCTGGGGAACAGCGGTCGCTGCCGGGTCCAACTCTGTCTGCGGGGCGGATGGCCCCGCGGCAGAACAGGCCAACAGCAACAACGGGAGCAGCAGGCTCACCGGGTACCAGCAGTCGCGCATGGAAGAGACCTCAGGTGGTGGATCCAGGGTTCAGGACTGGGGGAACAGCGACCTAACGATGATACTACGCCACGTCTCACGGCTCCGGTCAAATTGGCAAGCAAAAGCCCCCTCGAACGAGGGGGCGATGAGCTTGTTCAGCAGGGTGAGCCTGAGCTACTGCCAGCCGGGGGGACTGCCATTCGTGCCCGAGAGGGCTTCGCCGTGCTTGTAGTAGTAGGCGTATGCAACTGCTGCGCCACCGGCGCTGTTCCCCCAGGAGTGCTGCAGATTGTTGTGCACGTTGACAACCATCTTGCAGCCATAGGTTGAAGACAGCCCGAAGGGGGCCACATCACGCGAGAACCGTGTGAACAGGTTGGTGTCGATAATGTACCAGTCAGGCAGAGCCGCGCTGGCTGTCGTACCCGAAATGAGGATCTGCTGCGAGGTCTGTAACGAAGGCGCAGCCGCCCCAGACGTGTTGATCTGGTCAATAGTGATATCGACCGGATAGGACTGGGTCGTGGAGTCCGAGAGGATGAACCGCAGCGGATTCGGGTTGCCGGCGACTGTCGCGGGCTTGCTCAGATCGCAGTCCAGACGCAGCACATAACCGTTACCAGGGCTGCCAGCAGCCTCGCGCGTCTGGTAGAGGATCAGGGTCGCGTTGGTGCGCCAGTCGATGAGGAAGTCGTGGATGCGGCAGTCAGTCGCGCCTGCGCCTGAGAGAGTCAGGTTGTAAGGAGCACCCTTCAGGTCCAGGGGGAGTCCGCCGGAAGTATCTTCGGCGTACGCGCTGGTCTTCAGGTACTTGTGGAGGATGTTGTTGGTGTCGATCATCCAGACGTTGTCCGACTGGTCCAGGGCCATCGCCACCACGCGATTTCCACCTGTGCTGATGGTCTGGACACTCGCCCAGGGGACCACAGCGCCAGAGTAATCAAAGTACTTGATGTCTGCCGCCGCGCCAGTCCCAGCAGGATAGATGGTGCTGGCAGGCGCACCCTGGGTAGTGTCGCCAGTCTTGTGGGCGAACAGGACCCGGTTGGTGGAATCGACTTCCAGCTGATGAATGTGCTGGCCGAACATCTGCGTACCGAAGCTGGTCATCACAGTCTGGGTCGACGCCTGACCAAACGCTGCGGTGTTGCGATGAATCTCAGCATACTCCACCACCGGTGGAACGTGCAGGCGCTGATGGACCACACCGCGGAGGGCGTTCGTTGTGCCAGCGCGCATCACAGCCCAGTCACCAGGCATGCGGTTTTCAGCGGTGTTCTGCGTTGGTGCCAGGCTGGTTCCCCACTGGCTGTTGAAGAAGAACGGCATGTCCGTGATTGCGGAGGAGACCAGACCATCTGCCGCACAGGGCGTCACCACGAACGTCGGGGTGGGGGTGACATCGGTCTGGGAGGGGCCATCAGAGAAGCGCACCGGCAGGTTACGGGTGTCGGTCCCAGGGCCGCTGTAGGTGTAGGTGATGGGAGAGTTCAGTGTGATAGGAGATGTATACGGGAAGGAATATGACCCTGAGAGGGTATAGGTCCCGTTGTCATCCCAGTCGACCAGCACATCCACGACATCCTGATCCAGGTCCGACAGACCGGTCACGGTCACCGACGAGTTGCCGCCGTTCCCCACCGAAGCAGAGACCGTGGTGCTGCTGGCGGTCGGAGCCGCATTCTCGCGATAGATGTCGAGCGGGAACGCCTGATAGACGATCGGCTCAGGAATCCCACTGGTCAGCGGCGCAAGGCTCGGATTCAGAGCAAAGCGCCAGCCATCGTTGAAGCTGGCATTCGCCTCGATATCGGAGGCCTTGAGCAGACCCCAGGCAGTCTCACCGCTGGTGGATTGACCCGTACCGGTGTTCGTCAGCGTCCCGGAGTAGAAGAGGGCATCCCCGGCAGCGCCGGAGTCCTGATCCACATCGCCGCCGACACCCGAGTCATCGTCACTCAGGGTCAGGGTGACAGGGCTGCTGATGACGCCGGGGACATCGACTTCGACGGTCGGGACACCGGATTCACCCTGCGCCACATTGCTCATGACCGGATCAAGCGAGAGGTTCGTCTCAGCCGACTCGGTGGCCCGGGCATCCCAGTCCACGACATGGAATCGGACATCCGTAGCGGTAATCGCATTCGCGATCAGGCCACCGGTTTCCCCGAGATCGCGAACGCTCTCGATATCGAACGCACCGTGGGGCATGCGATACCCGAATTTGGTGGAGTCCGGTGTAGCGGGAGGCAGACGGTTTGCCCGCTTGGTGGCCGCGTTCGCGCCCTGGCGGGGGTCGTTGTAATGCACGATTGGGGTGACATCCAGCTGATAGCCACCAGCCGCGTTCAGGGCTGCCACATCGAAGGACGCCGTGACGATCGCGCTCTGGCCCTGATGCAGGACACCGTAGCCGGTCCAGCCATTGTTGCCAGCACCCATGGTGGACTGGGTCCAGCCATCGGTGGGGCTGTAGTTGCCGGTAGCGCTGCCGCCGTTGCTGATGCCGATGCGGTTGTCAGCCACTTCATCCACCACGTTCTTGAAGGGGAACGCGTTAGCAGTCAGGCCCGTGGCATCGATCATGCCGCCAGGATTCAGGAACCCATCGGCGTTGCTCAGCAAGCCGGTGTTGGTCACGACATCGTCCGTACCTGCGAAGTAGGTGGGGGATCCACCCGGAGCCTCGGCGAGGAACAAAAGGCGAGTTGCCACACCCAGGTCTGCGCGATTCCCGGCAGTCGCCGGACCACTCAGATTGCTGGGGGCATTGAAGGGATGGGTCACTTTCAGACCCACATCGATGGTGGTGCCATCGCCATTGATCGAGTCGACCACGATCGATCCGGGACCGAAGAAGGCATCGACAGAGAGGTCGTACAGGTCGTCGTTCTTCTGGGCGTTGCGGCTCTGGACGAGCTGGATCGACGCGGAGAGCGTGCCAGGATCGATCGAAAGTGAATACTTGGCGGAGGCAGTCTGGGTGAGATCACCCTTAACGAAAGTCGAGCCGAGGTTCACAGAGGCTGCTGATGCACCAGGCAGGGCAGGTCCGGGAATCCCCGACGACGTCGGCGTCTGGTTGCCACCGGAACACCCGGCCATCAGGGCGCAGGTGGCGGTGACCCAGAGAAGGCTGTTACGCATGCGCGAAGCTCCTCACGGTAGAAAGGCTGAACATACCCACTCCCCTCAATGGAGAGTGAAAGATGCGTGCGCGAATTACTACTGCTGGGGCGGCCTGGCCGCTGTGGAAAGTGTGGAGCAAACGCGTTGAGATGTCCAATAAATCTTCTGGCTGGATCGCCAGTTGCGTCACGATTCCTGACCCTGTTGCATCAGATTACGACGACCCCGGAACTCCCCGCTCCCGCTCTGACCACGAGAGTGTCCGGTCATGTGCCTTGGGATACAAGGTATGCAGGCTCCCCAGGCGGGTCACCAACACCCACTCGTAAGGGGTGCCATTGATGTTGGCGATGAAATCGTTCTCTCGTTCCGCCACATCGCAGCCCCGCCAGACTGCAAGATGCCCCAGCGCCAGGAGGGCCGCCGGACTGTCACCGATGGTGAAGCCCCCGATCGGCTTGCGGCGGTAATCGTCCCGACCGAGAGGATTCCAGTCAAAGCGAATCGTGCTAATCCCGGGGTCATACTGTCCTTCCAGTGTGCAGCGCCAGTTCACACGTCCATCCCCATTCCGGCGCTCCTCCTGATAGAAGCGATACCAGAAGTGGTAGCCGCCGATGTTGACCGGATCCAGTTCATCCTTTTCGCCGCAGATGGCGTGCTCGAAGCCCTGCCCGACGCCGAACCAGGTGTCGTAAAGGTCCTCAACCGAAGTGCCGGTCACGGCGAGGGCGTACTGCACCGGCGGCAGCTGGCTCATGTCATCCAGGTAATCCCGGATGTCGCCTTCAATGGCAGCGTAGTCACCCGTGTCCTGGGCGTAAGCCAGCAAATCGCATATCTCGCAGGTCCGCTCGTAGCTGGGATGGAGCGTCACGGTCGCCGGTATCGGCTGAAACAGCAGTTGGGGATGATCCGTAGTCCAGTCCTGAAAGTCATTGCAGACGGTGTCGGGGGTGTCGTTTGTTTGAACGGAAACCCGATACGGCTCATCCAGCAGGGCGATTGGCTCAAAGAGCCAGGTGCTGCAATGCGGGGCATCGCTGGACTGCGTGTCGATGCGGTAGCTGTCCGCGCTGTAGGGCTGCGGCGGCTCAGCTCGCAGCGACAGAGCCTGCGGACCGGCGAGTGCAAGGAGTGCCAGGGACGGAAGCCCCCACCGCGTCACGGGATGCCTGAAAGAACTCACGAGCTTCATGACCCCCCCAGCATGCCATAGGATTTCTCGCTTCCCCTGTTGCGCCGGGCTGTCTTGCAGTATCGAAAGAGGTTTGCGAACATGACATCTCTCAAAGTGCTGTACGTCATCTGTCAACCGAGGTCTGCTAATGCTGACTCCTGTCCGCTCACTCGTCCCGTTACTGCTCCTTCATGCAGCCTTCCTGCTTCCCGCTGCTGCTGAACCAGTCCAGCAGCTGGACGGGATCAACGCTGAAGCCGGACAGACGTATGTGCTCGGGGAAGGACTCCAGTGGGCGTTCACCCTGAACGCCGCCAACTTCACGATTTCCCCCGTCCGGGTCGGGGACCATCTGACCGATTGCGGACGGACCCAAAAGATCCTCCGGATCGACTTCACAATCCAGAACGCCAGTTCGACAGCGGTCCAGAGCCTGAATCACACTGCTTTCACTTTTACCGCGGTCGATGCGAAAAACGCCAGCCACGATGACAACAATCGCTGGGGACTGGCAGAGAGCCGCGAGCCCATCAGCCTGAAGCTCAAGCCAGCACAGACCATCCAGGGCTACGCCACCATCGTCACCGATGCCTCCGGCCCGGTACCCAAACTCATTGTTCAGCCCCAGACGGGGCTCGTGCTTCGCTACGACCTCCGGGAACTGGTCCAGGGATTCCGGGCCCCCTTCGCCGATCCGGAAGATGCTACGAATGCGTCGGTCCTGCCGGTAAAGGATGTCGATGAGTTTGATCGCCCCGTCCCTCTGCGATCCTTCGCGCTCAATCTGCATGGGTTCGAAACTTTGGCGGAGAAGTTCGACCGTCATGTACCGAAGGCAGGCCATCACTTCCTGATCGCCAGAGCGTCTATCACCAATCTGAGTCCCTTACCGAACCGCCTTGCCATGAGTGCATTCGATGCCCAGGTCGTGGCGGGGAACAGGAAATTCCCTGCGGTGGGGCAATTGTATCGCCCGGGGGATCCGACACCAGTCGTGTACAGCATGCCCGCGGATGACACCGAAGAGTTCCTCTTCCTTTTCGAGGTGCCCATCGAACTGAACGACGCCAGAGTGCAGTTTTCCCAGAAAACCGATGGCCATGTCTTCACTTGGGCAGTGCCGTAACTTCACAGCGCTACGGTGTCGCTGCAGTGGTCTCAGGCCAGGCTTGCTGCAGCCATGTCACGGCATCTTCCCGGGCCTGATCCGGCAGCGATTCACCGTCGTACCACCTGACTGTCTTCGGGTCATAGGCCGCTGCGGCAAGATCCGTGATCTCCTGCGCAATCTGGTCCCGTCCCTGACGGGCTGCTTGCAACAAGAGCGGACGAGGGGCGATCAGGGGCATCAGGGAGAGCATCGCGTGGGTCGTGGGGACCGCGGCCTCAGCCGGGGCCGATGCAGGAATCTCACGCAATGCCACGGCCCGGATGCGACTGTCCGCAGCTGCCACCATCAGGGCGAGCGGTGCCCCTTGAGCATCCCCGGTAATAGCAAAGGACCTGGTCGCGAACTGCGGTGCTTCGCTGAGGGCATCCAGCATCCGGCGGACATCGACTACCGCGAGGGTGTCGATCTCAGGTGCCGTCATGCTCCCCCAGGGAGCATCGACCCGCTCCGGGGAGTACGGTGCCGGTAGCACGATGACCGCGGTCCTGGCGTCCGTGAGGGCCGACCACTTGCGCAATTCGGCTTCTGACGTGCTCCCTTTTGGGGGAATTACGACCAGCAGACGATCCGCACTCTCGGGAAGCCAGAGGTGGGCGGTTAGCAGCGTCTGGCTGCCCTGAAAGTCGAGATAGGCCTGATTGGCAGGCTGACTCGGATCGGCGCTCCGCAGACTGGCATTCAGCGGGATGGTGGTGTCGACTGCGAATGTCCGCTGGATAGCCTCGCGGAGGATGGGATCCTGGGGTGGCACGACTGGTGCTTTTACTGCGGGCGTCGCAGTCCCTTCCACTTTCGGCGCTGACTTCGGCTCAGGCGCTGGCTTGCCAGCTGGGGTACAGCCTGCGATCAGCAGGAGCGCCAGTGTGAGCACCAGGATTCGGGTGTGGCAGGTGGTGGTCATCACAGGAGCAGTATCCCAAAGCGGGACTGGCCCGGACAGGGGGCATACGGCACAATGGCGGCGGTGCGACCGGGCACCATCGAAGGAGGACCTCGTCCGTGGCGTTCCTGGAAAACCCCATCATCCGTCTGGCTCTGGCAGGTGCATTGACCTGGCTCTCGCTCTGGTTACATATGGAAGTGTTTGGGCCGACTAACCCAGTCGGGATGGCGGCCATCTACTTCATCTTCGTGGGGTACGCCTGGGCGGGAGCGAACTTCCTGCCGAAGCTGCTGGGCAAGTCGGTGTTGTACGCCTTGCCCAATCTTTTCATTCCGCCATTGATCGTGGTGCCACTTAAGAAGATGGCCCCGGGCAATCCCGCGATCGCTGAAATCAGCGAAAACCTCGCGCTGGTGAGCTGGATCATCGGCATCATGATGAGCATCTACAGCATGTTCATGGTTGGCTGGATGCTTCAGGCTTCCCGCGCGGAAGCCGCAAAAGCTGCCGTACCAGCGGACTCCTGATGCCTGCCACCCCATCGGTCTGGCACGACCTGGCAGGGCTGAAAACACCTTCGGCCCCGGCGACGCTGCCTGCTGAAGTTCAGGTCGCGATTGTCGGTGGTGGCATCACCGGAGTCGCGACTTTCTGGCACCTGGCGCAACGGGGAGTGCGAGTCGTCCTCCTGGAGCGGGGGCATCTTGCGACCGGCGCGACTGGTCGGAACGCCGGCTTTTTGCTGGCCGGGACTGTCGAATACTTCGATGAAGCGGTCCAGCGCTGGGGCAAAGCTGCTGCGGCAGCGATCTGGGCCTTCACCTTTGAGAACAACGTGAGCCTCAAAGCCCTCATACGACGGGAGGGTCTGGATTGCGATCTTGAAGAGCGCGGACAGGTCGTGCTGGCCTCCGATGAAGCCGAATGGCATCGACTGCAGCACTGTGCCCGTCTGCTGGGCGACTGTGGCTGGGAAACCCATCTCCTCGACCGTGCAGGAGTCGAAGCCCGCACCGGACTTTCCGGTTTCCAAGGCGGACGTGAGCAGCGTGATGACGCGATTCTCAATCCTGCAAAACTCGTCATGGGACTCGCCGAACTGGGTGAACGGGAAGGGGGACAAATCTGTACCGGTGTCGAGGTGACTGGCATTACCCCGTCAGAGTCGGGATGGACCATCCAGACGCCCTCGGGAAATCTCTGGGCGGGGCATCTGGTCCTTGCCACCAACGCCTGGATACGGGAACTCTGGCCAGGATTTGCAGACACCGTGGTGCCGGTCCGGGCGCAGGCCCTGGCCACGGCCCCCGTTGCGCCGGGACTCATCAAGGGCGCGCTGTCGACCAACTACGGATACGAGTATTGGCGTCAGCTTCCGAATGGTCAGGTCCTGCTGGGGGGGAAGCGCTGGACCGAGCCGGATCAGGCGGTCAACACGACCCTCATGGAGCCGCAGTCGCCGACAGCACAGGAGTTGTGTCGCTTCCTGCATCTGCACTATCCCCAGCTCAAGGACGTGCCCATCACCCAGAGTTGGGCGGGTCTCATGGCATTTTCCGCTGATCATCTCCCCCTCATCGGGCCGATTCCCGGTCAGGACCAGACCTATGTCGCCGGGGGCTACACCGGACACGGGATGGCCTTTGGATTCTTAGCCGGACGTAGCATCAGTGAGTTGATCCTGGATGCCGGTACGAGCCTCGATATCGGCAGGTTTGCGCCATCCCGTTTCCACGGCGCCACACCAGCCGCTTCCTGAGATCGCTTGCAATCGGATTAAGGGCTCGCTACGCTCCCGCGCTATGCCCTGACCAGATGCTCCCGGCCCCGGAGTTGAGTCAGGACCATCGCACGGAGTGGGTGACGGGTGGAAGAGCCCCGGTACGTCAGTTATGCCTCAGTGGCGGTCCGCTACGGACCGCTGGTGCTCCTTGTCGCCCTCCTGGTGGCTGGGGTGACATATGGCATCAGCATGATGCCCTCGCTGCAACGCTACAAAGCAGAAGCAACGATCCTCTTTCCGCTCCGGAAATCCGCTGCCGGGATCCGACGGGCCCTGGGGTCTGTAGACATCCCGGTCGGTACTGTCTCTTCCGCGATCGGACAAATGCAGGAGACCTATGCGGCTCCCACCATCCTGAAGTCCCGGACCCTGAATCAAAATGTGCTGGAACAGTTTCCAGAAGTGGTGGCGACGCTCGACAAAAAGGGCACGGGAGACTGGGAACTCATCCGTCAGAAAGCGGCGAAGAAGCACCTGAAGCTCAACGATGACGATCAGGGCGCACTTCGTATCGGGTTCCTCTGGACCGATCCCAAGACTTCTGCCGATGTCACCAATGCCTATGTGGCCGAGTTGCGTCGGATGCTCACGGTCCTCAACACCCGGAGTGCGACCGGCATGACCACCTTTATCAGTCAGCGCCTCGAGGGGGGCGGGGAGGCCGGACCCGGTATCCGTCAGCGGATCACAGAGTTGGAAGCCGAGATCGCTGCCTACAAGACGAAGGAGGGCATCCTCGCGCTGGAGCCACAGGCAGAACAACTCATCAAGACGGCCGCCACCCTGCAGGAAGAACTGACCAAAGCGGAAGTAGACCTGGCGGAGTCCGCCATGAAGCTGCAGGCGGTCAGGCGACAGGGGCAGTTCCTGCAGCAGCGCACGGGCGAACTCTATCAGCGGAAGGATGTCTTTGATTTCACTGCCATGCAGGATCAGGCGTTTCTGAGTCTTGGCGAGGAAGAGCCTGCCTGGACGGCGGTCCCCCTGGCGGAAGCTCTGGAAGATGCCGCCATCACAACCCTGCGCCGTAATTTGTCGGTGCTGGAAAACGAACGCGCCTCAAAGCGTCTTCTCTTCACGGATGACCATCCGACCATCGTGAAGCTCACCAAAGAGATCATTCAGGCGAAGGCCCAGCTTGCCAGTGAGTTGAGCAAGTTCAATGACGCCTTCGAAGTCGGCATCCTCACGGACACCATGGCCCTGGATGCCCGTCGGGATGCCGCCGGTGGGCTGCTGCGGGGAATCCACGAGCAGATTCTGGGATTCCCGGAAAAGGAGCGGCGGCTGATTCAGATGGAGCGGGATCAGCAACTGCTTGAAAAAGTCTATGTGCTGATGGCCCAGGAACTGGAGCAGGCGCGGCTGGCTGAGCAGGCGGAGGACACGACGTTCACCGTTCTGGATGAGGCGATCCCCCCCACCAGGGCCGACAGCCCGCGCCGGGTCCGGAACGCCGGTGCCGCCTTCGCCATCGTCGCGGTCCTCGGGCTCCTCTGGGGGGCCTCACAGGAACGGCGACGGCTTGATCGACTTGAGGCGGGACGTCCCCTCTCAGGAACTGCCTGATTCGTCACAAATCGACAGACTGTCAAATCCCCGCAGCCTAAACCACACGGCTATACTCGCCATGGTCCCAACGATGCCAGCCGCAGGAGCCCAGACGAACATCATGCCAGCCCTCAGCGACTACTGCCTGGTCATCCTGGCAGCCCCGCCCTATCACGGACTGCGGCAGCGCCATCAGCATCTGGCAGAACAGCTGAGTCATCGGATGCCAGTGGTCTATGTGGAAGCCACCCCCAGTGCCGCCGCGGTGTATCTGCGGCGCGTGGGATCCCCGCAAGAACTCTCCGCCCACAAAAAGGGGCTCGTGGAGCTCCAGAAGAATCTGTACTGGTACAAGGCCCCGCCAGGGTCGCCGACCTTTTTCAACTTTGCGAAAGCCAATGTCTCCAACATGCAGAAGGCGGTAGAGAGCCTCAGGCCACTGCTGGCGGCTAAGGGCCTGAACAAAACCATCCTCTGGCTCGGCCATCCCCGCGCCATCGAAGCCAAGGATGCCCTGCAGCCCGCTTTCACGGTCTATGACTGTTACGACGCCTTTGGGGACTTCGAAAGTGAGGCCCGGGTCGCGGAGGAGACCAAAGCGCTGGAAGCCCGGGCTCTGAAGGAAGCGGACCTCGTGTTGCCCTCCGCCCGACTCCTGTACAAGAAGTGCGCGGAAGCGAATCCCCACACCTACCTCGCCCCGAACGGCGCGGAAATAGCGCACTTCCAGCAGCAGAACCCCCCCCCACCATCGCAGAGTTGGGGTGGGGTCGACATCGATGCCCTCGCTGCCAAAGGGAAAGTCGTTGGGTACATCGGCGACATCGGCGACTGGTTCGACCACATGCTGCTGATCTCGACGGCCCAGCTCAATCCGAAGGTCAGCTTTGTCTTTATCGGACCGGTGAACAAGCAGATCGACTCCCTGATCCAGTTGCGGAACACGCATTTCACCGGACGCATCCCCTATGCCGAACTGCCGTACTACGTCAGCAAGTTCGACGCCTGCATCATCCCGTTCCTGAACAGTCCAGTCACCGACATGGTGAATCCCATCAAGATGTACGAGTACTTCGCGGCCGGCAAACCGGTCGTGACGACAGACATCCCGGAGGTCCGGGACTACGAAGGACTGCTGGCAATCGGCAACAACGGCCGGGCGTTCTATACCAAGCTGGAGATGGAGCTGAATCTCTCGGGCAATACTCCCCAAAAAGACTGGGTCATCGACCTGCGACGTCAGGTGGCAGCGGCACATTCCTGGGAGGAGCGCGCTGCGCAGGTAGCGTCATTGATGGAAGGGATGATCGCCGGGGAGTATCCCGAGCCCGATCCCGACTGGGCTGCCAGACCGGGGGCGAAGGCGAAGCAGTGGCGGACCCCGCCGGCTGGTGTGGCGGCCGAGACACCGACCGGTCCCCATCACGCCCATGCCCATGATCACGGGCACGATCATGACCACGACCACTAGTCCCACCACGTTGCGTCGCGCTCATCTTGCAGCCACAGTTGGCTGACACGCTGTAATTGTCGCAACAGGCTTCAGACCGGAGCACTCCGGACGATAGCTGCTGGTATGGCAACTGTCCTGGTCCTTGGCGCATCGCGCTGGCAGATTCCCCTCATGGAGGCGGCCCATCGCCTCGGGTTGCAGGTCGCGGCCACGGACCGTGATCCTGACGCTCCGGGCAGGCATGTCGCGGACTTTTTTGCCCCCATCGACCTCATCGACATCGCCGGGACGATCGAGGTTGCCCGGTCCCACCAGATTGCCGCAGTGGCGACCGACCAGACTGATCTGGCGGTCCCGACTCAGGCCGCTGTGGCGGAGGCGCTTGGACTGCGAGGGCCAAGCCCTCAAGTCGCACATCACGTGACACATAAAGGGCGGATGCGCGAGTTGACCAGCGCCGCAGGCATCCTGAATCCGGCCTGGGTACTGATGAATGAGCCGATGCACCTCCCGGTCCGGTGGATCGACCTGGCACATGCAGCAGTGGTCGTGAAGCCAGCAGACAGCATGGGGTCCCGGGGAGTCCGGGTGGTAGAGCAGGCGGACACAATCGACGATGCCCTTATCGCCGCGATGGGCTATTCCCGGTCTGGCGAGGCTCTTCTGGAGGAGTACCTGGTCGGGACCGAGGTGACAGTCGAAGGATTCTGGGACTGCACCGGTCCCCGGATTCTCGCCATTTCCGAAAAGCAGCACTCCCCCAAACCCCATCGCACCGCCTTGCACCTGACCTTTCCGCCCCAGATGCCGGACAGTACGCTGGCTGCCATCCGTGATGCCGCCGAGCGGACCGCCCGCGCACTAGGCATTACCGGCGGACCGTTGCATGGCGAATTCATGGTGACTGAACGTGGCATCTACCTCATCGAGTTCGCGAATCGGGGTGGGGGTTCCGGCACCAGCAGCCACATTGTCCCAGCGGCCTCCGGGGTCGACATGCTGGAACTGACCTGGCGTCAACTGCTCGGGGAGCGGGTTGTCGCCGAACCGACCCACCAGCGGGCAGTCCTCCTGCGCTTCCTCTGCTATCCCCCCGGACGGATCACGGCCATTCGCGGACTCGCCGAAGCCCAGGGCCTGCCGGGCGTCGTCTTCTGTGACCTTTACCGCGAGCCCGGAACTCAGCTCGGAGCCGTGACTAACGATACCGAGCGCCATGGGTGTGTCATCGTGGACGGAGCCACAGTCGCGGAAGCACATGCCCGACTGCGCGAGGTCCTGCGCGTGCTGGAAGTGGAGATTGATGGGGTCGTCATCCAGGACCTCTACCGGCAGACCTATCCCGAGCCGGTGATTGTCGCGGCCTGAGGCCCGGGTACACTCCCTGCCATGCCAACTCCTGTCGTTTGGTGCGTCTCCGGATCCCGGCAACTGGGGATGGGGCATGTAGTCCGGTCGCTCAGGGTCATCCTGGAACTCGAAGCCCGATACGGTGCCCAGGTCTATGTCATGGGGCGCTGGACAGATGGCGCAGATGCCCCGCTCTGGCGCCGACACCCCCTGCATCTGCAGCCCTTTACCGGTCCCCACGCAGTCCCGCACCCCGATATCTCCTGGCTGTTGGATCGACTGCGCGCCCCCCTCCTGGTTTGCGACCTCCTCCTGCAGGAAGGGCAGGATGCCACGTGGCTGGCCGGGTTGCGGACGCGGGGCGTCAAAGTCGCCACCCTGCACGAGCATGTCTTTCCTTGGGCAGATGTCGATCTGGCGGTGAATCCGAGCATCTTTGAGCAATCAGTAGTCGAAGGGCTGGAAGGACGCCGGAGTCTGCAAGGGCCGGGGTTTCTGCTGATCGACCCCCTCTACGCGGAGCCGCCAGCGGTCTCCCGTCAGTCACAGACAGTCGTGGTAGCGCTCGGTGGTGCTGATCCGGAGGGGCTGCGCCTTCAGATCGTGCAACGACTGCTGCAGGACCCCCGCTTCGGCAACTGGCGGATCGTGTTGGTGCAGGGGCCGGCGATGGCTCCAGTGTCGGGCCTGGAATCCCGGGTCGAGGTTCTGGAACAGCCGGGGAGTCTCGTACAGCTGTTTCAGGAGGCGACCATTGCGATCACCAATGGCGGCACCACCTGCTACGAGGCGATCGCTGCCGGGGCGATGGTCTATGCCACGCCCCAGAATAACTTCGAGGACGAGGTCATCGCCCTCCTGATCCAGCGTCGACTCTGCCAGCTTTGGCCTCCCATGCGCTGGGAGGATGGGAAAGCGCCTCCGCCGGACCGGGGAGGAATCGATGGCCTTGGGGTCTCCCGGGTCGCCCAGGCACTGGCTGAGCTGTACCCCGCCAGTTGATCAGCCGTCTCGGGTTACATAGCGGTTTTGACAGCGCCCCAAAAATTGCTCTGAAAAGGACTTGCCAGCGGCTTGGGGTAGGGAGTAGACTTTGCCGGTTACACAGATAGTCACACCATCAGCGGAGTACGCCCAGCAGTGACGTTCACCCAGGACAACAAGGCTGCAGTCATTCAGCAGCATCGGCGGAATGCCAAGGATACCGGCAGCCCCGAGGTCCAGGTCGCGGTTTTGACCGCGCGCATTGAGAATATCAACGCGCACCTGCAGAAGAATAAGCACGACTTCCATTCCCGCCAGGGATTGCTGACCCTCGTCGGGCAGCGTCGGCGCCTTCTGAATTACCTCCAAAAGGTCGATATCAGCCGCTACCGCAATCTGATCGAAGTCCTGGGACTCCGCAAGTAGGAGACCCATGCTCTTCGAACGCATGCAGTCGACCTCCGTCGAGGTCGGCGGGCAGGTCATGTCCTTTCATACCGGGTATGTTGCGACGCTCGCGAACTGCTCGGTCCTCGCTCAGTATGGCGGCTCAATGGTCCTCGCCTCCGTGGTGATGTCCAAAGAAGACAAATCCCATCTGGGCTTCTTTCCCCTGACAGTCAATGTTGAAGAGCGCATGTATGCCGCCGGGAAGATCCCCGGCGGATTCATTAAGCGCGAAGGCCGTCCCAGCGACGCCGCCACTCTCAACATGCGACTCATCGACCGGGCGATTCGCCCCATGTTCGATGAATCCATCCGGCGGGAAATCCAGGTGACGGTCATCATTCTGGCCGCCGACCAGGAAAACCCCGTGGACATCCTCGGCCTCAACGCCGTCGCGATGGCCCTCTACCTCTCCGACATCCCCTTCACCACCCCCATCGCCGGCGTCCGGATCGGGAAAATGGATGGCGACTTTGTCGCCAATCCCCATTACTTCACCGATGACAACTCCGAGTTCGATCTGATCGTGGCGGGCACCGCCGACTCGATCATGATGGTGGAAGCGGGCTGCTTCCCGACTCCCGAAGCCGAAATGCTGGATGCGATGAGTTTTGCCCAGCAGGAAATGGGCAAGCTCATCGGCTGCATGGAAGCGTTCCGTGGTGTCGCGGGCAAGGAGAAGTGGGTGCCCCCCACACCGGAGGACAAGTACGCCGCCGAGCGGGACGCCATCACCAAGTCCATTAACAAGAACATGGACCGCTTCTATGAGGCGGCTGGCAGCAAGAAAGCCCGCGACAAGGCACAGGATGAACTGACAGTCGAGGCGATCACGCCGCTGCTGGCAGCCTATGCGGAAAGGGGTGGCGAGGAGCCGGCGAAGTACGAGTCGGCGCTGCGCGAACTCTGCTGGACCGCTGTCAAAAAGGCGGTTCGCAAGCGGATCGTCGAAACAGGTCAGCGCCCCGACAATCGCAAGCCCGCCGAAATCCGGGCAATCAGCTGCGAAGTCGGCTGGAGTCCGCAGGCGCACGGGTCCGCGATTTTCACCCGCGGCGAAACCCAGGCGATGAATCACCTGACCCTCGGGTCACCAGGGGATGCCCAGACCCTGGACAACATCCACCCCATCGACAAAAAGCGCTACATGCATCAGTACCAGGCGCTGCCCTTCTGCTACGGCGAAACCGGTCCCCATCGTGGACCGGGTCGCCGGGAGATCGGACACGGCGCGCTGGCAGAACGGGCGCTCCGATCGGTCATCCCCCCGGTGGAGGACTTCCCCTACACCCTCCGCCTGGTGACCGACATCCTCTCGTCTAATGGCTCGACCTCCATGGCGTCCACCTGTGCCAGCACCCTGGCGCTCATGGATGCCGGTGTGCCGATCCTGGCACCGGTGGCGGGCATCGCTATGGGTCTCATCAAAGATGGTGAGAAGTTCCAGGTGCTGACCGACATCATGGGGACCGAAGACTTCATGGGCGACATGGACTTCAAGGTCGCCGGCACCGCCGAAGGCATCACTGCCCTGCAGATGGACATGAAGATCAAGGGGATCTCCATCGACATCCTGCGGCAGGCGCTGGATCAGGCCCTCACCGGACGCTTCGAGATTCTCGGGCACATGCTGGCGACGCTGCCGGCACCGCGTGAGGACCTCGCGGCTCATGCACCGCGCATCGAGACTGTCCAGATCAATCCGGAGCTGATCGGTGCCATCATCGGCCCGGGCGGCAAGATGATCCGCAAGATCACCGCCGACTGGAACGTCAAGATTGACGTCGAGGACGACGGCAAGGTCTTCATCACGGCCACGGATGGTCCCTCCATGAAGGGAGCCCGCCAGGTCATCGAGGACCTCACCCGGGAAGTGAAAGTCGGCGACATCTTTGATGGCAAAGTCGTCAGAGTGGAAGGCTACGGTGCCTTCGTGCAGCTGACCGGCAACAAGGATGGCCTGCTGCACATCTCCCAGATGGCTAAGGGCCGGGTCGATTCTGTGGAAGACCTGCTGCGTCTGGGCGACATCATCGAAGTGAAGGTCAAAGACATCGACCCGGATACCGGCAAGGTCAGCCTGACCCGACAGGGTCTCGATGGCGATGAGTCCTGGACCGAAATCGAAGACTCTCGTCGGGGTGGCCCCGGTGGGGGCGACCGGGGTGGCCGCGGCGGTGACCGTGGCGGTCGTGGCCCGGGCGGTGGCTTTGGCGACCGCGGACGGGGTCCTGGTGGTGGTGGCGGTGGCTTTGGCGACCGCGGACGAGGTCCCGGCGGTGGCGGGGGCTTCGGCGGCGGCGACCGGGGTCCTGGCGGCGGCGACCGGGATCGCGATCGGGGTGAACGCTCCGCGGGTCGCGATGACTCCGGGCGACGCTTCTCCTCACGCGGCTAGTCCGGGTCTCACAAGTACGACAGGCAGGGACAGGGGGCAACCCCTGTCCTTTCGTTTTGTCAGACACCATGAACGCCGTCGCGCAGTCCCGGGCGTTGGTGGTTTCCTGCTACGCTACGCCGCTGATGTCTGCCACACTTCCTCCCAGCCTGCCGCCCGAGACCTCCATCCTGACCGGCGGGGTCATGCTCCATACCGAGTCGCTCCCCTGGCTTCGTTCCGTGGCTGTCGGGCTGTTCGTCCCCTGGGGTTCGGCCTACGAGTCAGCGGAGGAGAGTGGGGCAGCGCATTTCATCGAGCATCTGGTGTTCAAGGGGACTCGTCGGCGTACCGCCCGCGACATCGCCCTCGCCATTGAGCGGCACGGCGGTGCCCTCAATGCCGCGACCGAGCGGGAACTTACCAGCTACTACTGCCGGATTGATGCGACCCATCTGGAGACCGCCCTGGATGTGCTGATGGACCTCTGCTTCCAGGCGGAGTTTCGCCCGGTGCTTGTTGATCGGGAGCGGACAGTCGTCATTGAGGAAATCGAGGGCAATCAGGACGATCCAACATACTTCCTCTTCGATCAGTTTCTTCACAGCACCTGGGGCAACACGGGTATGGGACGAGCCGTCACTGGGACGCCTGAATCAGTGGCGCACCTGAGCCGATCCCAGCTCTGGCGGCTCTATCGCTCAGCCTATGCCCCATCGCAGATGCGACTCTGTGTCACGGGCGGAGTAGAGCACGGTGTGGTGGCGCAGGCGTGGGAGAAAGTCTGGCGACGGCAACAACTGCGGAGCCGTAAGTCGGAAGCACCATCGGCTCCAGCCAAGCCCCGCTTTCGGGCGGGAGTCCGTGTCTGGCCCCGACCCACCGAGCAGGCGAGCCTCATCCTTGGTGTCCCTGCCCCTCCGGCGGGAAGCTCCCAGCGCCACGCAATGACCGTGCTCGATGGCATCCTCGCCGCCGGCATGGGGAGCCGTCTGTTCCAGCATCTGCGGGAACGCAAGGGGCTGGTGTACGACGTTTCAGCAGCGTACATGCCCTTCCGCAAGACGGGGATGTATGCCATCGAAGCGGGCTGCAATCCGGTCCGACTGGGGCGGGTGGTGTCCGGCATCCTGCAGGAATTGAGGCGACTGTGCGACGAGCCGGTCCCGGCCGCCGAACTCCGGCGGATCCAGGACTTTCTGGCTGGTGGATTCATCCTGTCGCTGGAGTCTCCTTCGAGCCGGATGTACCGCCTGGCGTTGTCCGATCTGTACCTGGGGCACTTTGAGTCACCTGAAGAAATCCTGGCCTCCGTGCGGAGCGTCACCGCTGCGGACATTCGGGCCCTGGCGCAGTCGCTGTTTCAGCCGGCGCAGATTTCTCTCGGGATCGTGATGCCCGATGATGCGACAAACCTGGATCGTGTGACCCAACAGGTCCGTGATCTGGTTATGGCGATGTAGCGCTTACGGAATCTCGTGGTAGAAATTTAGCGCTCCGGTAAAGGCATCGACTGCCACGACATACTCAATCGCCGAGTCCTGGGCGACGGCCATCAGCTCTCCCTGCGATGGTCCCATCGTGACTACCCAGAAATGAGCCCAGTCCGCTTCTTCATCCGGGTCTACCGCTTTCGAGTAGATGAGGTCACCAGCGAACTTGTCCTGGGCCGCGAAATTTATCCGGGTTCCCCAGGTATTGACATACAGCTGCTCGACACCGCCGTAGCTGGCACTGGCGCGATGAGAGGTCCAGCTGCCTGGCCCGGTGGGTGTTGCGTTGGCAGAGCGATACACATAGGGGCGATAGTTATCTGCGGGCTGGGTGCCGACTAACACCAGTGCCGCCTGAGAAGGACGCAGGCTGAGGGCACTGAGGAAGTCGGTCGTGGCAACCGAGAACGTCCAGTTCACCTGAGATGCCGGAGTCGCGGTGTCGGCCAGCGCCAGCCGGATACCCGGGGCACTCGGGTCCGCGAAAGCCATCGCTGGCTTGCCATTGTTGTTACACATGGTGGGTCGAAAGACCTGATCACTCAGAACCACGAAGGGATACTGGAGCCAGTCACCACTGCTGCCCGGAGTCGCGGTGGTACTTCTGCCGTAGCGTGGGAATGCGTCATCACCAGGATTTGTCCGGTCCCAGACCAGCCAGTGCGCTCGGTCACCGATGGTCTCGAGCTCCAGCACTTCCAGTTGGCCGATGTGAGTCAGCACCTGATGGCGGGACCAGTCCGTACTCGTTTGAGGATCGGCGACTGTCGAGCGGGCGAACCTCAGCTGCGAGTCGGTGGCATACACGACCACCGGCTTGCTATCCAGCATCGCGACTCGGGAAGACCGAATCCGCTCACTGGTCGAGCTGGCAATCACATACTCTGTCCAGTCTGATCCGACCTCCGGAAAGAAGGTCAGCGCCTGGGCACCGTAGAGGGTGGAGAGACTCCCCGTGTTCTCGACATACACAATGAGCGGGAAGTTAGCGACTCCCAGAGCAATCGCCGGGGCATATGGGGTGGAGTAGGTGGGGCGCAGGGTGTACTTCAGCCAGTCGGGTGAAGCAGGACGTTCGACCGTTAGCGGGAACTCGAACTCCGGCGAGTCTCCAGCCGCGTTCCCCACGGTCAACCGGAGCAAATACTGCCCGGGTGTGGAAGCTGCTGTGACTGTCGGAGTCGGTGCGGTCGAAGTTGGGGGTGAGAACCCGGGAGGAAAGGTCCAGAGCCAGGTGTCTGGCGGCGAGGTCGTGCTGGCTTCAAACTGCACGCTGATTCCCGGCGTAATGATCGAGGGTGTCGCGGTGATACCAAACACGAGGGGGACATCGTTGACTGAGTAATTGAAAGCGTATGGCGCGGAGGTTCCGGCGGCGTTGACCGCAACCACCTGTCCCTGATAGCTGCCGGCATCAGTGAGGGCGACCTCGACTTCCTGCCCGTAAGCGGTCGGCGGATTCGTGCCACCCCCAAAGGTCCAGGCATAAAGGAAAGGCGCTCCGGTTGCTTCGGCGCGGAACGTGAGCGTCGAGCTCGAGGCTCCTGATCCATTCTCCGGAGTCACCGATGTGATGACCGGCGCACCGGTCGGCGAACTCCCGCCGACATCAACCGGGAGTATCTGACAGGTGATTGGGCGGACCGCCCGGGCCGGGTCCGGGACCAGCGTGACCGGATCGACCCCAAAGGCGTAAGTATCCCGGTCGATGTCATTCAGTTCCGGGTCCGCAAGGATCGCGAGGGCAAAAACCCGCCCCCTGGCGGTACCGAACTTATTCGTAAGCGTCGGACGATAGACCAGCTCATCGCCGGGATGACCACTGGGACTTCCCGCACTGCCGCTGCTCTGGGGGAACTCATCGGATAAGTCAGGGGCGACGAGGGTCAGGCGGCCCTTGCCGGCTGCGCCAGGCTGGATCAACGACACATTGGTCTTGCTCCCCAAAATGGCGTCAGCCGCCTCGGTTGCGACCGCATCCCAGTCACGGACGAAAAAGCGTGCGCCAACGGAATCCCCGGCACCGGCTCCGACCAGCAGCGGGCTCACTTCGGGCCGTATGACGGACATGTCGAGGGCGGCGTAGGGGAGGCGATAGGCGAAGTCCAGCACACTGGCCGGATCAGGGGGAAGCCGGCGGCTGGGGCCACCCTGCCCCCGGGGATCGGTGTACTTGATGAGGATGGCGACATCGGCCCGGAAAAATCCGGATGCCATGGCGGAGGGCGAAATCACGATCGAGTTCCGAACGCTCTGGCCGCCATGCACAAAGTCGTATCCAGTCCAGCCAGTGCCCTCCGGTCCCAGGTTGCTCCGCTGCCAGCCTCCAGCCGCTGGCTGATACGAACCGGTCATGACTCCCAGATTGGAGCGACCGATGCGGTTATCTTTGGCCTCATCGGCCAGCAGGACATAGGGAAACAGATTGACCGCGGTCAGGCTGAGCCCCGCGAGCAGGTCGCCCGGTGCAAGGTACCCATCCGCATTCAGGATCGTGTCCGGACTCACCCTGTAAGTCCCGTCAAGGAAGCTCCGCGGATTCCCTGTCGCCAGCACCAGGCAGCGTCCGGTGTACCCCAAATCAGCCCGATTCAGCCCGCTGATCGGAAGCGCAAGATTCGGTGCCGGAAACGGGTGGGCATGCGAAAACTGGACTTCCACTGCTCCACTGGGGAGCACTACCACTCCTTCAATCCGAAAGCCATCCCGCGTAAGGAAGTTCACAACATCCAGGTCGTACTGCTGCGCCTGCGGGGGCTGCGACGCAGTGACACGCTCGGCGACCGGGACCGCGGCAGCTGTGAGAGTCGCCAGATCCACCGTCAGTTCGTACATCCCAGCCACTGACTCCGATCCGTTTGTCGGTCGCGGTGCTGACTGTCCCGGATGCAGCTTGCTCGCTGGCGCGAGAGGAGTCGACCGTTGACACGCCAGTCCAGCAAAGGCCAGCGCACAGAGCAGGGTCATATGCAACGTGATGTTGACTGGTCGGGGCATGTCAGGACCTCTCGTGCGTGGGGTCGAAGTGACAGTCAGACTGTCCGGTGCCAGTCAAAATACACGACCTTGGCCAGAGTCCAGCACCAGCGCTGTGCTAGACTCGCCACTGTACCTAAACACCTGTAGTCCCTTCCCGTGAGCCCCACCGACACCACCGATCCCATCCCAGCGCCGTCCCGTCGTGTCTTTCAGGTGCGGCGCGAGACCGCGTTTCAGCCCGCCGAGGTCCCCTGGGCGGAGTCGCTGAATGAAGAGCAACGGCTCGCGGTCGGGGCACCTGAACGCCATGTCCTGGTCCTGGCCGGGGCAGGGACTGGTAAAACCCGGGTGATCACCTATCGCCTCGCCTTCCTGCTGCAACAGGGCGTGAAGGTGGAAGAGATCTTTCTCACCACGTTCACGGCGAAAGCCGCCCGGGAGATGCTGCATCGGGTGGAGACCCTGCTGCAGCGTCCGACTCACGGACTCTGGGGTGGCACCTTTCACTCGGTCTGTGCGCGCCTGCTACGGCAGGAAGCGCCTGTCCTGGGTTTTTCAGATCGGTATTCGATTTTGGATACAGAAGATGCCCATGAACTGATGAGCCAGGTCCGGGCAGAGCGACTCCAGGACCACACGACCCAGCGCTTCCCGCAGTCGCCAGTCCTCTGTTCGCTGCTTTCCATGAGCCGGAACACCCAGCGTCCGGCGGGAGAAATCCTGGCCGAGAAGTACCCTCAGTACCTCGAACTGGGCGACGATATCCTGCCGATCCTTAGCGCTTATCAGCAGCGGAAACGGATACGCGACCTGATGGATTACGACGATCTGCTGGGGTATGCGGTCGAGTTACTGACCGAGCATGACCCCTTGCGTCGGAAGTGGGCGCTGAAGTTCCGGCATCTGCTGGTGGATGAGTATCAGGACACCAATCACGCGCAGGGGGCCCTCATAGATGCCCTGGCGAGTGAAGGAGCGAACGTGATGGTGGTTGGGGACGATGCGCAGGCGATCTATGCCTTTCGCGGGGCGGACTACCGCAACATCCTCACGTTCCCCGAACGCTTTCCCGATACCGCCATCTACAAGCTGCAGATCAACTACCGCTCGACCCCGCCGATTCTGGCGCTCGCCAACGCATTCTTCGCCGATTCCGCCTCGCATTTCCGCAAGACCCTCACCCCGGTCAGGCAGGGCGGCTATCGTCCAGCGCTGGTGGCAGCCCGGGATGCTGAAGAAGAAGCGATGTTCATCGCCAGTCGCATTCTCGACTTACGGGAAGAGGGGATTGCCCTCAAGGACATCGGCGTCTTATATCGGTCACACGCATCGGCCCTGGAACTGGAACTGGAGTTGCGCAAGCGCAGGATTCCGTTTCTGGTCCGGGGCGGGCTCCGCTTTACCGAACAGGCCCACATCAAGGATGTCCTGGCGCATCTGATCCTCACTGTGAACAGCAAGGACGAACTGAGCTGGAGCCGTGTCCTGAAGCTCCAACAGAAAGTCGGACCCAAGCGCGCGCTGGAGATCTGGCAGTCCATCAGCACCAGCGGCGATCCTCTCCAGGGCTTCCTCGCTGGTAGTGGAGGTGGGGCGGTCGCGCTCAATGGACTGCGGCACCTCCTGCAGACACTCCTGGTGCTGCCGCCAGCTGATGCCATTCAGCGGATTATGGAGTCCAGTTATCGGGAAGTGGTCTTCGCGAAGTACACCAACCCGCAGCAGCGTCTGGAGGACTTAGGGCAGCTGGCGACCTATGCCGCCAAGTTTCCGCAGACCGCGGACTTTCTGGCGGACATCCAGATGCTCGGTGGGCTCAGTGCCGAGGAAATAGTCGCCACCGAGGATCCCGACGAACGGGTCACGCTGTCGACCATTCATCAGGCGAAGGGGCTCGAATGGCCGGTGGTGTTCATTCCGCATGTGGTCGAGGGACTGATTCCACACTTCATGGCGCTAAAGGAAGGGATGCGGGAAGAGGAACGACGTCTCCTCTATGTCGCGGTTACCCGGGCACAAACCGAGCTCTATCTCAGCTACCCGCAGATGCGCCTGCAGCGTGGGACCCCCGTGCTGAATGCGGTGTCGTCGTTTTTGGCGGAGCTACCGGGGGGCGAAGAGGCGTTTTGTGACCTGGCGATCCTGGAGACTGCGCAACCGGAACTCCCCGGCGCAGCTTCCGCTGATGATCCTGTTTCGACTCCTTGGCTCGACGACGCTGTGACGCAAACTGAATCGTAGGACAGTCTCTTTCCGAGCAATTTTCTTGCAAACATCAGCCTAGATGGAATCTGCGCCTTGACTTCACTGAAATGCCAGTTTATCATTTTGGTACCTTTTAGGTGGCGGCTACCTCAGCGGCTACCTCAGCGGCTACCTCAGCGGCTACCTCAGCGGCTACCTCAGCGGTAGCGAAAGCGGTAGTTTCCTTGGTCTTCGGAGGGGAGTTGCATGCACGCTGATAAGTGTGTTGTTGGATGTCGCTCTAGCCTGACTTTTCTTAGTCGGGGGTACTTCGCAGCCTTGTTCTTCCTGTGCTTCACTGCACTGATCTCTGCGACGCCAGCCGACGCCGTGATAAAGCAATGCTGTCCAGAGGGCCTGGAATCGGTGACGATTTCTGGTTCAGGGTCGGTGTGGACTGCCACGAGTGTCCACACCTTTACAGGGCAGTACATTCAGGCTACTGGATGCTCGGGAGGTCCTTACAGCGTAGCAGTCACATTGAAGCTCTTCTACACATCGCAGCCTACAACCTGCTCCACCCAGTGGGGCAACATCGCGCACGAGGGTAACAGCTTGTGCAACCCAGACAACGCGTCTAATCGACCTCCGTGTGTCAAGGCTGATTGCCTTTATCCACCAGAGAAGCAGGTGCTCGCATACCTTTGGACAGGCTCTGGGTTTGACAAGACAGATCCTGCAGACATCCAGGTATCAAGCGCAACTTCCTGGTCACCGTCCACCCCAACGTCACCTTGCATTGAGCACTACAAGTCACAGATGGAGGCCATCTATGAAGGAGCGTTCAGTGCGGGAACCTGGGATTCTTGTTGCACCTCATGTTCAGTACTCCGCGGTGTCACCTGCAACTGCGGATCGGGAGGCTCCAATTGTTCGTAACCTCAGACTGCACTCATCACCGACTGCTGGTCCGCACAGGCTTGGTCCTGGTGGCTGGCTCACTCTTCTTCATCGGCTGCAATGCCCGGGAAACACCCCGGACGCCTGCGGCCCCCAATCAGGCGGCAGCCAGTGAGGCCGCTGATGCTGCGGTGCATCAGCAGTTGGATCCGATGTTTCTGACGTGTGGCGCGGACTTGGGGCGCGAAGGGCAGAACTTCCATATGGCGACCTATGCCATATGCGGATCGACAGGGCTGTTGCCAGACGAGCAGGCGGACTACGAGCCCTATCGCGTGTTCAATGCGAGCTTTGCAGGCCTGACACTCCTGCAGGGTGAGACTTCCGATGGCGCGACAGTGCTGCTGGCGAAGGCCCATGCCGAGACTCTCGGCATGGGTCCCCTCCCATCGCAATTCACGCCCGAAGTCGAGGGGCTGGTGCCATCAACCCCGGGTCCTGGCATTGAGGGTGGAGAGGTCAAGGCACTGCTCGTCGATCCCGCATCGGCAGAGCAATTGCTGCGTGAGCCGGAGGAGTCCATTCTCTATACGCAGCTCACTGGATTCCTCCAAAACGGGTTGATACACGTCAACGGGATCACCCCACCAACCAACGCCCCGGCGGCCTTAACGCCGGCCGAAGTCAGGTTGGGGGTCATGGCCCTGACTTTGCAGGGCGCGATCAACGATGCACCATCGCGCTGGCAGCTGGCGAATCCTCAGCAGGCCAGTCAGTCGCCAACCGGCCGCCCGGGATCCCTGGAGGTGCTGGCCGACCTCTACGGCGGACTGCATGCGGCCGGCTGGGTCAACCCCTATACGGGGGCGCCGATGCAAAACGTTCCGCTCAATGCCCCAACGCCGGGCGACTACACTGAGTTGGCGGATCCCACTGGTGTGGTGATTCTGCTGCACTATCGTGACATCAACGGGGGCGTCAGCTCCCGTCTGATAGGCAACCGCAAGGATGCTGGCCAATCAGCAGGGCGAGAGCCCATGCAGTCAACCTGAAATTGTCCCCCCGCGCCCCGGTGGCAGCACCGGGGCGCTGTTATACTGATGCCGTTATGCGTACACAACGGTCAGCCAAGCCTTCCTCCGGCCATATCGGTCCCAGTCTCCGCGAGACCAATCGTGAGCTCTCCTGCTTTGTGAACGGCCTCTGGACCGGGCTGGGCATCGCCGCGCTCACCGGGACTGCGGCCTGGCTCATCATCCGGCGGGTGCAGGAGATGCGGCAGGAAGCCACCCTCCCCAGCCGGATTGACCGCGCAACGGGACAGGAAACGTTCACCCTCGGCGACTACAGCGGCCTCGGCGCCAACGAGGCGATCCGTGAGCAGATGCGGCAGATGGAAGATTCCTACGCCGCCAGAGAACGGAATCGGGCTGCTGTGCAGGAGTCGCTCACTCGCACCGATCTGAGCGGACGCACGGAGGTCCGACCCTGGCTGGAAGCAGAATAATCTGCACTGGCCGGCGACGACCTGGACGGCGTGCCGGACAACTGAAGGAGACCCGTCGCGGTGGCTGTCCCACGCCCATTGCCCTACGCCCAGCAGTTTCCCCTCCTTTTCCGGGTGAACGAGCCCCAGGACCTGAAACAGTTGTCCCGCCAGGAGTTACTGCGCCTGGCAGATGAAATGCGGGGCTACATCCAGGAAGTCGTCTTTAACCAGACCGGCGGACACTTTGCCTCGAATCTGGGAGCGGTGGAGATCACCATCGCGCTGCATCGGGTCTTCAACAGTCCCACCGATAAGCTAATTTTCGATACCGGCCATCAGGCCTATCCGCACAAGATCCTCACCGGGCGTCGTGACCTGTTTCCGACCCTCCGGACCTTCAAGGGGCTCCGGGGTTTCCCTCATCCCAGCGAGTCCCCCCACGATGCCCTGGCTGTCGGCCATGCGGGCACCTCCATCGCGGCGGCCATGGGCTACGCCCAGGCCCGGGCGAATCGCGGCACCGAAGAGGACATCATCGCCATCATCGGCGATGGGGCGATGACCAGCGGGCTCGCTCTGGAAGCGCTGAACAATGCCGCGATGGTGAAGGGACGGCTGATTGTCATCCTCAATGACAATCAGATGTCGATTTCACCCAATGTTGGCAGCCTCACCAGCTATCTCTCCAGCCTCCGGACCAATACCACCCTGCGCGGTGTGAAAGCCTCGGCGATCAAGTCGCTCCGGCGGGTCCCGATGCTGGGCCGCAAGCTCGCCCGGGTTGCGGACAAAATCCAGGAATCGATCTTCGCCCTCGTGGCTCCCAGCAAAGTGGGAGCGATGTTCGAGGAGTGGGGCTTCACGTATCTCGGCCCTTATGACGGTCACAATCTGCTCCAGATGATCGACATCCTGGAGAGTGTCCGGCAGCTCAAAGATGCCGGTCCGGTCCTCATTCATTGCCTGACCCGCAAGGGGAAGGGGTTCGGAGAAGCCGAAGGGGATGCCGTGAAGTGGCACGCGGTCTCCGAAGGGGGCCTGAAGAAGCCCGCCGCGCCTGTGGTTCCGGACAAGGTGGAGCCACCTAAAAAACTCAAGAAGTGGCAGGATGTGTTTGCAGAAGCCTGCATCGAGCTGGCCGCC
Organism: bacterium; assembly: GCA_022072165.1. NCBI lineage: Bacteria > bacterium. The sequence goes on along the minus strand of JAJVIF010000001.1, from coordinate 808,082 downwards.
CAGGACCCCCGGGTCCTCACCATCACCGCAGCGATGGACGAGGGGACCGGCCTGAAGAAGTTCCGTGAGATCTACCCCGACCGCTGCTTCGATGTCGGCATTGCCGAGCAGTTCGCGGTGGCCTGCGCCGCTGGGCAGGCCCTCGGCGGGATGCGCCCCATCGTGGCGATCTACTCGACATTCATGCAGCGGGCCTACGACCAGATCATTCACGATGTCTGCCTCCAGGCTCCGGAAGGACTCCCGGTGATCTTCGCCCTCGACCGCGCCGGCCTGGTGGGTGCGGACGGTGAAACCCATCAGGGGGCGTTCGATTTCTCCTATCTCCGACCAATCCCCAACATGATCGTCTGTGCGCCTCGTGATGACCGGGAGCTGCGCGATCTCCTCTACACCGGCCTGCAAAGCGGTCGCCCTTTCGCGATCCGCTACCCCCGTGGCAACACCCCGGGGGTGGCGTATGAGCCGGGGAAGTTCCGGGAAATTCCCATTGGGACCGGCGAGATCCTGCGGACTGGCGACGATGTCGCCATCCTGGCGGTCGGCAACATGGTGCCCCTGGCCCTGGAAGCAGCCGATGCCCTGCAGGAGCAGGGAATCTCGGTCATGGTGGTCGACGCCCGGTATGTGAAGCCCCTCGACCGGGAACTGGTCCTCAAAGCCGCCCTGCGGACCCACCGCCTCCTGACCCTGGAAGAGCACGTGATTACAGGCGGCTTCGGAAGCGCAGTGCTGGAACTCCTCGCCGAAGAAGGCGTGACCGATGTGCAGGTCCGTCGCATGGGATTGCCCGATGCCTTTGTGGAGCATGGAGAAGTGAAGGAAGTTCGTCGGGAGATCGGCCTGACTCTGGAACAGGCGATCGCGCACTGCCAGGCGATGCTGCAAGCCGGGAAACCCCCGGTCGCGACACCTGAGCCCCTCTTCGAGCCCGAGCCTTAACTTCGTCATGGCCGAGACCGCGTATCCGGTCCTGAGTGCCCGCTTTCGTCCGGGAACTCGCTCCATTCCATCGTGACTGTTCGATCGCCCCCCATGGGGTCCCCACAGGACGCGGTGCCGGGTATAGTGACCCTCTGCCATGAGCACGCCTGACACCATGCCCGTCCCGACGACCACTGTCCCGGACCCACCCCAGTTTGCGCTGGGAGCGCTGGAGTTCGACAAAATCCGCCAACGACTCGCGGGCTTCGCCGAGTCGAGCCTGGGCGCGGGGCATTGTCGGGCCCTGGTCCCATCGGTCATCCTCGAAGAGATCGAAGGCTGGCTCGATGAGACCGAGCAGGCGGAAATGTTCCTCTGGCGGGAAGAGCAGCGACTCTCGGTCGCCGGCCTCCGGGACATGCGGCAGCCGGCTCTCGTCGCCAGTAAGGGCGGGGTCCTGGGGATGCATCCCCTGTACCACCTCGGACGGACTTGCCAGATCACCAATCAGCTGAAGAACGCGCTGGAGCAATGTAAGGGGCGCTATCCCGCCTTGCAGCCCTATGGGCAAGCGCTGAGTTTCACCAATCTGGTGGCGAATCGTTGCGAAGCGACATTCGAGAACGAAGAAACCATCCGCGATACGGCAACTCCCGCGCTGAAGAGCATTCGTCGGGGGATTCAGGAGCAGCAGGGGCACATTCACGACAAGGCTCAGCGACTGGCACAAAAGCTCTATCAGGGCGGCCTCCTGTCAACCCCCTCGTTCACTATCCGCAACGGGCGCTATGTCCTGCCGTTTCAGTCAGGCGCTATGGGACGGATCCCGGTCATCATCCAGGGGACCAGCGAGTCCGGAGCCACTATCTGGGCTGAGCCTAATGAACTGGTGGAGGCGAACAACAAGCTGGCGCAGCTTCGTCTGGAAGAAGAGCAGGAGATTGAACGGATCCTGATTGAGCTCTCCGAACTGGTGGGACAGCATGGCGAAGCGATTGTCACCAATATCACCATCGCCGCCGAGATCGATCTGATTCTCGCTCGGGCGAAGCTGGCCCGTGACCTGCGCGCGACCCGTCCCCGGGTGGGCGCGACTGGCGGGGAGTCGGGAACCGAGATTCGGCTGCTGGAAGCCCGGCACCCCCTCATCGCAAAAGATCGGGTCATTGCCAGCGACATCTGCTTTGGCGATCAGCAGCGTGGACTGATCATCACAGGCCCCAACGCCGGCGGGAAAACAGTCGCGCTCAAAGTGCTGGGCCTCTCGGCCTGCATGGCGCAGTCCGGACTCTTTATCCCCGCGAAGGAAGGCTCCGCGCTGCCACTCTTTGGGGCAGTCATGGCAGAGATCGGCGATCAGCAGTCTCTGGAGCTCGATCTGTCGAGCTTCTCCGCCCACGTCACCTACCTGAAGCGCTGTCTGCACTATGTCCAGGAACTCAAGAGCGGTAGCCTCAAGCCGCTGATTTTATTGGATGAAATCGGCAGGGCGACTGATCCGCAGGAGGGGTCCGCCCTGGCACTGGCCCTGACCGAAGTTTTCCTCAAGGCGGGCGCGTTCTTTGCCATCACGACCCACCTGCCAGCCCTGAAGAACCTCGTGATCGGCGGCCATCCGAACATCATCGGTGGGGCGGTGGAGTTCGATGTCGAGAAGCTGGAGCCCCGGTTCCGGCTGGTGATCCCGGCGGTCGGGGCGTCCTACGCCATCATCGTCACGGAGAAGATGGGCCTGAATCAGGAAGTGGTAGACAGGGCCAAGGGGCTGGTCGGACGCCAGTTCCGGTTGCTGGAGCTGGAAATCCCGGCCCTGGAGCGAAAACGCCAGGAGCTGGAAGCGCAAGTGGAACAGGCCGAGTTGCGGTGGGATGCCTTCGCCCGTCGCGAGCAGCATCAGGCGACACTCCTTCTGGCTATGCAGCAATACACCCTGCACCTGCTGACTGAAGCTCTGGACGCTACCGCCGAGATGCTGAAGGATGCCCGTCGGAAGGTAGCCCGTCTCGCGCAGCAGAGTCGGGCTGCGGAAGCTGTGATCCAGACCCAGGCGGAGGCCGAGGCCGAGGTCCGGAAGCTTGGGTCACTGAAGCACCAGCTGGAAGAGCAGCAGCGTGGACTGCGACGTGCCAGCAATCGTCCAGAGGCAGCACTGCTCACGAGCCCGGAGTCGCCATCCGCTGGTGAAGCCCCATTGGTGGTCGGGAGTCGGGTCTGGATTCCACTGCTAAAACGGGAAGGAGAAATCCTCAAGTTTCGTAAGCAGGGGGCGGTGGCAGAGATCGGACTGGATGGCAAGCGGCTGACCGTCGACACCAGCGACCTGCGACTGGCGAAGGGGGAGGCCCCGGCATCACGTCCGGCGAATCGACCCGCTCCCAAAACCGAGTTCTATGTTGAACGTCCCGTAAATGTGCCCCTCTGGCTCGACCTGCATGGCGAGCGGGTCCTGGAAGGACTGGAGAAGCTCGAGGACTTTCTGCAGGGGGCTTATCTCCAGCAGCGGGAGACCGCGACCGTGCTCCATGGCATCGGGACACTAAAGCTCCGGTCCGCGATCTGGGAGGTCCTGCGCAAACACCCCCTGGTGGCTGGCTTCCGGGAGGGGGAGCCGACCGAAGGGGGCGCAGGGGTGACGATAGTGACCTTTCGTAAGTAGGCGCGTTGGGGAGGGTCAGAACTTTGCCCCACCGGAGCCGTCGCCTGCCGGTGCACTGGTCGATGACTCAGGGGCCGGTGCCGGTGTCGTTGCGCCAGTGGACGCCAGTTTGTTCTTTTCTTCGTGCCACTTTTTTAGCCGATAAAGCCCATCCACGATCGGCTTGTACTTCCGGGCCAGCTTCTGCGAGTTGAAGAGCATGAAGGGGACATAGTCCTCCGTGTCCCGTCCCGCCTGATTCAGGCCCAGCGCCAGTTCCACCACTGGAACCGGGACTTTGGTCGTCTTGGCGTTCGGATTGAACTCTTCCTTTGTTTCGCCCGTTTCAGTCTTTGTGGCGGGGGGGGCGTTGGGGTCTCGTTCCATGATCTCGATCGTCAGACCGTTCGCGATCTGTCGGGCAGCGTCGGAGCCGTAGCCCGCCGTCGTGATGATCATCGAGACATACTGCTCCTGCGCTTTGCGCTGAATCTCCCGAATGCGTTCAGGTGACGGCGGCTTGTGGGAATCGGTGTTGATGATGTCCACAATCTGCATGTCCCACCGGTAGCAGAACCAGGCGAGGTTCGGGGTGTCGATGATGACCCGGCGGGGGATCACGCTGTTGGCATCGAGCTTCGGATCATCGAGCATGAATGTGGCCATCGTCTGATCCAGGCCCCCGAGCTCTTCCAGCCACTTGGTGCGCCATCCTGTAATGTCGGTCGCCTTACTCGGGACCATGTGCCCGATGAGCATGTCCAGTGAGTCGACTGCCACTGATGCTGGTCGGAGGCTCATCCACCAGGCGTTGCATTCGGCGGTGGCGTATTTGACACCATTCCGTTCGCCGGTGCTTCCGGACTCGGCGGACACCGGTCGCTGGGTCATCAGATGATTCATCCGTCGGGACAAATCGACGACCACTGCCGACGTCCCACTCTCGCTGATCAGAGGCGCCATCCAGTCATCGATGCCGGCTCCCGCCAGGACTATCAGGTCGGCGTCCTTCAGTGCTGCCAGCGCTTCGGCTTTGCGACCCCCATCACCAACGTCGGCCTTTGCAGCGTTGATGTCGAATGTTTCATATGGCGCACCGTTCAGCACGTACTCCAGCTCGCTGAGTTTATAGGTGTTGACTTTGCCGTCGATCTCGACTTCTGCGCCTTCGTTGCCCTCGGCATAGGCTTTGATGATGCCTGCGGTTCCGGCGGTGATGACCCGGACCTCTTCGCCTGCTTTGAGCTGGGGTGGTTCAGTGAATGGCATCACGGGATAGAGCGATGCCAGGGCTTCGCGCCCTGTGTACTTCACCACCACCCAGACTTCCGGGACGCTGGCGACCACCCGCAGCGGGCGATCGGGCTGCGGCTGCTTTGCGATCCAGGCGACCCAGTCATCCTCACTCAGCTCGGAGTCCCATTCGTAGGGCTGATCCAGGAGGCGGGACAGGAGCGGCGCGGGGGCCTGCAACAGATTCCCGCCTGTGCCCCCACCGCATCCGGTCAGCAAAATGAACACGAGCGCGAGCCACCAGCAACGATGCGGGGACATGAGGCCTCCAGAGGGAGCGGGACAGTGTGCGAAGGGAGAGTTCAGAATTGGGAGTCTGCCAGTCCGGCGCAGGTTCAGCATCAGACCGTGGCCACCCGCTGATCCCGCCGGCGCATCGCGCTCCGGACGGCGTCCTTCACCCGGGAAGTTGTCAGACCGGCGACTTCCATGAGGTCGGTCCAGGGACCTGACGACAGGTACATGTTGTTGATTCCGACGATCTCCACCGGCACCAGGTGCTTTGAGCCGACCACCACCCGGGCAACTATGGATCCGAGGCCGCCCCAGACGTTGTGCTCTTCGGCGGTCACAATGCAGCCGGTTTCCTGCGCGGCTTTGAGAATCGCGGTTTCATCGATGGGCTTGAGGAATGGCGCATTGAGTACCCGGACACTGATCCCCTCGGTGGCGAGCTCCCGTTGCGCTTCCATGGCCATGAAGAGGGTCAGGCCGGTGGCGATGATGGTGCAGTCGGTGCCATCCACCAGCTGGATCATCTTGCCGTACTCGAACGGCGTGGACTCGTCGGTGATCATCGGGACTTTCTCGCGTCCCATCCGGAAGTAGACCGGTCCATCGTAGGCAGCTGCCCAGCGGACGAGCTTCTTTGTCTGGTGGAAGTCAGCCGGGACAATCACTGTCATGTTGACCATAGCGGTGAGTGCCGCGAGGTCTTCCATGGACTGATGGGTCGGTCCGTCCTGCCCCACACTGATGCCTCCGTGGGCGGCGGCCAGCTTGACATTGGTCTGCTGGTAGTCGACATCCTGTCGGATTTGGTCGTACGCCCGACCCGACAAAAACATGGCGTAACTGGACAGGAACGGAATGTACCCCTCCAGGGCCAACCCGGAGGCGACCCCCACCATGTTCTGCTCGGCAATGCCCATCTCGAAGAAGCGATCCGGGAAGGCATCACGGAAGTACTTCGTGAGGGTCGAGACCGCGAGGTCGGCATCCAGGACGACGATCCGCGGATTCTCCTGCCCCAGTTCGACCAGGGTCCGGCCATAGGCCTCACGGGTCAGCTCCAGGGGCCAGTCACTAACGGCCATGGAAGGTCACCTCCCCATAGGAGGCGATCGCCTCAGCGGGTGTTTCGTTGAAGTGGAGTTCGCGCAGCGCGACGGTCAGGGATTCGCTGTCCAGCGGCTTCCCATGCCAGCGGTAGTCATCCGCGTAGCTGGGAACGCCCTGCATCATGATCGTCTTAAACACGATCGCAACCGGCTTTCCGGTCACCGCCTGCTGCTCGCGATAGGCGCGCTCGATGTCCGCCCAGTCGTGGCCATCGGCGTTGATGACATGCCAGTGAAAGGCCTCGAGCTTCTTGTCAATCGGCTCAATATTCATGACATCGGTCATCTTGCCGTCGATCTGCGCGTCGTTCCAGTCAACCAGCATGCAGAAGTTATCCTGCTTGAAATGCCCAGCGGCCATGATCGCTTCCCAGCAGGACCCCTCCTGCAGTTCGCCATCACCGACGTTCACATAGACCCGGGCGGGAGACTGCTTTAGCCTGAGTCCCATCGCCATCCCCAGCCCGATGGAGAGTCCGTGGCCCAGTGATCCGGTGGAGGCCTCCAGCCCAGGGACTTTGAGCCGGTTGGGATGGCCCTGGAGTTTCGACTCCGTTGATCGGAAGGTGAGCAGGTACGAGCGATTGAAAAAGCCCCGATGCGCGAGCAGCGCGTAGTTGAGGGCGGAGCAGTGCCCGTTGGAGATGATGAAGCGGTCCCGGTCTGGCATGTCGGGGTGCTCTGGATCCAGATTCATGGCATTCCAGAGGAGATAGGTGGTGTAGTCCGCCGCTGAGAGGGGACCACCCGCGTGCCCAGATTTGGCGACATGTGTCATGACACAGACGTCTTTGCGGATCTGGCGGGCAATCTCCGCCAGCTCCGCATGTGACAGGTTGAGGACCGGCATGCAGGCTCCTTAGACAGGCGAGTAGCGCCGTTCCTGTGCGCGGCGCAACCGCTGGATTATAGAGTGTTTGTGCGGAGCTCGATTCCAGCCATGCCGCCTGAGTCGCGCTGAGGGCTGGGGCCGACCCACTCCCAAATGACAGCCTCCTGTCACTCAACAAGCCGAATCACATGGAGGAAAAGCCCCGGTCGCCCCCCTTGCGGCGCCTGCAAAACCTGCGACAATACGCCACTGACATGAAGCGGCTGGTGGCCCACCAGTCTTCATGGGCCGGTCCATCGCTGACCCGCCGTGACAGGAACCGTCACGGGTGGGGACGGCAGCCTGGAGATCCCATCCGACTCCCGGTTGCCTGAGAGACAGTCCTCCAGGGAGGCGCTCAGCGCCTTGAGGAGAGTGCTGGAATCGGTTCCTGCGCGCGGCCGCTACCAGTGCCGGGCCTTTTTTATTTGCCCTGTGGTTCAGCAGGGCCTCGCTTACGGACGACTCGCGCCACCGGCGCAGGAAGGGAGGGAGTCATGACCGCCTCCAATCGCCAGTCATGGCAGGATCAATTGCGGCGACGTGTCAAGGATGTCCAGACCCTGCGGACTTCCCTTGACATGCCTCCAGACATCGCGGATGACATCCTGGAATCCACGTTGCAGTTTCGGTTTGCCATTACCCCCCACTGGATGGAATTGATTCGGCATTCGAGAGCGGCTTACCAGCAGGTAGTCCCTTCCGGCAACGAACTGTTGCCCAGTCCAACTGACATGGATGACCCGTTAGGGGAAGAGCGTGATTCGGTCCTCCCGAACCTGGTCCATCGGTATCCCGACCGGGTGCTGCTCCTGGCGACCGATCATTGCGCCGCCTATTGCCGGTACTGCACCCGCAAGCGGGTCGTGGGGTCCGGCCAGGTCCCTTTTAGCCGGACGAAACTCCAGGCCGCCTTTGACTACATCGCAGCGCATCCGGAGATCCGTGATGTGCTGGTCTCCGGCGGCGACCCCCTCATCCTGAATGATGCGCAGATCGGGTGGATTCTCGATTCGCTCCGGGCCATTCCACACATCGAGTTCCTCAGGATGGGTACCCGGGTACCGCTCTTTATGCCTGACCGCATCACGGAAGAGCTGCTGGCCATTTTCCGGCGGAATCATCCCTTCTTTCTGAGTGTCCACTTCAATCATCCAGATGAACTGACCCCCGAGACCCGGCAGGCGCTCAACCGGATCGCCGATGCCGGGGTTCCGATGGGCTCGCAGACGGTCCTGCTCCGGGGCATCAATGATGACCCCGCTGTGATGAAGTCCCTCATGCACGAGCTGTTGAAGTGCCGGGTGCGCCCTTACTACATCTACCAGTGCGATCTGGTGGAAGGGGCCGAGCACTTCCGCACCGACATCGCTACCGGGATGCGAATCATCGAGGCGTTGCGGGGGCACACTACAGGCTATGCGGTCCCGACGTTTGTGGTCGACCTCCCCGGTGGCGGTGGCAAAGTGCCAGTCGCGCCTGACTATGTCCTGTCGCGCAGCGGGCACACCTGGCGCTTCCGGAACTTCGAGGGGCGGGAGTATGAGTATCAGGAACCGGCGCGCGAGGCAGAAGCCCCATTTGAAATCTCGCCTTCGGAACGGACAGCGATCCTTGCCCAGCTCACCGAGCGAGCCATCGGTCAGGGGATCTGGGGCTAGCAGATGCGAGCAATGCGCATAGCGCTGCTGTACAACCTGAAGCCGTCGGATGCCGAAGCACATGGCGATCTCTACGCCGAGTTCGATACACCCAAAACGCTGGAAGCGCTCGCTGAAGCGATGCAGGGACTCGGCCACCAGGTCGACCTGATTCCCTTTGGCCCCGAGCTGCTGCCGACCTTCGCAAACCTCCCGGGCGATCTCATCTTTTCGATCGCCGAGAACTTAGGAGGGGTCGCCCGGGAAGCCTGGGTTCCGACTCTTTGTGACATCACGCAGCGTCCTTATGCCTTCTCCGGAGTCCTGGCGAACAGCCTGACCCTCCACAAAGCACTGACCAAGCGGGTACTGACAGCAGCCGGCATTCCTGCACCGATCGGGCAGGTGGTGACATCGGAGAATGAGGCACTCAGTCCAACTCTTGCCGGGCAGTTCCCATTGTTTGTCAAACCCCTCCATGAGGGGAGTGGAAAAGGCATCACAGAGCAGTCCCTGGTGCGCGATGTCGAAGCGCTCCGGGTGCAGCTGGCCTGGCTCCTGTCGACATACGGACAGCCAGTGCTGGTAGAGCCGTATCTCGCAGGCCGCGAGTTTACGGTCGGAGTTCTGGGCAACGACGACCCGCGCATTTACATCATGGAACTCGACTTCCAGCGACTGCCGGAGGGACATCAGTTCTACTCGCACTATGTGAAAGATGTCGTGCCGGAAGCCCCGATCTTCACCGCTCCGCCGCTGCTGCCGCCGCACCGTTTGCAGGAACTCGAACGCATCGCCCTCGCGATCAAGCAGGAGTTCGGGCTGCTGGATGCCTTCCGGTTCGATGTCCGTTGTGATGCTGCCGGCCAGCCCTATGTACTGGAAATCAATCCGCTTCCTGGCCTGACCCCTGGTTACTCCGACTTGCCGCGCATGGTGGAGCTCTATGGAGAAACCTACGAGTCGCTGATTGGTCAGATTCTGGAAGCTGCGTCGCGACGCTGGGGACTCTGAAACATCAGGCAGTGATGGATGCGGTCAGGACCTGACTCGCCCCTTCGCCCCGGAGTCGGTCGCCGATCGGGTCCGCCCCACGGTCGATGAACGCGAGCAACTGATCCATTCGTCCTGGACGCGGTTCATGAATCAGCTCCGCCAGGGGCAATGCCCCTTCCCGGACTCCGGCGCGCATTGACTGATACGGTGATCCATCGCGGTAATGCGCAATGAGCCAGCGTCCGACCGCCGCATCCCCAATCGACAGCACGCCCTGCACCCAGGACTCCCGCGGCGACTCATACTTCATCGCGATGTCCGGTTCCCGCTGGAGCGCTTTGAGGATTCGCTTGATACGCGCTTCAAAAACGGCTTCTCGCAACATCGGCGCGGATTCCCAGGGGGTCAGTGGTTTGGGAATAAACGGATTGATGGAGAGCGACAACTCATAGCGACCCGGCACTTCCCGGCGGAGCAGATCGCGCAGTTGCAGTGACTTGTCGATGATTTCCTGGTCGCCCACTGACGGGTCTTCCCCCGGCAGGCCGATCATGATGTACGCCCGGAAGCGTCGGATGCCAAGGCCGATCGCGACCTGCAACCTGCCGGTGAGCTTCACAAACGGGACCGGCTTGCCAAGGCGCTTTTGCAGATTTTCATCAAACGTTTCCAGCCCAATTGTGAGCGTTTCCATGCCTCCGGCAACCAGCAGTTCCATGACCCTGGGAGTCAGCGACGAAAAGGACTGACTGGAGAGGGAGTAGGTGAGTCCCTGAGAGCGGAACGATTCCAGCACCGGCACGATCTGCGGATGCTGGCTGGGGATGGCGGCGATCAGGCCGAGTCGCTGCCCGGCGGGGAGGGCGCGCTCCACTGAAGCCTGCAGCGCTGCTGGTTGCTTCCAGCGCGTCGATGTATGAATAAACCCGGCGAGACAAAACTTGCAGTAGCGGGGGCAGCCCCGACCAATCTCGATCAGATTCATGGAGGCATACGCCGTGTTCGGCGACAATATGGTGCTAAAGCTCGGGGCCTTTTCGAAATGCGCCACGCTGGTGTAGCTGACACTGGCGAACTCATCGTCACCAGTCTGGTGCACCGATGGCACAAAGAACCCCGGTAGCTCCGCCAAAGCCTGATTGATGGATGTGCGAGCGGATTCCCATGCGGGCGAGCGGAGGCCCTGACGATGGGCGGCGATGATCTCCAGCCCGACTTCCAGCTGCGCTTCCGCCTCACCGAGATAGATAGCATCAGCGATCTCCACCAGGGGGAGGGGATTGGTAGATGGAGCGACTCCTCCCAGCAGGAGATACGGCCCTCCCTGGCGATCCGCTGCCCGGATCGGCAGCCCGCAGGCTTCCAGCCAGTGGCAGAGGTGAAAGTAGTCGTTCTCGAAGGAGAGCGTCTGCAGCACCAGATCAGCGGACCGGACCGGCTGATCCTGGTCAAAGGTCCGGCCATTCTTCAGTCCCACCGGGAGGGGGATTTTGGGGGGGTAGTAAAACGCCCGGTCAGCAGTGGCGATGCCGGACTCCTGCACCAACCGGAGGATGGTGAGAAAACTCAGGGCGGACATCGCGACGTAATAGGTGTGTGGATACGACACCACGACCCGCAGGGGGTCGTGGTGAGTCGATCGACGGTCGATGCACCAGTGCTCGGCCGTCGCCAGGTGCTCGCGGGTCGGGGTCCGGGAGCCTATTCCTTGTATCCCCCACGGCGCAGGAAGCTGGGAACATCGAGGTCCGGATCAGACCCCCCGTTCTTGTTCGCCCGGAAGATCTCGTCCATCGGTGCCACCGAGGGGGTGCCAGCCGAACTGGTCCGCTCGCCCCGGAGCTCGCCCTGAATCGGAATCCGCGGTTCCTGTGCATCCGGCGCGGAGAAGCCAGTAGCAATGACCGTGATCCGGACTTCGTCGCCCATGTTGGGGTCGATGACCGCGCCCATGATGATGTTGGCCTGGCGGTCGAGGTTGTGATTGATCACGGACATCGCGGTGTTGATCTCCGCCATCCGCAGGCCAGCGCCACCGGTGATCGACACCAGAAGGCGCTTCGCACCGTCCAGATGCGCTTCACAGAGCGGGCTGGTGATGGCGAGGTTCGCGGCATTCGTGGCCCGGTCCGCCCCTTCGGCAGAACCGATGCCGATAAGGGCAGTCCCGGCATCGGCCATGACAGTCCGGACATCCGCGAAGTCGAGATTGATAACACCGGTCTGCGTAATGAGATCGGAGATCCCCTGGACCCCCTGCCGCAGCACATCGTCCGCCAGCAGGAACGCTTCCATGAAGGTGGTCTCTTCTTCGATGACCGTCTCGAGGCGCTCATTCGGAATCACGATGAGGGTATCGAGGTTGTCGCGCAGATTTTCAATACCCTTGCGTGCTTCATCGTGACGCTTGAAGCCCTCGAAGCTGAACGGGCGGGTCACCACACCGATGGTCAGTGCGCCCTTTTCACGGGCAAGCTCCGCCACGATCGGACAGGCCCCGGTCCCGGTACCGCCTCCCATGCCGCCGCAGATGAAGATCATGTCCGAGCCCTCGAGGACCTCGGAGATCTCCGCCTTCGACTCCATGGCCGCGCGCTGACCGATCTCGGGATTGCCGCCAGCGCCGAGACCATGCGTGCTCTTGGAGCCAATCGAAAGCTTCGTAGGAGCGAGGTTACGATTCAGCGCCTGGGTGTCGGTATTGATGGCGATGAAGTCCACCCCCCGGACGCCCACCTCGATCATCCGGTCGATGGCATTCCCACCAGCGCCACCGACTCCGATGACTTTGATGATCGCCCCCGGTCGCATGGCGTTGCGTTCCGTTCGGCTGTGTGCGCTCTCGCTCATGGAAGCTCCCCTGCCACGCCCAGCGTGGCGGCACCCGTCACTGAAAATTGCGTGGGAAAGCGCTTTTTAGCAGTCTGCACAGCGATCCCATCGCCGGAGGATTCTACCGCGACCCGCGACAGGAGGGCAATCGCTGCTAGCCGAAAATCCCGGACTGAACTTGCACGAATTCATCAGACGCTGACAGACTCAACTTTCGGAGAAACTTTGACCAGTCGAATCCACAGAATCACTCGCGGTGAAGTTGTGCATATTGACTGCTCGCTATGCCTGGAAATCTCAGTAATTATGCGGGGTTAGTCGTGACCCAGACCATCTATGAAGTCCCTGAACTTGCGCTTCAGGAGCCCCAGAAATCCTTCGGAGAGGGGATTCTGCACAGGTATGACGGCGGCGGCTTGCTGTTGCTGCTGCCAGCGTTGCTCGCCCAGGCGAAGCAGCCCGATGCCGGTCGCCAGGGAGGGGTTGCCCATGTCCGCGAGTCGTCCGATGATGCCGGTCGGTTCGCCCAGACGAGTCGGCAGGTGCAGCTCGGCCCCGACCATCGCGATCAGTCCATGTAGCTGACTCCCCCCGCCGGTGAGGACACACCCGCGCAGATGCGGCAACAGCTGCGATCGTTCCAGCTCCTGACGGAGGAGTTCGCTCAGTTCCTTGGCGCGGGGCCAGGCGACTTCTGGCACCAGCTTCGCCGCGAGGACTCCGGTCCTGGTTGGAGCCCAGGGAAGGCGGATTACTGTTTCCGAGGTGAAAGCTGCGGGTTGAATCGAAGCATGTTCGACTTTGACCCATTCCGCCTGTTCGGTGGTGAGGTCGAAGGCGTAGGCCAGGTCGGAGTCAAAGTGATCACCGCCAACCGGGATGACAAAGGTGTAGACCGGGACACCATTGAAGTAGACCACCACATCGCTGGTCCCGCCACCGATGTCGACCAGGACCGTGCCTTGTAGTCGCTCATCATGGGACAGGACCGCCTCCGCGGAGGCGACTGCCTGGAGATAGAGTTCATCTGTTTCGATGCCCGCTTGCCGGACTGCACCGGCCAGGACATCGAGACTCCGGACATCACCAGAGATCAGCAGTGTTTCAACTTTGAGGCGATGACCAGGCCGCCCCAGGGGATCCTGGATGCCGGTCTCACCATCGAGCTGATACCCCTGCGTCAGGGCCGTGACCAGCCGTCGATCCCCACCAAAATCCCGGGCGGTCACCAGGTCATCCAGACGCTTGAGGTCGGTGGCGGAGACTCCCTTATCGGGATTGGCTACGGTCACCTCCGCCTTCGCCGGATGAGTCCGCAGATGACTCCCTGTGACTCCGACGATTGCCCGGTGGACACGCTCGCCGGCCACCTTCTCAGCATCGGTCACCGCTTCACGCACCGCCCGGGCGGTCCGCTCCGGATCGATCACCAGCCCCTTGCGCAGCCCAGTCGAAGGATGAATCCCTGAGCCCAGCAACTCGAGGCCGGCATCGGGCGAGACCTGCGTGATGAGCGCAATGGTCTTGGTGGTGCCGACATCGATGGCGGTGAGTAACGGTCCGGGCATGAGTGACTTGAGTCCTTCCGGGATCCGGAGATGTTGCGATTCTAGCACTCCAGCCAGAGCAACCTTAGCGCCAAAGATTAGACCGAGAGTTTCAGATTCTTCCGAAAAACTTGCACTTAATTCAGGCTGAAGCGCTCGATTGCTCCTGGGCATCCTCGGGCCAAATGTGTCGCTCCAGTAAGTTTAGGACCCGTCCCAGTTCCTGTTCCCGCTGCAGCAATTGCCGTGCATGATCATGATTCCCCGTCTGCGAGGCATCCTGAAGAGAGCGTTTGAGGGCAGCCCGTTCCTGCTGAAGCTGCACAGCCCTGTAGCGAGTCAGCATTCGTTTGAAGACCGGTAACTCCGGAGCTTGTGGCATCAGTATGAGCAGCGACGCCACCAGCGCTCCTAAGTCGGGATCGAACTCCAGTTTTGGCAGGTACTGCAACGGCTCCCGATTCCCCAGCTGACGCGCTTCGTGCAACTCACCGATGAGTCGCTGCGCCAGGACATGGTTGAAATCCCGGGGAGTCAGGTACGCCAGCCCCAGCGACTCCAGGGCTGGACTCAGCAACATCGCCGCCAGCAGCTCCTGATCTGCGGGAGCGAGGGGCTCCATGGGGAGGCTCACTACCGGCCGATCGGCAGTCGCAGGTGCCGGTTCTGGGGATGGTGCTCGCTTCGCATCCTCGGCCAGCGAAGCTCGCGAGACTCCCAGCAACTGAGCGAGGCGATCCAGGGCTTCCGCCTGCGCACTCACCTGCCTGGGGAGTCGGGTGATGGCGATAGCCTCCTGGCGCAGGGCGGCGCGGCGCTGCGGATCTGCAGTCTGAAGATGAGCATCCGCGAGGTCCCGAAGCATGAACTCAATGGCGTGCAGCGACTGTTGCACCAGGGCCTCAAAGTCCTCCAGCGGATGTTCCGCCTGCCGAAAGAAATCATCTGGGTCCTGTCCCTCTTTCAGCAACAGAATCCGTACCGGCATTTCCTGACGAATCAGATTACGGGCATGTTTGACGGCCGCCTGCCGTCCTGCGGCATCGCTGTCCATCATCAGGAGGACTTCTGTGGCGAACCGCTGAAGCTCGCTGATCTGCTCCGTTGTCAGGGCGGTTCCCATGGCCGCGACCGCGTAGTGCAGTCCCCGCTGATGCGCCCGCATGACATCGGTGTAGCCCTCCATCAGGCAGACCCTTCCGGTCCGCTTCATGGCGTCTTTAGCCAGGTCCAGCGCGAAGAGTGTCCGGTTCTTCTTGAAGAGATCGGTCTCAGGCGAGTTCAGGTACTTCGGCTCCCCAGGACCGATGATGCGTCCGCCAAACGCGATGACACTCCCGTCTCTGGCCCGGATCGGGATCATCAGCCGTCCCCGAAACCGGTCATACACCCCGGTTCCCTCTTTGCGGGCGAGCGCCAGCCCGGCCTGAAGGAGTTCTTCCTGCCGAAATCCCTTCCCCAGCAGGACCCGGGAGAGTCCTTCCCATTCATCGGGGGCCGCCCCGAGTCCGAAGCGGACAACATCCTCTTTCGAAAAGTCCCGCTGACGCAGGTACTCCTGAAACGGGCGTCCGCGTTGCTCCCTCAGGACCTGACCGAACCAGGCGGCGGCAGCTTCATGCATCTGCCTGAGGCGACGCATCCGGTCGTGCTGTTCGCTACGGCCTGTGCCGAGTCGGGGCAGACGATAGCGATCCGCCAGCAGGTCAGCGGCTTCCCGAAATCCCAGTCCTTCCTTTTCCTGCAGGAACGTGAAGATGTTTCCCCCTTTGCCACAGCCGTAACAAATCCAGACCCCCTTTGCATCATTGGCGTAGAAGCTCCCGGTCTTCTCATCATGGAGGGGGCATCGACCGCGCCACTCACTTCCTGTCTGGGTGAGAGTGGTGTACGCGCTTAAGAAATCGATCAGGCTGACCCGGTCACGGACCAGTTCAATGAAGTCACCCGGAGAGATGCCGTCGGCAGCGGACATGGCCCCATTGTAGGAATACTCCGCGCCTCTTACCGGGGATAGCTCCAGCCCTGCGGCAACATGAGGCCTGTCAGGAATCGGATGGCGTACCGGTCAGTCATCCCCGCGATGAAGTCGCAGGTCTGCTGGAGTCGCTCCTCAGCCTCCCCAGGGGGCTCTCCCAGATGCTGCCGAAAGACCCCGTCATCGTCGAACGCTTCAAACAGCGCCTCTATTAGACGGGTGATACGGGCAGTCTCTGCCTGGACCGGCGGCGTGAGATAGACCCGGTCGAAGAGAAAATCCTTCAGCGCATTGATCTCCTGTAACTGCTCCTCTGAGAGCAGGATTTCCGGGCGATCGGAGGACTCCCGGACCAGATCGGCCACCGCCCGACGGATGATGCTCTTCTCGTCGGCGGCCAGATGCCCCAGATTCCCGCGTTCCAGGTCCGACGGACGCAGCAATCCGGCGCGGTACGCATCTTCGAGGTCCGCCGCGAGATAGGCGATCCGGTCGCAGTGCTTCACGACCTGCGCCTCCAGCGACACCTTCACATTTCCACCGATCGCCGAATCTGCCTGTCCTTTGGAGTGCGCGGGGATCGCTTCCCGGACCTCCTGGGTGAGATTGAGCCCGCGTCCCTGATTCTCCAGCTCGTCAACAATCCGCAACGACTGCCAGTTGTGGTGGAACCCCCGCGATGCGCCCCGTTCGCGCATCGCCTTCGCCAGGACCCGTTCACCCAAATGACCGAAGGGCGAATGCCCCAGGTCGTGACTCAGGGCGATGGCCTCGGTCAGGTCTTCGTTGAGGCGCAACGCGCGGGCGACAGTCCGCGACACCTGCATCACTTCCAGTGTATGTGTCAGGCGTGTTCGGTAGTGATCGCCTTCCGGGGCAATGTAGACCTGGGTCTTGTGCTTCAGACGCCGAAAGGCTTTGGAGTGGAGGACCCGGTCGCGATCCCGCTGATAACAGGTCCGGATGGGATCTTCAGGCTCCGGCCGGACCCGGCCCTGGGATTCATCAGCAAAGCGCGCCCAACTCGCCAGTATCTGGTGCTCCAGGGCTTCCCATCGTGTACGGATCAGCGCAGTGGTGGTGCTGTCAGTGCTCATGTTCGGATTGTACGCTGGGGTCCCTGGGCGCTACGGTCGTGAGACGGATGCCGCGTGCAGCATCCAGGGGCGGGCTGTTTTCAGGTCCGCATGGATGGCGTGTTGCACAAAGTGGAGCATGACCGCCAGGGTCTGATGCACCAGGGGCAGGGGAGCATGGAAGTCCGGGGGGAGACTCTCATGCTTCGCCAGTTCATCGGCGAGTCGATGCAGGAGATGGAGAACGTCGATGGGAACCCGGGCTCCGGGAGGAAAGCTCTGCGCGGCCGCCGCGCAGGCAAAGCCCCCTTCGGCTGCCAGCGGGACGACAAAGTCGCCGGCCTCCGTGCTGTCGGTCCGGATGCAGCGGGTCAGGACCGGCGCTGCGCCCAGGCCATCGAGGACCTGCCAGACAAACGCCAGGAGCACCAGATCCAGGTGCTCGGGTGGTGTCAGCTCCAGTTGACGCAGCGTGTCCAGGGTCAGCAGGAAGAGCACGGGATTTGCCAGCCCCTCCGTGCTGGCTCCTTCCACGATTTCCAGGACCAGCGCCGCCGCCTGCAGTCGGGGAAGCGATTCCTGGAGCGTACTGAAACTCCCCAGAGTGGTCGCCTGCACTATCTGGACCATGTGACCCCGTCGGGAAGGAACGATGTGCACTTCCGCCAGGGTCAGCGGATTGCTCAGAAAGTGCAGTGAAGCGGTGGGGGATTTGGCACCCGGCACCCGGGCGCTCAGGAGGCCTTCGGTGGGCGTCAGTAGTTTTACGATTAGCGCGCTCTCGCCCACATTCCAGCGACGCAGCACCAGCGCGGGAGTTGACCAGGCGGTACTCACCGGGATTCCTGATCCGCGAAGAGCGCGGGATTCGGATGTTGGCGATCCGTGGTCCCCGCGACAGGTTCTTCCCCGCCGGCGGAGAGATGTCGATGGACCCGGAGCTTGTCGATGCGTCGCCCCACCATGCGGGTTACGGTAATGGTGAGTCCCTTGTGATGGATCCGGGTGCCGGTCACCGGCACATGGCCGATGAGCCCCATCACCAGACCGCCAAAGGTCTGGTAATCCTTCTCATCAAGCTCCACACCCAGATGCCGGATCGCCTCGTCCACTTCCAGGCGACCGTCGACGATAAACGTGTTGTCGCCAACATGTTGCAGAAGTTCCTCGAACTTGTCGTGCTCGTCGTAGATTTCCCCGACCACTTCCTCTAAACAGTCTTCCAGCGTCACCAACCCGGCGATGGACCCTGCTTCATCGACCACCAGCGCTACCGGGGAGCGCCGCGTCCGGAAGTCGAGCATCAGGTCGAACACGCGCTTCTTTTCTGGAATGAAGAAGGCCGGACGAGCATAAGCTTGCAGCGGCCGGGACAATTCGCGGCGCAGCCAGGCTCCCATGAGATCGCGGACATGGATAAACCCGATGACATCATCGAAGTCCGCGTTGCGATAGAGCGGAATCCGGGAGTACCCCACCTGACGGATGGCAGCCAGGGCATCACGGACTGTCATCTCCGCCGGGAGGCTCACGATGTCTCTGCGGAGGGTCATCACCCGCTCGACCAGCGTCTCTGCGACATCGATGACTTTCAGCCCCAGTTCTCGCTCACTCTGCTCGATCGCACCTGAAGTCGTGCCGAGCTCAAGAGCAAAGCGTAATTGTGCTTCAGTCATACGCAACGGAGCCCTGTGCGCCGCCTCTTTGCCCAGCAGTCTGGCCGGAATGGCGTAGATAAGCCGGGAGAGCGGATTGACCAGGGCATCGATGCGGTAAATCCAGGGACCGATCCGCAGCGCGTTCCGGTTGACACTGGACAGCGCCCAGGTCTTCGGAGTGATCTCGCCCAGCAACAGAATGATGACGTCGAGAATCAGCAGCGATGCCAGAATCCCTACCCACAGGGCGACCTGCTGGGGGAGGGTTGCTCCCAGCGGCAGCAGCAATGGCTCCAGTAGCCGGTGACCGACGATGGAGTAGGTGAGGTTGAATATGTTGTTGAGCAGCAGGAGTGTGCCGTGCAGCGCTGCCGGATTGGTCACGACATGCAGCGTTTCCCGGGCTGCCTTGTTGCCATCCTGACTCTGCTGTTTCAGGAGCCGCGGATCTGCCGAGAGGAGTGACCCTTCTGCGAATGACATAAAGGCGGAGCCGATGAGTCCCAGAGCTGCCAGTGCAGCGAATGTGGCAGTGAGTGTAGTCATGCGCCGTTCCCCGACACTCCGCCCCGCTCACCAGGCAACAGCGGTGTCTGCACGTTGGGGTACTGCCGCAGGAAGATGTCCCGGGCCTCGAGCGTCAGTGGGGGATCAATGCAGCGTAGAGTCCGAATGCGGTTGTCCTCCAGCTCTTCCACCACGACACTCAGTCCGCCGAGGTCGACTTCTTCCCCCACTTCGGGGACCCGGTTGATCGCCGCCAGGACCAGCCCCCCCAGCGTCTCTACGCCGTTCTCTGGCGCTTCCCAGTCCACGAGGTCCTGCAGTTCGTGCAACGCGAGCTGCCCATCCAGGAGCAGCGCACCGGCCCGGGAAAAGCGGAACGGAGGCTCCTCGATGTCCGACTCATCCACGATTTCGCCGACCAGTTCTTCCAGCAGGTCCTCGATGGTGATCAGTCCTGCCGTGCCACCGTATTCATCAACCACGATCACCAGATGATTTTTGTCGGCCTTCATTTCCGCGAAGAGCTCGGCGATGGGTTTGCGTTCCGGTACGAAAGTGGCTGGGCGCAACAATCCCGAATCGACCACCCGCATTTCGGTCGCCGCTGGCTGGGTGAGAAGGCGCAGGACATCCTTGATATGCAGCAACCCGACGATGTGATCCCGGTCGCCGCTATGGACCGGGAGTCGGGAGTGCCCCACATCCAGTGCCAGCTGCATGGCGACTTCCAGGGTTGCCTGTTCATCCACAGAGCTCATATCGACCCGGGGCACCATGACCTGCGCAACTTCCAGGTCCCCGAACTCGAAAATGGAGTGGATCATCTCCCGTTCATCTTCCGCCAGGACTCCGGACTCTTCCCCAGCCGCCAGGTACTGGATGATTTCTTCTTCCGTCACACCGGCGGAGCGCTCCCCCTCGATGCCGAAGAGCTTCAGGAATCGCAGCGCCATCGCTTTGAATAGCCGCACTGCCGGACGGGCCACGGTCATCAGGGGGGGCAGGATGGGGGCGACGACACTGCAGAAGGGGACTGGATTGTTATGGGCGAGAGCCTTGGGGGTCACCTCGGCCAAAATGATCAGAATGGTGGTCAGGACCAGAACTTCCAGAATCGTCCGGACCAGCGCGAAGGTGGGATGGTCACTCCCGGGCATGTTGAACAGCAGACTGCTGATCAGCATGGACCAGGCGATAGCCAGCAGCACGTTGACCGTCACGTTGGCAATCAGGAGGGTGGAGACCAGGTCCGCCGGATTCTCAGTCAGTCGAAGCAGCAGGCGGGCCCTGGGATGTCCCTGGGCTTCCATCTCCAGCAACTGAATCCGGGAAAGTGCCAGGAAACCAGCTTCGGACCCGCTGAACAGCGCGGAGAGGCCCAGGCAGACACACACCATGACCAACGGAACCCCGGGTCCAGTGACAGGGGTCAGGGGGTCGGCGGCCGCCAGAATCCCAAGCAGGATCTGACTCGGACCGTCTTCATCCAGCAAGATGCGCTTCGCCTCGTACGTGACACCTGTTGCCGGAGTCACAGGGTGCGCCCCCCTGAGTCGGGAGGCGTTGCAGTGATTATAAGTCCCGCCGAGCCCCCAGGCTTACTGCGGAGCATGTTGCGGCTGGCTCAACGCCAGTGCACGGGCCAGTTCTTTGTCTTTACCCAGCAGCAGACCGTCGATTTTCTCGTCCAGCACCTGTTCCAGGATGCGTCCGATGGCCGGTCCGCTGGGGACCCCGGCAGCCAGTAGTTCTTTTCCGCTGATCTCCAGCTGAATCTGGCGGGAGACATAGGCTTCCTGACGCAAGAGGACCCGCTCGCGCACCGCCTCCGCTGGCCAGACGAGATCCAGCCAGACAAAGTGCGCCGGGTGGAGTCCGCTGATCTCATGATGAATTCGACTCAGGGGCGGGTCCACCTCTGCCGACAAGAGTTCCCGGAGTTGCTGCAGTACGCGCTGTCCGTTGGATTCCATGGGCAGCAGAAGCTGTTGCGTCTGCGTATCGCAGGCGAAGAAGCCGAGCAGTTCCTGCAGCTGGTCGCCAGCCAACCCACAGCACAGCGACATCAGTGCCAGCTGGAACCGTGACACCTGGTCGCTTTCCACCCAGATCGACCAGCTTTCGCGTTGCGACTCGAGCATGCCATCGGTCGCGATCGCCGCAGCGACTGGTGACCATCCTGGCTGGATAGCTGCATAGACCCCCATCGCCTCCGCCATCCGCAGATTCCGCTCAGGTTGCGGCTCCTGACAAAGCAGGTACACCTCCTCCCGCAAGCGCTGCCCACTGATGTCGCGCAATCGTCCTTCGCGGACCGCCTGCATCAACGCCGCTTCGGTATCTGCTTCCAGCGTGAAGCCGTAACGGCTGGCGAAGCGAATGGCCCGAAAGATCCGGGTGGGGTCATCGACAAAGGAGAGGGGATGCAGCATCCGGATGACCCCGGCGCGCAAATCAGCGAGGCCGTTCCAGTGGTCAACCAGCAGCCCATAGAGGCCCTGGGACCGTCCGTTGATGCGGAGTGCCAGGGTGTTGATCGTGAAGTCCCGACGCGAGGTGTCGTCGTAGGTCCCCCCTTCCTGCACGGAGGGGAGCGCGCCCGGTTTGTCGTACCACTCGGACCGTGCGGTCGCGATGTCGAGCTTGTGGCTGCTGACTTTCCATGAGTCGGGTAGCGTCAGTACGGCGGTCCCGAAGCGGGGATGGAGCTCTACTTTGAGCTCTGCCTGCGCCGCGACCGCCTTCGCCAGCTCCAGGGCATCCCCCTCCACGACCAGGTCGACATCGCTGTTGGGGCGGCCGAGGATGAAGTCCCGGACAATGCCCCCCACCATGTAGACCGGCATCTCCATTGCATCGCCAAGCTGGCCGATTTCTTCGAGCAGCTGCTTCAGTTCGCCGGGCATTCGTTCCTGTGCCGCCAGCGCTTCTTCCCGCTCCGGGACATGGCGCGATGCCGCGGGCAGGTCCTGATGAATTGTGGAGCTGTGCAGCGCCCGCAGGACATCAGAGCGGGTGACGATGCCTTTGACTTTGCCACCGAACACCACCGGGAGCCGACCCACATTGTGGTTAATGATCAGGTCCGCCATCTCCTCCAGCGAGGTATCCTCACTGATGAAAATGACGTTGCGAGACATGTAGCCCCGGACCGGGGCATGACCCAGGTTATGGCTCAGGGCCTTGTCGAAATCGCGACGGGACATGATCCCAACCAGACGCTCGTCTGCATCGACGACCACCAGTCCGGAGTGACCAGAGCGCAACAGCTGCTGCTCGTACGCTGCCTGGATGCTGGTATCTGGTGCGATGGTCCGGACAGGTGAGGACATGATGTCGCGGGCGACCACCAGTGCGGCGGCGTGTTCGCGCACCAGATCCACGAGGTCCTGCACCAGCTTGTAGAGATTTGCCCCGGGGACAGTCGCTGCCGCAGCGCTGGCATGACCGCCCCCTCCCAGAAAGCCGAGAATCCGGTTGCAGTCCACCGCAGGAGTCCGGCTTCGTCCCACGACGATGACTTTGCCCTGCGACTCCACCAGCGCAAACATGACATCGGCGTTCTCCAGGTCCTGCACTTTGCGGGTGAGGACCGCCACTTCCGGAATCATCTCCCGGGTCCTGGCCGTGGCGAAGGCGATATCGAGCCCCTTTATCCGGATCTTCTGAATGTTCAGCGACAGTTTCTGCAGCAGGGCCTTCTGCGACTGGTCGAGTTCGATCGTCAGAAAGCGATTGACCAGGTCCTGCTGGACGCCACACTCGTGAAGAAACCCCATGACATAGAAATCGTTGGGGGTCACACTGTTGAACGACAGATGCCCGGTGTCCTCGGCGATGCCCAGCGCGAAAAGCGTGGCCTCGACCGGCGAAATGGGAATGGAGGCTTCCCTGAGGAACTCCACCAGCACACTGGTGCCTGAGCCATAGGGGCGATGCCGGATGGTTGCCTGCGGACCAAACTCCGCCTGCGTTTCTTCCACGGGGTGATGGTCGTAGACCGTAATCCGCATGTCCGGTCGTTGCGCCAGATCCTGCAGCGTCCCCAGCCGCGCGGGGCGATTGATGTCGACCGTGATCACATGACCCACACCTGAGAGATCGACTTCCTTGGCGCGGACAAAGCGAAAGAGATCCCCATACAGCGAGAGGAACTCCTTCACGTTGGAGTCCATCCGACCCTGGAGCACACAAATCGCCTGGGGATGGAGCTTCTGGGCCGCCACCATCGAGGCGAGGCCATCGAAGTCGGTCCCGGGGTGGGAGACGATGATTTCGGGGGGCGCCAGTTGGCCGCTGCTCACAGGCGGATCATCCTTGATCCCGGCTGGTCGTGGGTCAACACCAACTCATAGTATCGCCCCGCAGCCCGGGGAGGGACCAGCGGGGCTGCTGCCACTAGTTGAAATTGAAGAGCGACTGACGCTTTTCAGCAGGAATGAAGCCTTCTTCGGGAGTTATTGGCACGATCCCACGCTCCGAGATGTGGTAGAGGGTTTGGTACGGGTCGAGGCCCCAGACCACCAGATCAAAAGCGCTCTCCGTACGGCGATACTGCAGCGGACGTCCCCCGATAAAGTGCTCCCAGAGCCGCTCCCAGGTGTAGTCCCGCAGATCACCCCCGAGATACCCACGGTTGATCTCCAGCGGGAACTGCCCCTCCCGGGCGTAGTACTTCCGCATGAGCTGGTCCAGTTCCAGTAACGCGTCGTTGACCGCGCTCCCATGCTGCTCAGGAAGCCGTTGATACGCCCGGGGTTCGACTTCCCAAACCTGTCCGAGTTGACGTAACAGCAGGAAATCCCGATCCGACGTACTGACCCCCTGGCTAACCGATTCCAGCCAGGGACTCGGGTTAGCTGCGAGTTCCTGCAAGCGGCCGTCGGGAGTGGCCGTCGCGAGTCCCAGCCCCGGGATCACCCAGACCTCCACCTCGTTCGACCGTGCCCCTAACAGCCAGCCTCCCAAAGAGGGGAGGAGTTGACGCTCGTCCCAGCTGCCGGTCCCTTTGCGTTGCTCCAGTACACGGACTTCCCCCAGCGGACCCTGGCGCAGGCTCAGCAGTCGGGTGCCATCAGGACGGACATGCAAGTGGACCTGGCCATAGCTCAGCCAGTCGATGGTCGAAGGGAGCGTATGCAGGACTGGAGTCGGGTCGCGTGGACCCTGTACCTCCAGCAACCATTGCTGTGGCGGATCAAAGGTCCCGGCGATGGCGAGGATGGACCCCTCCGGCGTCGTGCACTGCGCCAACAGGTAGGGCATTTGCTGGCTCCCCCCCCGCAACTCCAGCGAAAAGAGATCACCGGGGATCAGTGAAAAGAGATGTGGCTCCAGGACCGTCCCATCAATGGTGCATTGCTGCCAGACCGACCCCCGGATGCCTTCGGGATCCACCACCTGCCCGCCCCACCAGAGGGTCCCGGACCCGTCGATGTGGCATCCCCCCACGTCCATGCGCGCTCCGCCAGGGAGCGGCAGCAACGGTGCTGGGGCATCCTCTCGCTCGCTGTAGAGTGCGACCACCGGAATCGAACTGGTCGGCAACAGTTGTTGATCCAGCACCAGCGGCTCACCTGCGGCGGTGACTGTCAGGCTCAGTGGCTGTTGAAGCGTGGGGCGTCCGGTCAGCAATGGGACATCGCCGATGCTGGAAAGATTCCCCAGGGTCAGAATCCGCAGGAACGTTTCACCTCCGCCACGGACCAGCATCACGACACTCTGTGAGTCCGCAGAAATGCGGGCGAGCTCGAGGTCTCCTGGGAGGTCCGGCAGGGGCGTCAGTGCAGCGAGGCGTCCGCCATCCCAACTGAAGCGAAACAGAAACGGCATGGAGGAACGTTCCCGCAGAAGCTGACGGGTCGCATCGTTCAGATGCTGCGTCAGCGACACCGGGTACGGAGCCGGGATAATTGCCAGCGCCAGCCAGCCACCGACAGCACCCGCATGTGCGACATCCAGCAGCGTCAGCGAGCCGGTGAGGTCCTCCGATACCTGACTCGTACCCCGCAGCGCTCCATCCCGGTCATACAGCCGGGCGGTCAACTGCAGCGATGAGCGTTGTGGTCCATCCAGCAGGACGAAGGTCCCATCCGGACCTGGCTCCAGCTGCAGCCAGTCTTCCCGTGGCTGAATCGGCAGCCGGGAGCCTATGCCCTGCACGAAGCGATAGACGCCCGATTCCCCGGCGGCGAATATCGTGCCATCGACCGGATCCCCCGCCCAGAGATGCGCTTCGAAGGGGAGGAGCGGGAGATCGCCTGGGTGACGTGCATCCGGCAGTGCACCATGGAGTGGTTTCAGCCGTCCATCTTTGGTGGACACCTCGAGCAGATTCAGCAGACCCTCAGCATCCTGAACAGCCTCCCAGGCACCGCCACTCCAGGCACCCAGCGGCAGTTGCGGGCCGGCGAATGTGCCAAACGGGCGTAACCCTGAGTCCCAGGGATCAGGGCCGTTGGATGGCCCCCGGGCTTCGAGCACCCGGCCATCGAGGTCGACAATCCAGACTTTGTGACTGTTTGATGCGGGGTCCAGCAACACGACTCTGGCGGGCTCCTCGCCGCTTCCCGGGAGCAGCTGCAGATCGAGCGGCTCCTGCATCAGCGGCGGATCTCCCACGCGGACACTCCAGCCGTCCAGCGCCAGGACAGGCGTGATGAGAAGTAGAAGCCATATCAGAGTGGCGGGCAAGATCCACCGGACCGATTCAGACACCCGGGGCGGCTTCGCTGGTGGGAAGTCCGGGGCGAAGAGGCAAGGCATCCAGCGCTGCGGCAAACCACGCCCTGGCCGATTCCACTTCGGCGGCATCCGGTCCGGAAAACGTGAGAAGACACGCATAGTCGGTATGGTAGAGCTTAGGATAGCTCCCAATGTTCACGGAAGGAAAGCGACTGGTCGCTTCATCCATGATGAACGCATACTCGCCCTCATGGCGATGGGTGTAGATTTCCGCGAAGGTCATCGGCGAACCGGGGAATTCTGGCAGGAGACTGTCGAACATCACGCGAAAGAGCTCTGGAACGCCGGGCAGCACATACACGTTCTGCACGATGAATCCCGGGGCTTTGGTCAGGGGATTAGGAATGAGCCGACACCCCTGCGGCAGATCAGCCATGCGCCAGCGCGCCTCAGACGTATATCCACGACTCGGTTGCCCCATCATCGCGACTGCCTCTGGATTCCGCTCCAGGGGCAACCCGAACGCCTCTGCTACAGCCTGACGTGTGACATCGTCGGTCGTCGCCCCAATGCCGCCACTGGTAATCAGCAGATCTGCCGATGCGGCGTGAGTCCGGATTTCTGCTGCCAGAAGCTCCAGTTCATCGGGGAGGCTGACGATCCGTCGCACATAGATGCCCAATTGGTAGAGTCGACTCGCGGCGTAGGCTGAATTGGAGTCCGTCACCCGGCCGTTGAGCAGCTCGTTCCCGATGGGCATGAGGATGGCCGTAGTCACCAGTGCATGATAGCCCGGCCCCGTGTCCGTCTGAAGCATGAGAAAGGGCCCCCGGCAGACTGCAGGAGGCCCAGTGGGTTAGTCAGCTTGGTGCGAGCGCACCCGGTCGCCTAATACGTGTTCGCCCGCAGGGCATCAGCCCCCGGCGTGAGGATGAGGATGACCCCATCGGGGACTCCATCAGGAGCGCCATAAATGAAGTCGCCAAAGTCGCCGTTCGGGAAGTCATAGGGATACCAGGGACCATCAAAAGCATGTCCGCCGCCAGCCACTTCCGGCAGCCCCGCACCCTCCTGAGGACCATCCCCATAGCCGAGAAAAATGTCGGAGTAGTGTGTGACGGAGTAAGGCTCCCACGGTGGCGGCTGGTGGTACCAGAGGCGATTGCCGTTGAAGTCGCGGGACTCCAGGCGGATGACATCGGTCCCGTTGGTCGTGTAGGAGCCGTAGGCCCCCATGATGTACCGGTTGGTTTCGGTGCCGGGGTTGCCGCCGGGGTCGAAATGCGTGAAGCCCTTGCGCAGCACCGGGATATCAAAGAGTCCGCGATAGAAGAAGTTGCCAGGCCAGAAGGTGTATGCGAACTGGAGCTGACCGTTGGTATCCAGAATCGGCGCGCCCCCTCCCTGGTTACCACTCCCTGGATTCTGTCGCAGGATTCGCCCGCCGGCGGAGTAGATGATGCCGTTGTTGTACCGGACAAACCCCAGCGCCTGGTAGTTCTGCAGGGTTCGGGACATTTCAATGACGCTGGTCTCCTGCACGGGGTAACCGGTGAGGCGATGCTCTGACCAGGCGGGGTCGTCAAGAATGTTCCCCATGGTCATGCCCCGGAACCCGAAGCGAGGGTCCCCGTCGCCGGACTGATGCGCCCCACCCGCGCCGGTCGGCTGCCCGGTCTGAGCGATCACCGCGCTGCCGTTATCCACGAAGGGATTCAGTGGGTAAGCCTGCAGATACCCCCAGGTGATGAGGACATCATTCACCCAGATGTTCTGCGGGACATCCCGATTCGGCGCGTTTTCGTCGTATCGGTCATGCCAGGCTTTCCAGCCTTCGATGTCCCCACCCAGCAGGAACGAGGGGTACTTTTCGAAATCGGTGTGATACCGCTCGACCGCGATCTGGATGCTGTG
The DNA here is from genome assembly GCA_022072165.1 of bacterium. Classification (NCBI taxonomy): domain Bacteria; species bacterium. The sequence continues at coordinate 780,187 of JAJVIF010000001.1, read as the reverse complement.
CAGCGCACTGCGCGCCTGCACTTCCTTCGCTTTGTCTTTCGCCTTGATGTAGTTCGGCAGGGCGATGGCCGCCAGGATGCCGATGATCGTGATAACGACCAGCAGTTCGATCAGGGTGAATCCCCGGCGCAGGCGGGAAGGCATACCAGAAACCTCCGTGAGACACCTGCTGATGCGCAATGGGAGTCCGGCACATCAGAGGGGGCAGGTAGAGCCTGTTCGTGTACGCCCCAAAAGCACAGGGTACGGACAACACCAGGCTGCGGCCAGCAGACTGGTTTTAAGTGTACACCGGTTTCCGTCCCAGGAAGCGTGGAAGCGGGCTATTGCGGGGTAGAAATCCCACGCACTGGCAACTGCTCGAGGGTGTGCTCTACCTGCAGATCGACCGCCTGCTGCACCGGCCGGTCATACATGCCGGTCATCACCAGGCCCGTAATCATGATCACGCCAAACGCCAGAGCGGCCCGGGGGCTCCCGGTCCGCCTCCAGTACATCGCCAGCATCAGGGTGGAACAGACCAGCGCGCCGAGCGACCAGGCGAACGGATTCAGACGTCCGTTGTACCGCTGGACATCAAAAAACAGCCACAGCGCCACCACCATGTTGAGGCCCAGTCCCACGATGGCCAGCAGCTGCAACGCCAGGGGCCAGTGGACATAGACGCTGTGATACCAGTGGACCATCAGTGCTCCTCCTGCGAACGGCGGCTCTCTCCGCCTCATACAGCATCCGGTGGGGTTCCAGTTATACCCTTAAAGTAATGCAAAGTCGTGCTGGTCCGGTCGACTGCCGGTCAGCGACAATAAATCAGTGCTGGCTGACGAGACCCCTGTCGCATCCCCTGATGACTCCGGCCAGTCCGGAGCGATCACTCCCGATGTCATCCCGGATCTTGCCTCGCTGGAGCCCTTCGATGAAGACCTCACGGCTACCGGCGAGCGCGAAGACCTCGAGCGCTGGCTTCCCCTGGTTCCCGGTATTCCCTCACTGAAGCAGTACGCGGCGCAGTTCGAACAACTCGATGAGTACTTTCTCACCCAGGATCTGAGCGGGGAAGACCTGCAACTCTGGCGGGCCATCCGGGAAGTCATCATGCAGCGGCTGACCGGGGTCTATGACGACATCCTGCCGCTGACCGACATCATCCTGCAGGACCTCTTTCACTTTCTGGTCCGCCACGAGCGTCTGCGCGGATTGCGCCAGGGTCGTCTCCGGAAGGCCGTTCCCCTGACCTTCCTGGGACGCAGCGAGGACTACTACTACACCTACGCCGGGGATCACGATCTGCCAGTCGCCATCGTGAGTATTCCGCAGTCGCGACTGCACTCAGTCTGGAACTGGCTGGCGATTCCGCATGAGGTCGGGCATCACGCGGTCAACCACTTTCCTGGCTACGAGGACGAGATCAAATCATCGCTCATCGAAGCACTCCGCCAGGTGCCCGCCCGATTCACGGAGCGCCGGGACGCCTTCGAATTCGATGACGCCAAACTGCTGGCACACATCTGGTTTTTCTGGCTCGATGAGGTGATCGCCGACCTCTTCGGGATCCTCTATACCGGACCGGCCCAGGTGATGGCGCGTCAGGATGATTTTGGCTGGTGGCAGCGCGGGTCTCCACTGCCCATCAATGGTGCGATTCTCGGCTCACATCTGGAGGGGGCAGGACGTCATCCGGCGGCCTACGTGCGGTCGTTTTTCCAGTGCGACACCCTGCGCGCCCTGGGGCTTCATCCCTGGGCGGATCGACTGGAACAGCGCTGGCAGGAGCGCTGGGGCGTCCATGAGGAGATCAGCTTCTACGACGACCTGGCAAGCGCCGATGAGGTCCCGCTCGCCTGCATCTCAGTGACCAGTCTCCGCGAGGTCTACGCTGCGCTGTTGCCACGGCTGATCGAGCAGCCGTTTGTCGCGTTGGGAAACAACCGATTGCTGGATCTGATTACGTACGATGCCGACGACCATGAGCGGGTCGAGCGTATTGCCCGCTGTCTGCTGGGGGGCGTCTGCGCTTTCGGACGCAAGGACCGCGCGCGGCACATTCTCGCCGCCAGCCGACTCGCCTACGAGATTGCACCGTCGCAGGCAAGGCAGATTCATGTCGCCGCTACCCTGGCGATTCAGGCGTGCCGGGAGTGGCTGAAGTAGCGGGTGGAATGGTCTAGACGCGCCGACTCTGCACCAGCTGGCGATCCCGTACCACGACCTGCCCACGCTTGATGACCTGCCACACATGATTGACACCGTAGTGATACGCCAGGTGCCGGTAGTTCGGCATATCCAGGAGCACCAGATCAGCCTGCTTTCCCGGTGCCAGCGAGCCCAGGGAGGCCTGACGATCGATCGCCCAGGCGGCATGAATGGTCATGGCCGGCAAGGCTTCGATGGGGTCCATCCGCATCTGGGTGACTGCGATGGTGTTCATCAGCTGGAGATTTTCTGTCACGGAAGACCCAGGATTGAAGTCCGTCGCCATGGCCAGGCGACAGCCTGCTGCCAGCATTTCCCCGACCGGCGCATAGTGCTTTCCGCCGAGGTAGAACGCAGTGCCCGGCAAGAGGACCCCGGTCGTGGCAGAGCCTGCGAGAGCCGCGATGCCCGCTGGAGAAATCATATGGAGATGATCAACGCTGGTGGCTCCGAGCTCGATGGCCATCTCGGTCCCGCCGAGATTGACGAACTCATCGCTGTGGATCTTGAGTTTGAGCCCCAGAGCTTTGGCAGCTTCGAGGATCTGACGTGACTGATCCAGCGAGAAGACGCCCTCCTCGCAGAAGACATCGCAAAACTCGGCGATTCCCTGCGACACCACCGCTGGCAGTTGCTCTTCGATCACCTGACGGACATAGCCTTCGGTGTCTGGACGCTTCTCCGCCGGGACCTCGTGGGCGCCCATAAAAGTCGGCACCACATCGACCGGGTGCAGCGTGTCAACCGTCCGGAGCGCCTCCAGGAGCCGCAGTTCGGTCTCGGTGTTAAGGCCGTAGCCCGACTTCGCCTCGACCGTAGTGGTCCCCAGCAACAGCATCCGGTCCAGTGCCCGGAGTCCCTGATTGATCAGGACTTCCTGTGGCGCTTCCCGGGTCTGCCGCACCGACCGGAGGATGCCGCCTCCCCGGGCTGCGATCTCCTGGTAGGTCACGCCCTGCAGCCGCTCTTCGAATTCATCCTCCCGCCAGCCGCCGAAGATCAGATGCGTGTGTGGATCAACGAATCCCGGTACCACCGTCCGGCCCTGGGCATCGATGACCTCCACATCCGGCGGGATCTCAATCGAGCGGGGGACCTCAGTCGCCGGACCGGCATAGAGAATCGTTTCGCCCCCGATGACAACAGTGCCTCCTTCGCTGAGTCCCAGTGGGTGCTCGGCAGTCGCCTCCAGGGTGCAGACCTGCCCATTCACGATCAGCAGACTTGCGGTGTTGCTCATGGCGTCACCATAGGCAGATCCAGGCCGGTGGCGCGGGCATGGGCCAGCGCGATGGGATAGCCGGCGTCGGCATGACGCATCACGCCTGTCCCAGGATCATTCGTCAGGACCCGCTCCAGCCTCGCTGCCGCAGCGTCGGTGCCATCCGCGACAATCACCACGCCGGCGTGCTGGGAGTACCCGATCCCGACTCCCCCGCCATGATGAATCGACACCCACGACGCGCCGCTGGCCGTGTTGAGCAGCGCATTGAGGAGAGGCCAGTCGCTGATGGCGTCGGACCCGTCCTGCATCGCTTCTGTTTCACGATTGGGCGATGCCACCGACCCGGCATCCAGGTGATCCCGGCCAATGACAATGGGCGCTTTCACCCGTCCCTGAGCCACCAGTTCGTTAAATCGTAGTCCCGCGAGGTGCCGCTCACCGTACCCAAGCCAGCAAATCCTGGCCGGCAGCCCCTGAAACTGCACTCGCTGTTGGGCCTGATCGATCCATCGATGCAGTGACGTGTGCCCGGGAAACAACTCCTTTACCGCTTCATCGGTCACCCGAATGTCCTCCGGGTCTCCGGAGAGGGCAACCCAGCGGAAGGGGCCGATGCCCTTGCAGAAGAGCGGACGGATGTACGCGGGTACGAATCCTGGGAAGTCGAACGCCTGGGCTACCCCCGCATCAAAAGCTCGCTGACGCAGATTGTTGCCGTAGTCGAAGGTCACTGCGCCGCGCTGCTGCATCGCGAGCATCGCCTCGACATGGGTCGCCATACTCGCCTGGACCCGGCTTAGATATGCAGTGGGGTCTGCATCACGCGCCTGGGCGGCTGCTGCCAGCGACATCCCCGCTGGGATGTAGCCCCGCAGCGGGTCGTGTGCGGAGGTCTGATCAGTCAGCAGGTCAGGCGTGATGCCGCGTCGCACCAACTCGGGCAAAACTTCCGCGCAGTTGCCGACCAGCCCGACCGATACGGCTTCACGGTTGGCGGTGGCGCGCTGCATCCGCCCGATAGCGTCATCAAGGGATGGCGCGATCTCGTCGAGATACCGGGTCGCCAGACGCATCTCCAGCCGCGAGGCATCCACATCGATGATCAGCATCGCTGCACCATTGAGCGTGGCGGCCAGTGGCTGCGCCCCCCCCATGCCGCCACAGCCTCCGGTGAGGATCCAGCGACCGGCAAGATCACCACCGAAATGCTGCCGTCCCGCTTCCGCGAATGTTTCGTAGGTCCCCTGCAGGATCCCCTGCGTGCCAATGTAGATCCATGACCCGGCGGTCATCTGCCCGAACATGGTCAGCCCGGCACGCTCCCAGGCATCGAAGCGTTCCTGCGTTGCCCAATGCGGCACGAGATTGGAGTTCGCGATGAGAACTCTGGGGGAATCGACCGTGGTCCGAAAGACCCCTACCGGCTTCCCGGACTGCACCAGCAGCGTTTCGTCATCGGCGAGCCGACGCAGTGTCGCGACAATGGCATCGAAGCATTCCCAGTTGCGTGCAGCGCGACCCCGACCGCCATACACCACCAGCTCTTCCGGACGTTCTGCGACCTCGGGATCCAGATTGTTCATCAGCATCCGCAACGCGGCTTCCTGAATCCAGCTTTTGCAGGAAAGGTGGGTGCCACGCGGTGCGCGGATGATCCGGGCGGAGGTCGCGGTCGTGCTCATGGCAGCATTCTATCTGTGAGTCGTCAGTCGGCTTATCAGGAAGCTGATAAGGGCTGGATATCGCGAGGGGGTGGGGAAGCTGGCGGGTCTGCGTTCGCTGTTCCCTCAGGCTGAAGCCCAAACAACAACAGCAGCACCCAACCCAGCAGGCCCGCGATCCGGACACCCAGCAGCAGGTGTCGGACTCTGGGAGCGGCATCTTCCCGGTCGAACGATGGTTGCAGCAGCAGCAGGAACCACGCCAGTCCCACCAACGCCAGCAAGAGCGGCACTTCGGCGGCTCCGCTGACGAGCTTGCGGAGCTGAAACAACGGCAGGAACCACCACTCCGGACGTGCCACGAAATCGGTACTCGCGGGGTCGGCGGCCGGTCCGAGCGTCCAGGGCTGCCAGAGCGCGACCACCAGCGTGAATCCGGCAGCGCCCAACGCTGCCAGATGCTGATCGAGACGACGAGGCGGGGCTGGACCGGTCTCATCAGCCCACAACCGAGCCACCAGGGCGAGCAGCAAGAGCCCTGAGAGGGCGTGGACATGGAGTGCGTTGTAAGTCGTCAGCGTCAGCACGCCGATCCGCTCTCCGCCACGAAGAATGGTGGCCAGGGCAGGACCGATCAGCGGAGTCTGGCTGATGAGTTCGAAGCGGACCACGGCATCCCAGTACGCCTGCTGAGTCCAGGGAAGGAGTGAGCCGGTAAATCCGAGCCCGAGTCCGGCGAAGAGCATCACCAGGCCGCTCCACCAGGTCCACCGATGTGACCAGGATGCGCGACCGATTAACAGATCTACAAAGACCAGCAGGTGCAACGCCCCCATGAGCAGCGTGGTGCTCCAGCCATGCAGACTGAAGAGGAGTGCTCCGCCGGTGACCTCGGTAATCAGCCAGGCGAGGGAAGCGTGCGCGTGTTCTGGAGCCGGGACATAGCGCGCACTCAGGATCATGCCCGAGAGCATGGAGACCAGCAGCAATCCAGCACACACCGCTGAGAGCATTGTCATGCGGCGGACTCATCGACGGTCGGCAGACTGACGATCAGGCGATCCCCCTGGATCACGAAGGGCATAGGCGTCAGGGGCTTGGGGGGCGGTCCGGAGGTGCGAGCGCCACTGGCATCAAATGTTCCGTGATGGCAGGGACAGAAAAATCGATCCTGCTCCGCTTCCCACTGAACCTGACATCCCAGATGCGTACAGACCGCGGATAGCACCTCCACTTCGCCATCGTGCTTTCGGACAAACGCCTGGTGCGGGACTGCCCGGTCACGCGCCCAGGCATCCCGGGTCGCGAAATCCAGCACCACAGGTTGCCACGAAGCCTCTTGCGCCAGCGCGAGTGGGAGTTCTGCGACCGGTGCAGCGTCACCGACACCCCCACCACGCAGTGGCGCGGTCAGGACTTGCAGGACGGGGATGGCCAGCCCGGTGCCGACCATTCCCCACAGGCCGCAGAGCAGCATCAGGGTCTGGCGACGTCCGGTATCGGTGGGTGGCTCGGCTGTGGCGGGGGGGAGATTTGACATGGTCGTGCTGTCTTAGATGCGTGTCAGGTCCTGCGGGTTCCAGCGCTGGAGTCGCAGCGAGTTGTAGAGCACGGTCACCGATGAGAGTGCCATCGCCGCTGCGGCAAACATGGGGTTGAGAAACGGCCAGCCAAACAGCACATGGAACAGCCCTGCTGCCAGCGGGATGCCCAGCGTGTTGTAGGCGAAGGCCCAGAAAAGATTCTGTCGAATGGTCCGGAGAGTCGCCGCCGACAGCTGCCGTGCTCTGACGAATCCTGCCAGTTCACCCCGCAGCAGCGTGACCGACGCGGTCTCCAGCGCTACGGCTGCCCCGGTCCCCATGGCAACCCCCACATCGGCCTGCGCCAGTGCAGGGGCGTCGTTCACGCCATCGCCGAGCATCGCGACCCGCTGCCCAGACTGCTGGAGTGTCGTGATCAGTTGAAGTTTCTCGCCGGGTGAGAGTCCCGCGTGGACTTCAGCGATGCCCGCTTCCTCCGCAATGGACTGTGCGACACCCGCATGGTCGCCAGTCGCCAGAATCGGGCGCACCCCCTCCTGCTCCAGCTGCTGGATGATCATGCGCGCTTCTGGTTTCAGGGGATCAGCCAGTCCGCATAAGAGTTGCGGACGTCCATCTATGGCAATCCAGACGGGCGTCTGCCCCGCCGCGCTAATCGCCGCGAGATGTTGCTGATACGCGGTGATGTCAATCTCATCGCGCTGCATGAGCCGGGCGTTGCCGATCAGCACGCTGTGCCCATCGATGCGGGCGGTGACCCCCGCCCCAGGGATGCTGTCCCAGTCTTCAACCGCCATTGCAGTCGAAGTGATGTCCCGCGCCGTGAGTCCGGCGATCAGGGCCCGGGAGAGGGGATGCTCGCTGGGGGCCTCCGCAGCCAGCACCAGTGGACCCCACTGCGACAGCGCGTCATTTTCCAGCTCATGCAGTGTCAGCAGACGCGGCGTTCCCTGGGTGAGGGTGCCGGTTTTGTCGAACACGACGATAGAGGCGTGTGCCAGTTGTTCCAGTGCTGTGCCATTCCGGATCAGCACGCCCAGACGCGCCCCACGGCCGGTGCCCGCCATGATGGCCGTGGGCGTGGCCAGTCCCAGTGCACAGGGGCAGGCAATGATGAGGACCGCCATGGTGGTGGTCAGGGCGGTCGACATCACCCGACTTTCATGGACCACCTGAGCACCAAAAAGGAGCCAGAGGATCGCAGTCAGCCCCGCCACGACCAGGACCGCCGGCACGAACACCGCCGCGATCTGATCCGCCATGCGCTGAATCGGCGCCTTGCTCCCTTGCGCCTCTTCGACCAGCCGAATGATGCGTCCCAGCAGCGTTCCTTCCCCAACCTGGGTGGCAGTGATGAGCAGGCTGCCAGTGGTATTCAGGCTACCCCCAATCACCGGTTCTCCAGGTCCCCGCTCGACCGGAATCGATTCCCCCGTCAGTAACGACTCATCGAGGGCGGATCGGCCTTCCAGAATTCGGCCATCGACCGGTACCTGCGCTCCAGGGGCGACTCGCAACGTATCGCCGACCGCTACCAGTTCGACCGGGACCGTGGCGAATGTCCCATCCGGCGCGAGGCGTTCTGCAGTCGGAGCCTGGAGCTGGACCAGTGCCCGGATCGCAGAAGTCGTTGCGGTCTTGGCCTTTAGCTCCAGCAGTCTTCCCGTGAGAATCAGCGTGATGATGACTGCCGCAGATTCGAAATAGAACACATGGTTCCCGTGATGCCCGGGAAACTGGATGAGCCAGGGGAAAAGTAATGCCAGCGTCGAAAAAACGACTGCAGCGGTGGTCCCGATCATGATCAGGACATTCATGTCAGCGGAGCGATTCTTCAGCGCTTGCCAGGAGCCGGTGTAAAACTCCGCGCCCGCCCAGAACTGGATGGGGAGGACCAGCACCAACTGCACCCAGCCGCTTAGGAGCGGCGGAAGAATGGCGATGCCGATCAGCTCCAGATGCGATAACACCACTATCGCCAGCGCCAGGGTCGCTGATATGGCGACTTTCAGCGTGAGCCATCGACGCTCGAATTCCTTCAGGAGTGCCCTTTCCTGCTCCTGAGCCGCCCGATCAACCACCAGCGTGGATGGGTATCCCAGATCAGTCAGGCGTGCGGCAATGGTATCGGGACCGACCAGTGAGGGATCCCAGGCGATCCGACCTGTTTCAGCGGCGAGATTGACCGAGGCTTCCACGACTCCCGGCACCTGCGCCAGCGCGCCTTCGACTCTGGCGACGCAGCCTGCACAGTGCATCCCCCGGATGCTGAATGTCTCGGTGCTGACCTGCTCAGGCAGGAGGATGGGAGAGGTCGTCGCAGCCATGCGCTAAGTCGTATTGTAAGGACCTCCTCTGAGAATGGACTCGTTTCCGTGAGCATCCTGCTAAGCCGGTTGCTGCAGGCAGGTCCGCAGGACCTGCTCCAGAGAATCGGCAGCCTCTGGCGCGACTTCTGGCAGCCAGCGCACGATGGCCGGAGCTTGCAGGGCATACCCCGCCTGACGTCGACGATTGATCGCCACTCCGGAACAGGCCACTTCCAGCACGATCCGGGGCTCCACGAGGACTACTGGTCCTTTGCGGGAAATAATCAGCGTGTTGAGCACCGAGGTCAGTTGAGTCTGAGTAGCCGCTTCCAGTCCTTCCCAGACGGTCCCAATGCTGAGCAAATGCCCCTCATGCCAGACCGCGATCGTGTAGTCGGAGAGCAGGCTCATCCGATCGGCATGGTCAGCACTGGCCGCGACGATCACCAGCCGAAACGTAAAGGGACGCTCAGGTGGAGTTTCCGGGGTCAGTAGCATTCCCAGAGGCAACTGCCCTGCAATCAGTTTCAGCAGGACTGTTGCGCTCACTGGGCTGGCCATTCCAAGTAACTCTGCCAGGTAGGCATAGCGCTTCTGACTGCTCGCAGCACGCAACGTGACTCGCGCAGTCTCCACATACCCGAGTGTCAGCTCTGGATCATCTTCCTGCGCGGGCAGCAGCGACCCAATGGCAGCCGGCAGACTCCCCTCGGATTTCTGCACCCAACCGATGACCTCAGCATCCCAGCCGGTCAGTTGCATCGCGATCGCTATGAGGGGCTTCGACTGCAGCCGCAGCTTGTTCTCCTCGTCAGCCCAGCCCTGGACCACGGCCTGATCTGACTGCGACAGCGACTGAAAGAAGTGCAGGAACAGCGCACGCTGACGTGCCAGTCCGCGGGTGTGACGGAGCTGCTCAAAGAGGATGGCGAAATCGGCGAAGGGTGCGCTCATCCGGGAGCTGCTGCCAGGGGCTGCGCGGGGATGCCATAGCGACGCAGAATCGCAGCGGCTTCTTTCGTAAAGCCATGAACTGTACAGACCTGCCGTGGCTGCACCGCCTCGACCAAATGCAGTAACTCCGGGAAGTCGGCATGATCCGAAAATGGCAGGCAAAGATCAGCCTGTAGGCCGGTAAACGGTTTCTCCGCCAGGGCCCAGCCGGAGCAGTACGCCACCCGGGGCGCTTGTAATCCCGCCAGGAGTCCCGGTAGTTTCGGACTCTCGGTTAGCACCAGCGCGCAGCCCGGCGCGGCTCCCTGCTGATAGACCGACAGTCCGGGGAAGGTAATCCCGGCTCGCTCATAAATCCGACAGATGCTGGCGATGGATTGCTGGACCGCTACGGGGATGTCGTGCTGGCAGAGAATCGCCGCCAGTTCCTGGCTTTTCCCCAGGGGATAGCCCAGAAACACCGGCGTCTCGCCCTCCGCAAGACAGGCTTGTGCGAAGGTTGCGATGGCGGACTGCAACCAGGCGGGGTCCGGAAAGCGGTAGTTCGGCAAAGCAAAAGTGGTTTCGGTGATGAGGATGTCTGCGGGAGGAGGCGCAGCTGAGACCGCCGTCAGACTCTCCCGGAGTTTGTAATCGCCGGTGTACAGCACGCTGGTGGAGCCATCGCTGATCCAGACCATAGCCGATCCGAGGATGTGTCCGGCGGGATAGAGACGAATCTCCCGGCCCGCGACCTCATACGGCTCGCCGTAGGCCAGCTCGATGACTGGACCCGCCTCCAGGTGTCGATGTCGATAAATCGCTGCCGTTTCGGGTGTCATTAGCGCCAGGCGATGCGGAGCGATGTGGTCGCTGTGGCCATGCGACACGATGGCGAAATCCTTGGGCATCTGCGGATCGAGCCACAGGGGGGGATCGCCGACCGCGATGCTCCCCCCCCGGTACGACACAGGCAGCGTTGACCGGAAGTCCGGGTCCCACAGGGGGGCCGGGACCTGGCCTGGCGGGGGAGGGGAGGGAACCGGGGGGCGGGGTACAAGCATGTCAACACAGTTATAGCCGACACAGGTTGTTGCCCTTGCCCGATAGGGATGTGCTGTAATCGCTGGTATGGACCTCGGACTCGCCGGCAAAGTCGCTCTCGTCACAGCATCCTCAAAGGGCCTGGGGCTCGCCTCAGCCCTCGCGCTGGCCCGGGAAGGTTGCCGGGTGATGCTCAACGCCCGGTCGGCAGCGGACCTCGAGCGGGCCGCCACCATCCTTCACAGCGACCCGCAGGTGCAGGCTGCGGGAGGCTCAGCGGAATACCTTGTAGCCGACCTTGCCGATCCTGATGAAATCGCAGCCCTGCTGGAAGGGACCCGTCAGCAACTGGGCCCCATCGAGATACTGGTCTCCAACACGGGCGGCCCACCAGCAGGCCGCTTCATGGACCACACCGACGATGCCGTCTGGATGGCGGCATACAACCTCCTGGTCATGGCCCCGGTGCGACTCACCCGCGGGGTAATTCCCGAGATGGCGACCCGTGGCTGGGGGCGGTGCATTTACATCACGTCGACTTCGATCAAGCAGCCGATCCTCCACCTGAATCTCTCATCGGTGGTCCGGCCAGCCGTCGCGGGACTCGCCAAGACCATCGCGCTGGAATACGCGGTGAGCGGGATCACGAGCAATGTCGTGCTGCCCGGTCCCTACGACACGGACCGTACCTTTGAGACGCTTCGCATTCAGAGTGAGCAGACGGGCAAAAGTATCGACCAGCTGCGACAGGAACGGGCCGCCAGCCACCCGATGCACCGGAGCGGGGACCCTGGTGAATTGGGAGCTGCGGTGGCGTTCCTGGCATCTCAGCAGGCGGCTTTCACCACGGGTACGGTCCTTTGGGTGGATGGCGGCGTGATCCAGTCCACACTTTGAGGCCTGAACAGCCTTCTCACTCCGATAAGCCAGCACAGTTGTGATGTGTATCAAGGCATTCATCGTTGGGTGGCAGCAGACTGTCCGCCACTTACAGAGGGTCTGTTTCAGAGACCCGAAAGGAGCGCTGTCTGTGGCCGATCTCACCATCATGTCCCCGGTCCGGGACTATGTCACCGCTCATCCGACCGCGAAAGATGTCTTCCGCACCAATGGGCTGGACTGGGAACGTGACCTGGATCGCCCGCTGGAAACCGCTTGCACCAGCCAGGGGGTGGACCTCTCACTGCTGCTGATGGATCTCCTGGAAGTCACCGCCGCCCGGGCAACCTCGTTCACGACTCACTGATCCTCCTGCGCGACAGAACCGAGCATGACTCCTCCGATCTCGGGGGAGCCCGCTTTGTTACTCTGCGGCGCTGTGATGGAGTCTTAGCGTGAGAAGAAGACGAGCCACGCGATGTAGCCGAAGTAGATCACCAGCAGAATCGCGCCTTCCCGTCGAAACAAGGCCCGCTCGGTGAGCAGCAGCACCGAGGCAAAAGTCGTCACTGCCAGCATGACCCAAAGGTCGGTGGAAATCCCGACGGGGGTCGCGACCGCACTGCCGCCCAGTAACCCCACCACCCCGCCGATCAGCAGGATATTGAAAATGTTGGATCCCACCACGTTGCCCACCGCGACATCCGGTTCGTTCCGGAGGACCGCCACAACAGTCGCCGCGAGCTCCGGCAGGCTGGTCCCGACCGCCACGATAGTCAGGCCGATGATGCGGTCGCTGATGCCGAGCAACTGGGCGATCTGGACGGCGGACTCCACGAGGAACCGGCCCCCGGTGGCCAGGACCACCAGGCCAACGATGGTGAGTCCGACTGCGACAGCGATTGGAGACTTATCGATCGGCTCGCTGATGTCTCCCACTTCTCTGGCGAACTCGGAGGACACGCCGGGTAGCTCCAGGCGACTGGTGTAGATCTGCCAAGTCGTGAAGAGAATGAGAAGTGCGATGAAGACAATGCCGGAAATGGTGCCGAACCACTGTTGCTTGAGGAGGATGAAGAACAGGATGGTCATGATGACCATGATTGGCATGTCGCGACGGATCACCTCAGACTGCACCGGGATCCGCCGAATGGTCGCCGCCGCTCCGAGAATCAGTGCAATGTTCGCGATATTGCTGCCGATGATGTTGCCCAGGGCGATGCCGGACGATCCGCGCAATCCTGCAACCACGCTGGTGATGAGTTCAGGGGCTGAGGTCCCGAAGGCCACTACGGTCAGGCCGACCACCAGTGGAGTCAGGCCCGCAGCGAGGGCCAGACGGCTCGCCCCCCGGACCAGCCATTCCGCGCCGTAGGCGAGCATTACCAGACCGAGGATGAGCTGGCCAGCCAGCAGCATAGGTTGTGAGCGCCTCGCCGGAGAACCCGGCCCATGGAGTCAGGAGCGGAGCTCCGGGCACTGGTCCGCATCATGGCAGACGACGGACAGATTAGCGAATCAGCCAGACCAGGTAGGTGACATAGCCCGCCAGCAGCACGCCCCCTTCTGCTCGAGAGAGCGCGCGCCCGGTGAAGAGCAATCCGGCGGCGACGGTAGTCACGGCCACCATCACCCAGCCATCCACGAGAGAAGCCGTCGGAAGGACCAATGGGGCTCCGTGCAACATGGCCACGATTCCGCCGATGAAGAGCAGGTTGAAGATGTTGGAGCCCACCACATTTCCGACGGCTACATCCGGCTCATTTCGCAGGACCGCCACCAGGGTCGTGGCCAGTTCCGGCAGACTGGTGCCCACCGCCACAATCGTGAGCCCGACAATCCGGTCCGGGACTCCGAGCGTGGCGGCAAGCGCAATGGCAGCATCCACCAGCAGGCGTCCGCCCCCTATCAGCAGCCCCAGCCCCACGAGGGAGAGTCCTGCCGCGGCTATGAGGGGGGCTCTGTTGAGTGGCTGATTCAGGCTCGTGATCTCCTCCTCAAACTCTGCTGCGACTGCGGGCAATTCCTGGCGGGAGGTGCGGACCTGCCAGGCGGTAAACCAGAGCAGGAGGCCGACAAATCCAACTCCAGCCGCCAGGCCGAAGAGCCTGAAGCCGAGCAAAAGCACCGTCAGCAGAGTCACTCCCGCCAGCAGTGGCAGATCGCGGCGGATGACCGCCGAATCCACGGGAAGAGGCCGAATCATGGCTGCGATGGCGAGTATCAGCGCCAGGTTCGCGATGTTGGACCCGATGATGTTCCCCAGGGCGATACCCGGCGAGTCGGCGCGAATCGCAACAGTACTGGTGACCAGTTCGGGGGCGGATGTACCAAACGCGACAACGGTCAGTCCGATGACCAGGGGCGTGAGTCCCAGTGCCAGCGCGAGGCGGCTCGCACCCCGCACCAACAACTCTGCTCCCAACACTACTACCACTAACCCGACTGCGAGGAGTCCGGCGTGCAGCAGCATTCCGGGACCACTTTCTCCGGCGATGCCGGCAAGAAGGGCGTTTCAATAATGTCGAGACGTGACAGCGACCCAGACCGCTGGCGATGCCAGCAGTTGCAGTCACGGAGAAAAAACTATGGCCGACTGAAAACCCAGAGGGCTGGCGGGCTCTCAGCGGCCGGCAGGCGCAGGCCGAAGAAGTGAGCCACGGTCGGACCAATCGCGGTCATCTCCATGACATCCACCTGACCGCTCGGGTTGACCCCCGCACCCCAGGCGATGAACCCGGTCCGCATCGCCTCCCAGTTTGGGTGATATCCGTGCGTCCCCCCCGTGGCTGCACTCACCAGTCCGGCATCGACCTTTTTCGACAGGTCCCATCCCGGATTCAGTGCCAGCCCAAAGGCTGCGTCGGGGAAAGCCCCCAGCCCGTTGAGCTCCGCCCGTTGCATCACCCGGAAAGGGCGTTCCTGCTCGGACAGCTGGCTCAGGCGGCGAGTGATGTAGCCCTGGACCTGCTGGGCCAGCGCGGTGTCGCCAGGATTCCGGAGCATGATGACTCCGGCTGCGCCTGTGGTGTACGCCTGCGCCTGCCAACCCGTGATTTTGCCGTTCCCATCGGTGGTCAGAAATCCACCCTCTTTGAGCCACTCGTTGATGTGCACCCGACGGTCAATGTCGGCGAACCCATGATCCCCCGTGACGATGATAGTGGTGTTGCCCGCCATCCGGCTGCTTTCAACTGCGGCCAGGATTTTGCCCACCGCCTGATCGGCATACTCCAGGGCTTTGAGGGCGGTCGGACCGTTCGCACCCTCTTCATGAGAAAAGTGATCTACCTCGATCAGGTGGATGGTGAACAGATGCGGCTTATAGGTGGTGAACATCCAGGCGGCGGCATCGCCCACCAGCAGGTCCCGCTCCAGCACATTGATGTTGTAGTTGGCATCGGTCCAGGGAGTGGTCGCCTCGCCGATACGATCAATGAGATTTGCGGGAGTAGTGTGCTGACGCAAAATCGCCATGGTGTCGGGCTGCTCAGGGCTGGAGTTGTCCCAGATTTCCGGGACGTTCCAGTCACAAGGACATCCGACACTGACCGGCCAGGAGAGATTCGCCACGGACATCCCGGCATCTTTCACCAGATGCCAGAGGGTCGGCACCCGAATCGCGTTCGTGTGCCAATACCATTCAGCGGGGCCGGGGCGGTCGGGGGTGAAGTAGGAGTTCGCCACGACACCATGACGTCCTGATCGAACCCCCGTCAGGAGAGTGGTGTGACTGGGGTAGGTGACCGACGGGAAAATGCCCCTGACGCCCCGGGCGTAGGCCCCCTCACTCATCATCCGGCGCAGGGTCGGGAGTTCCAGTCCGAATTGCTTCGGATTGAGGTAGGTCTCCGGGCGCAGCCCATCGATCGAAATCAGAATCACCCGGGGCTCTGTACTGATCGGCGACCGGTTCGCGACCTGATCCGCCCGGGGCACCGTGGTCGGCTTCCGGGGGGCTTGGCCTCCGGTGGTCCGGGGTGCCGCCTGGAGACTGCTCAAGGAACAGGTCCAGAGCAGCATCAGGGGCAAAAGTGAGCGCAGGGGCAGACGCATGACAGAAGACCTCCGGGTCGGTCGCAGTCTGACACGGACTGGTTGCGACCGTGTAACAAGTCCGGCGTTAGGATAGACGCTCTTCACGGGCCATCGCACAATGCCCAGCCTGGAGGACCGTCCCAATGCGCCACATCACCGCTCCCCTGCTCCTGCTGGCTCTGTTCGTAGCTCCCGCACTGGCGGACCCGGCGGAGTACACCATCGAGGACTTCTTGAAGATCACGCTGTTTGAGAAGGAGCGTTTTGAGCCCTCGGCGGCCATCTTTAGCGAAGAAAGTGGCCGACTCTACTTCTTCAATGACAAGGCCCTCGACCTGATGCCTACCGCCTGGGAGTGGGACGCCGCAGGTCAGTTGCGATCGGTCCCGATGCCTTCCGCACATTGGCCGATCGACAAAGTGGAAGCGGCGACCCGGGACGGGGACACCTGGTGGGTCCTGACCTCCTGCAGCAAGCCCCCGGTGGCAGTGGCGCGCAACTGGCAACTGCTGGCAATGACCGAGCCTCAGGAGGGAGTCCATCCGGAGGTCGTGGACTACTCGGTCCTCCTCCATACCGGACTCCACAATTTCCTAAAAGAGCGTGGAATTCCGTGGCTCAAGTTCGAGGGGCTTGCCCTGTCCCCCTCGCCAGGCAAACTGCTCCTGGGCGTCCGGGAGTTCGGCCTCCCTCCGCAGCCCTTTGACCCAGACATCGAGGACTTTCCTCCCACCAGTCGCTTTGTCTGCGGCATTCTCGAAATGGACCTCAACAACTGGGGAGCGATGGAGCCGCTTCTCTGGATCGAGGAAACCTGTGCCTCGCACACTGGGGAGTGCTTTGGCCTCGGGTCGCTGGAACTGGACCCCAATGGCAAGACCCTCTGGCTGACCATGAACTACGAGGAATTCGGGGGCGAAAAGCGAAGCAGTGTCCATGGACGCCTCTATGAAATCGGGTATCACGAACTCGGGATGCGCCGCCCCGATGAAGATCTGGCACAGTTTCTGGGCGTCCCGGTGGCAGTCTACGAGGGGAAATGCGAGGGTCTGACGTTCATTGCCGACGACCGGTTGCTCCTCTTGTTTGATCAGGACGACGACCGCAAAGGTGGCCCAGACAGCAAGAAGAAGTTCCCCCTCGAAACCCACGAGGACTACATCCTGATTCTCGACATCCCCTGGTAGCCCTGCAGTCTCATGACGCGGCGGCTAGTGGAGCGACGCTGGCTGGGATGCCAGCACCTGCGAGGCGAACTCCTCAGCAGAGAGATGCTGATCCAAGATGGGTAGCAGCACTTCTTCCTGCACCAGAAAATGCGAGCGAATAAAGGCAAGCATACTCCCCGCTTCCACCACCGCCTTGAGTTGGTCGGCATCGCTCCAGGAACCCTGGAGCAATCCCGTTAGCTGCTGCATCCAGACAGCGACCAGGCCGTGCTCGCGACGCATCACGGCCGTAAAGAAAGGATCGCTGGGACCCATCAGGGCATCGATGGCGGGGTAGAGCGTTTCCTCTTCCCAGGCGGCCCGTGGGGCGATGGAGGTCCGCACGAACTCGCAGATGTCATTGATGACCTGCCCTGAGTCGGCGTCTCTGACGAAAAGCTGTGCCCGTTGCTGCTCCAGTCGGGCCATCAGCTCCTGATGCTGCATGCGTAATGGTGCGGTCGGGACAACGTGGTCGTTCATGACTCGTCTCCGGGTTCGACAGGATGAGTTACTGAAGAGGAGTCCTGACGCAGATAGATCCACCAGTAGACCAGGCCGACCAGCAGTCCGCCACCCACCACATTCCCCGCAATGACCCCACTCTGCGAGAGCAGAGTTTGCCCGATGGCCGGCATCTGGAAGTTCCCGACAGCCGTGTCATGCCAGTATCCCAGCGGCAAAAAGAAGAAGTTTGCAACGCTGTGCTCGAAGCCAACCACGACAAACAGCGTGATGGGCCAGAGAATCGCCACCACCTTGTCGGTGACTGTATGCCCTCCGAGGGCCATCCAGACCGCGAGACAGACGAGGATGTTGCACCCGACCCCCCGATAAAACGCCACGTCCCACGGGAGTGCCGCCTTGCTGCTGGCGACCCGGACCATCTGCTCACCGACCGCTCCATCCGCCAGCATCCCGGTCTGGGCGAAAGTCACCAGCAGCGCGAGTCCTACAGCGCCAAGCAGATTCCCCAGCAGTACCAGTAGCCAGTTGCGCAGCAACTCCGGGGTTGTGATGAGTTGACTGGTCCAGGCCAGAATCAGGAGATTGTTCCCGGTGAAAAGCTCTGCCCCCGCCAGAATTACCAGGATCAGGCCACAGCAGAAGAGCAGCCCACCGAGGAGTCGGCCAACGCTGAATCCAAGTGCGGGGTCGCTGGTGATGACCAGAAATCCCAACGCTCCCAGGCCGATAAATCCTCCCGCCAGGACCCCCAGTCCGAGAGTGGTAAGGACTGGCAGACGCGCCTTCTTCACCCCGACATCGCGGACCCGCTGAGCTATCTCGGCAGGTGTATAGACCTCCAGCCCGTAGAGTGCAGTGCTCATAGCCCCGGCATTGTGCCCCCGTTCAGGCCTCGACTCTGTGACCTCGGCCACGCCAGGATTGCCAGGAAGCTGTAGTATAGTGCCAGCATTATGGCATCCAGGCCTGGCACCACCCACCCGCTGCGGATCCTTCGTCTGGCGCAAGATCTGACTCAGGCGGAGCTCGCGACCCGAGCGGGCGTTTCACGGACCGCTATCAGCGCCATTGAACAGCAGACACTGGTGCCATCGGTCACCGCCGCCCTCGCGCTGGCCGAAGCCTTGGCGACCACGGTCGAGCAGCTCTTCGGGGTGTCACCGCAACCTGCAGGAGCACTGCGCTGGGCCTGGGCACCGACTTACGTCCCCAGCCGATACTGGCAGGCGGAAGTGGCTGGGCAATACTGGTGTTTTCCCGCCGATGCTGATGTCAGCTCTCCCTGGCTGGCCGGTGATGGCATCGCCCCAGATGGCCACATCCCCACGACTCTGCTGCCGGTGGCTACACAGACGCTCGTGATCGCGACCTGCGATCCGCTGGCGGTTCTCCTTGCAGAGGAATATCGTCGCCAGACGAATGGACGCCTGCTCATCCTGCGACGTTCCAGCAATGTCGCCGCGCATCTACTGCAGGAGGGGCTGGTGCATGGTGCCGGACTCCATCTGGCGACCGATGCGTCGCCAGAGAGCAACGCCGCACGCCTGACCGGCAGCAAGGACACTACCCGCTGGTCACTGGTGCCGGTGGCCCGCTGGGAGGCCGGGATTGCGCTGGGAGGGCGAGCGCAGGACAGCAGCCTAAGCGACCTCAAGAGCTCAAACTTGCGCTGGGTCGCCAGAGAGCCCGGATCCGGCGCGTTCTCCTGCCTGCAGGAAGTTGTCGCGGAACGTCGACGCTTCCGCCTCATCGCACCGCATCACGAGGGGGTCGCCCTGGCGATTCGGTCCGGCTGGGCTGATGCCGGCCCCTGCCTGCGTTTGACTGCGACGCAATCAGGACTCGCGTTCTGCTCGGTGCGGACCGAGCACTATGACCTCGCCTGCAGTGACACGACTGCACAGGATCCCCGCTGGCAGGGACTCCTGCGGGTCCTGCGTTCCCCGGAGTGGCGGAGTCTCGCCGGTTTCCCCGGGATCGACACCCGCAGTGCCGGTGCGGTCCGGGAGGTGCTGGCGTGACCCTCCGGGTGCTGCTGCTGTTGGCAGGCTGGTTGGCGTTGATCGGTTGCGCCGCGACGAGCGCCGACGAGGATCGCAGGACTTCACAATCGCGACGTTCACGAGAATTGCGTATCGCCGCCGCCTCCAGCCTGCAACCCCTGATGACTCGTTGGATCGATGCGTTCCAGCTTGAGCATCAGGAGATCACGGTCACAGTCACCTATGGGGCCTCGGGCAAACTCTGTACCCTGTTACTGCAGGAAGCACCCTTTGATCTCTTCTATTCCGCTGACCTGGTGTATCCCGCGCAGCTCCGCGATCAGCAGAGGGCGCTGCCCGGCAGCTACGCTGAATACGCCGCCGGGAGCCTGGTGCTTTGGGTGCGTCAGTCCAGCGCTCTGTCACTGGAAGAGGGACGGGAAACCGTACTCCGCGATCCTTCCATTCGCAAAGTCGCCATCGCCGATCCGGACACCGCACCGTATGGAGCCGCAGCGTTGCAGGCAATCTCTTTCTGGGGACTTGACGCGATCCTGGAGGATCGGCTGGTCTATGGCGACAACCTTGCGCAGACCGCGCAATTTGTGGACAGCGGTGCAGCCGACATCGGCTTCCTTGCGCGCTCCCTCGTCCAGCATCCACCTCTCGCAGAACGCGGCCGCTACTGGGCCATTCCCGAAGAGGTGGTCCCTCCGATTCTCCACGCCCGGGTGACGCTCCGCTGGGTACGTGATCCGGAGGCCGCATCACAGTTCAATGCCTTTGTGGACAGCCCCGCCGGACAGCAGGCCCTGCTGGCGTGCGGCTACCAGCAGGTCACTGGCTGAGCCTATGGACCCGGTCGCCCTCCAACTGACACTCCGTCTGGCCCTTGGGACGACCGTGATCCTCACGGTGTGCGGACTGCCACTCGCCTGGTGGCTGGCGACCACCCGTTGGCCAGGACGATTTCTTGTCGAGTCGCTGCTCGCACTGCCATTGCTGTTGCCACCAACGGTCCTGGGCTTTTATCTCCTGACCGCCTTTAGTCCTGACACGCTGGCGGGATCCTGGTACACACAGATCACAGGACAGCGACTTCCCTTTTCCTTCGCTGGGATTCTGCTCGCTTCGGTTATCTTCAACATCCCCTTCGCGATGCGTCCCTTTATCGCCGCACTCGCCCGCATCGACCAGCGGTTGCTGGAGGCCTCCTGGACGCTGGGTGAAAGCCCCGGGATGACACTGCGGCGCGTGGTGCTGCCCCTCGCCTGGCCCGGAATCCTCACCGGGATGGTCCTGACCTTCGCACACACAATCGGGGAGTTTGGGGTCGTGCTGATGGTCGGAGGCAATATTCCGGGCGTCACTCGTACCCTCTCGATTGCGATCTACGACGATGTCCAGGCGCTGAACTACGCCGCTGCCGCCACGACATCCCTTTGGCTGGTCGCCTTCGCGTTCCTGGTCCTGAGTGCGGTCCATCTGCTGGAAGGACGAGACCGCGTCCGCGTATGAGCCTCCTCGCCGCCCACTTCCAGATCCAGCATCCCGGACAGCCACCGATTCACGCGGACTGGGACCTCCCCGACGGTCCAGCAGCGACGCTGGGGCTCTTCGGACCCTCCGGTTGCGGCAAGACCTCCCTCCTGCGGGTCATTGCAGGACTCCAGCGGCCCCAGGCGGGTACGCTCCACTTCCGTGAGGCGTGCTGGTGCGACATCCCGCGTGGCATCTGGAAATCGCCGCAGGAGCGGCAAGTCGGGATGGTCTTTCAGGATCTGGGGCTCTTTCCGCATCTGACTGTCCGCCAAAACGTAGCGTATGGCCTTCGTCGCCTCCCCGCTGATGTCCGGGAACGTCGCGCCGACGACTGGCTCCAGCGGCTCCAGATCGGGCACCTGGCGGACAAGCGGCCGCGTCAGCTGTCGGGGGGCGAGCAGCAGCGAGTCGCCCTCGCCCGGGCGTTGGTGAGCCATCCGCAATTGCTGCTGCTGGATGAGCCTTTTACAGCGCTGGATACGCCATTGCGACGCGCCCTTCGCCAGGAACTACGGGGGCTGATCGCTGAGCTGCAGGTCCCAATGTTCCTGGTCACGCACGATGTTATGGAGGTCGAAGCCCTGACTCGCTGGCTGGTGGTGATGGACCAGGGGCGGGTGCTGCAGTGGGGGCGGACAGAGGAAGTGCTCCGGGCACCGGCCAGCGACCGGGTCGCGTGGCTGCTTGACCGGGACACTCCGGCGGGGGTTGCACCGGCTGTCCGCGACGGGTAGAATCCTGTGCCCCGCAGGGGAGTCCCTGCCGGCACGACCTGAGCGCTCCGCGATAGCTCAACGGTAGAGCGGGTGGCTGTTAACCACTAGGTTGGGGGTTCAAATCCCTCTCGCGGAGCCAAATTTCTTTTCGACCCCCGGAAGGCCCTCCGGGGGTTCTGTTTATGCGGGTTTGCGGCCGTTCGAAAGTGGAATTCGCCTGGGCGGTTCGAGACTGGAGCGCACGATCCTCCGCGACAGTCGCGGCCAGGAGGTCGAATGGCGGCCTGTAGACCGGGGTGAGCGTCCCTTCTTTCCAGGAACAGTCCTCCAGGACAAAATTCAGGAGCCGGCGCTGCTCCCGGGGCTCCTGCTGCAGGAAAAGGCCGTGGGCACGCTGGGCGAGCTCCAGGAGCTGGATGCCCTCTTCCATGTAGTCGTGATCGGCGCCCTGATGGCTCTGGATCGCCCGGAGGAGCGCATCCTGCTCGCCCCGCCATTGGCCGGAGATCCGCTCGTAGTACTCCAGCGAGATCCGGCCATCGAGTTTGTCCACATACATTGCGTCCAGGCGGTCCTGGAGCTGCGCGCGCTGGGCTTCAAGTTTGGCAATCGCCTCATTCTGGAATTGCTTCTTGTCGCCGTGGCTCTCTCTGAGCGCCTGGAGCACCCAGGCCGCGACCTGGTCATCGAACTGCAGGGCTTCCAGGACCCCGCCTAGGTGCTCCGAGAGCTTCTCCTCCCGAAGATACGGCTCCCCGCAGCGCCCCTTGAACCCTGAGCAGTGGTAGTAGATCAACCTTTCCTTTTGGATCTGCCCAGTGAGCAAACATCCGCAGTGCCCGCAGGAGACAAGCCCGGCGAAGGCGAAGTCGTGACGGCGAAAGCCTGGGCGCTTGTGCGTGCGCCGGTCCATGACCTCCTGGACTCGATCCCAGAGATCCTGATCGACCAGGGCCTCGTGCTTGCCCTTAAAGACGCGACCCTTCCACATGAAATCGCCGGTATAGGTGCGATTCCTGAGGATCTTGTGAACGGAGGTGCTAGGGAGGGGAGCGCCACTCTTACGGAAGCAGAGGCCGGAGTCGCGAGCCATCTTCCCGGTTTGCGCCAGGGTGTACTGGCCGGTCGCGTGCCACTCGAACAGTTGCCGAATCAGAGGGGCATACTCGGGATCCGGCTCGATGACCCGCTTCCCATCCGGTCCCAGCGTGTTCTTGTACCCGAGAGGCGCATAGGAGGGGTAGTAGCCCTGCTCCGCCTTCTCGTTCATCCCTTTGCGTGTTTCCTCGGAGAGGTTGTCGATGTAGTTTTTTGCCATCAGGACCTTGATCCCGTGCATGAACTTCTCGGAGGAGCGGGAATCGGCGGAGAGAACCACTCCCTCTTTTACAAAATGGATTTCGAGATCCAGCTCATCGAGGGTGACCCAGTCCTTCAGGTTGCGGTAGAGGCGATCGGTTTTTTCAACCAGCAGCGTACGGCAGGTCCGGGCGTTGGTCCGGAGGAACGCCAACATCTCCGAGAAGCCCGTCCGCCCGGAGGCCTTTGCGGTCTCGATATCCACAAACTCGGCGGCGATCGCGATTCCTTGAGCCTCCGCGTACTCCACCAGGAGCTTCTGTTGCGCTGGGATGGAAAAGCCCTCTTTCTCCTGCTCCTTCGATGACACGCGGGCATAAAGGACTGCCTGTGGCACTCCCAGCGGGATCGAGTTGGGCTTCGTGGTCTTGCCGGTCTTTCGTGTCATGCGGCGTGCTCCAGGGTTTCGATTCTGGGTGGTTCGCTGAGCTGCGGATGATCTTCTTCCCACCAATCGGGGAGCGAGGTTCCGTCATCATCGGCGAGAGGCATCGGGTCGGTGTATCCCGTGAATACCCGGGCGATCCGTTCCTGCAACTCTGTGATGCTGATGAGTTCCTGCTTTGGCGCCTGATCAAGGCCCAGCAGCCGGGCCCGGCGATCCATGATTCGGAGGACCTGCTCGACGGCCTTGAGGTTGCCCCGCATTGCCTGATTCCAGCAGGCCAGCTGGAGGGCATCGAGGCGTTCGGCTTCCAGGCGTCGCAACGACTTGCCTTCCTCTTCGACCTCCTCGTGCATCAGCTGGAGGACTTTCGCGACCCGCTTGTGTACGGCCTGAGGGCTAACGCCGAGCTCGGCGGCGATCGCGACATAGGTGCAGCCCTGCTTGCGCAGCTCCAGAGCCCGGAGGGTTCGTTCCCCGCTCACAAGTGCCAGAGCGCCAGTCTTCTGTTGCACGACATCAACCTCCTTTGGATCAACCAGGACCGTTCGCGGGTCGCGAACATTTTCCCACACTCTATCGGACAGCCATGACAGCATGACAATAGTGACCGCAAGTTCGGTATCCCCACGAGAATTGCTGAATCCTTGGGGGAACCCGGCAATCGTTGTCATAGAGGTCATGTTGTCATTGAACCTCATCCTGGCTCGACGCGCTCCGGAGTGAGATTCCGCGCCACCCACGTTCGAACGCGCTCCGATGGCTGTGGCATCCTCTTTCTTCCAACCCAGCGTTGAACGCGCGCCGGTTGAGGGGTTGCTCACCGGTCTCTTCCTTAACCCACTCGCAGTAGGCATCGTAGAGGCTGGCTCCGGCAGTAAAGCACACTGGATCGAATTGGCAGCGCTCACTGATGAATCCAGCCAGCGTATCCATTTCCTGCCGGTAGGCCTCACCCGCCGCGACCACGCCGGGAGGCGGATTTAGCCCCAGCTTCCGCCAGTTCAGGCACCCGCGAACTAGCCAAGCGAGAATTCCTGCCTGTTCCGCTTCCAGCTTTTCGGCGAGCGCAGTATCTTCGCGCCCCCGAAATGACACTGTGAACGGGATCAGATGAATGCGAGACCAGATCCCATCATCAGTGCCTCCAATTTGTGGCTTGTGATTTCCTGCCAGGAACAGCTTGTGCGACGGCTCAAAGGTCCAGAAGTCCTCATGCATTCGCCGGGCAGTGATCGGGTCTCCACCAGTAAGCTGCTTCAGGCGCGCCTCGGCAAACCTACGGCCCCGCTCCGTCTCAACTGTAGTGACAAAGCGCTTGCCGTAGAGCGCTGCCCGCTCCGTGGGGTGCGTGTCATTTCGCTTGGCAATCAGGAGGTCCGGAGGGGCTTCGAGCGCATAGTCGCTTCCTAGGATCCGGCGCACTGTGTTGAGCACAGTTGTCTTGCCGTTGCGCCCCTTCCCATGCAGGAAGAAAAGCACATGATCCTGAATGACACCGGTCAGCGCGTATCCCAGAGCCCGTGCGAGATAGTCGACCATGGCCTGTTCCCCTCCCATGATCTGCAGGAGCGTCGCCTCCCAGACTGGACAGGCTGCGGTTGGATCGAAAGGAACGTGAATGAAAGCGGTGATCCGGTTTGCCGGATCGTGGGAGCGGATCGTTCCGGTTCGAAGATCGATGGTGCCGTTCGCGACATTGAGCAGCCAGGGATCTGAATTCAACTGCTCCGGTAGGATTGGAATTCCCGGCTCAGATTCGGCCAGTGCTATGGCTGCCCTGCGGGCGGCCGCCGACTCTGATTTGAGCGCCCACTTGGCAAGCGCTGCACGGCGCTCTTTGTCAGGGTGCTTGCTCGCCTCTTCGTATAGGCTACGCGCGGTGAGCTTTGCAAACTGCTGCAGTTTCCCCAGCCGATCCTCCGCCCAATGAGATCCAGTCCACACGAGCCATTTCTTCCAGGAGTGACAATGACAGATCCGGTCCCTGTAGGCTTGCACCATTCGCTCTGCATTGCCCGAATCAGTGAGCGGCGGCGACTTTTTCTGGGGAACAGGGATTCCGAGTTCATGGGCAAGAACCGTGGTTGCCCGTCCAGCGCCGACGCTCAGGCGATGCGCCTCCAGGTCAATCGAGTCGAGCATCAGATAGCCTCCATCCGTCAGAACTCCGATACCAGCAGCGGGCTGGACTCCGTGAGCACAAATTAGTCGCTCGATCCCATCAGGGCATTGCCAGATCCAGGCGCTGGGATGCCGATCGGGAGGATGGAGGGGACATGAGAGCTTGTCGCTGCTGCCTGGACTCGCTCCCAAACGACTGAGTGCCTCACGGATTGAGAGTCGCTGGAGGATCTCCCGGCGAACGCGATCCCAGGCGGAAGAGTTCCGGGAACGGATCTCCCGGGTCCCAATTTGCGGAACAGATTCAGGAGCCCGAGGCAGGGCGGTGGAGAGTCGAGGGCGGATCGTGTCCCAATATCGCCAAAGTTGCAAGAGCGACTCAGGGGCTTTCGGAAATCCGCCCAGGGTCCACGGGTCGCGATCCGGGAGAAACCGATACTGCCCTCCTGTGTCCGGGTGGATCGAGGGAGGGAAGACGTCCTGAGCTCCTTGGCAGCGCAGTTCCAGGACCATGGTCGCCTTCTTACTCTTCTCTGGGTCTCCGTCTGCGCCAGAGCCTATGAAGCTGAGCTTGTGCGTGCGAAATGTCTCCCCCGCAGGCGCTGCGTAGAGTCGCTTGGCTTTGGCCGGATGCCCCTGGATCGCGACCCCATGACCTAAAAGCTGGTCCAAGTCAACGCCTGCTGCTGCCAGGGCACGCCGGCAATGCGCCACGTCATCGACGTCCAGCGACAGTATCCGTGAGGATTCCAGGTGCACTCCCAAGTTAGGTGTCGGACTTTTGTCCCAGCGAAGCTGCGCTTCTCCAGTCGAGGTTAGCGGCTGTTTGGGCCAATCTGGGTCGATGGCAGCCTTAGTGCCCGGTGCAAGCACCACGAGTCCGAGGTCAAAATCGCTGATGTACCGATCCGCCCAGACCGCGATGGGATCGTTTTCACTGGGCGCCCAAGTTGTTACGAAGCTCGATGGGTTCATTGGACTAGCGGCCTCCTTTGATCGCGGAGGGTGCTGGCTTGGAGTTTGTGGGATCCAGCTCAGGCGTGCGAGCAGCTGCTTCCCACTCCAACAGCACGTCGAAGAATCCCGTCACGTTTTCGAGGATCTGCCGGGCGTCTTCTCTGGTGAGCTGCTTGGGGGATCGGGGCTGCCAAACCGCAAGTGTCTGGTCGATGAGGTCGGGGGATGGTTCGGGCATGGAGTGACTCCGAAGGACGGACCGGGCGTCGATGCGCCGGTCTCTGGTCCCTCGGCTCCGGAATCACACCGATAGCGAGCGACTGGTAAGGATGTGCCGACACGCGCTCCCATCGCAGGAGTCGCGACTGAAGGAGTTACCGGTCGAACTCGTCAGGAGAGATCAGGTAGCGATGACTCTTCCCGGCCTTGATGGTCAGGACGCGTCGTTTTTGCGTGGTGAGTTCCCCCTGCACGGTGATCTCGAAGTATCCATGCTTCAACCCATCACGGGTGACCCGCAACAGGCACTCCAGTGCAGCTGTGAGTTCAGGGTCGGTGGGTGGACTAGTCAGGCTGGGCATAAAAAACCTCCAGAAGTCAGGGTAAGTCGAAACCGAGAAAAGTTTGATCCGCGCGCTGGATGAGTCCGAGCTCTTCAATTCGGATCGACATAGCCTGGCGGGACATGTGGAAACGTTCCGCCAGCGGCAGCGCGAGTTGTTTGGTGGCTTCTGCGACCGGATCCTGGGAATCCGTTGGGTACGGCAGGCCCAGCGCCGTAAGCTGCCATGCCGAAGGGAAGAGGGGCTGAGTCGAGCCGTAGACTCTCGCCCATTCCTGCCGGACCAAATCCGCCGGCATTAGGAGGCAGGCTGCGAACTGGTTCGCCTGCCGTTCGATCCTGTCATCAGAGCTGAAGGCCCGATTGATGATCGTAGGCGGCTCGGGATAGGCAGTAAACAGCACCAGGGTCTGCGAGGCAGCCAGGAGGAGGCGTTGGTGCAGCGTGAAGTGGCCCAGCTCGTGACCTATCGTGAAGAGGTAGCGCGCCTGCATCCATGGGTAGTCATCGGGATTCAGTCGGGTATCAACGAGGATTTCCCCACGCTCCAGGTAGAGGGCAGCGAGAGTATCGGTTCCCCCTTCCGGATTCAGGTCGTAAAACCCCATCCCGAGCCTGCAGTGCACTTCCGCGATTTCCTCAACGGGGATCGGAACGGTGATCTCGATTCCACTGGCCTGGGCCTGTTCCAGCAGAAGCTGCGCTTGCCGCTCAATCTCTTGAGGCTGAAGCCAGGGCGCGGAGTCCTTCATCTATCTGTCCCCCTTGGATGGGTGGATCTCGGTGATCAGCTATGGCTTCTTCTTTTTGCGCAGGGCTTCTGCTTGTTCAGTGAGTTGTTTCAGTTGCGCAGGGGACAGATTCTGTGCAGTGCGGAGAAAGGTCGCGAGCTCTACAGGACCTGCCTTAAGGATTTCCTCGACATCCTCCGGAATCCGACCAGCGAGCGCCAGCAGCTCCCCTGGGTCCAGTTCGAGGACGGTTGCGATCCGGGCGAGCGCATCCTCGGCTGGCGGGGTCGAGTGCTCATTGCGCTCGATCATGGAGAGGTAGGTCGCGGAAATCTCTGCCTGCGCAGCGCAGTTGCGGAGCGTGACACGTCTCTCCATGCGGCGACTGCGAATCAGGCCTCCCAAGGTCAGTTTCGGTGCAGTTGTCATAGGCGCCCCTTTCTTCTGCGTTCATTGTACAGGGAACACTGGACATCGTCAAGGGGTTTGATTAGTTTCCGCGTTCTGGGCGATCGTAGGTGGACCGGGCTGTCCTAGATGGTCAGAACTTCTCGAAGCCAAACCCGGTGAATTTCAGCGTCCGCGAGTTCTCCGAGACTGTCCGCTGGACATCCTCTGGGTATCCCTCGGGCAGTGTCGCCTGGATTTCCAGCCGTACTTCGACCTTCGCCCCGATGAGCTTCTCCAGGTGCGTGATCACCTCATCGGCGATTTTCCCCGCCTCGCGACCGACCCGTGTCGGATCGAGGAGCACGGAGCCGTGAAATCGAGTGGGCAACGCTGGAGCAACCGGTTCGTTCATGGTGGGCCGAGGGGGAGTATCTCCGGCCGGGACGGGTCCATCCGTCTTTCCAACGCCGATATCCATCTCGCCGGCCGGCAGTGCCGCCCGCGCAGCGGCGTCCGCCGCCGCGCGCTCCGCATCGAGCTGCGCACGCGCCACCGAAGCCTTCACCAGCAGGCCCGCACCATCGAGCGTGAGGTAGGGCAGGCGACCCTCCACCAGTCCTACGTATCGCCCACGCTCATCGTCATAGCTTTCGGCATAGGCGAAGGTCTCCGGATTAATCTGCAGTCCCTCCAGACCGGTCGCGATGCACCGCTCGAGGACGCCAGGTGTGCTCAGCTTGGGCAGGTAGAGATACACCGGGAAGAGATCGCCCAGTTTCCTGATCTCGACATGGTCCAGGTTGCGCTCCCACAAGGGGATACGATCCATTTCCATCCGCAGCACGGTCGCCCCGAGATTGTCGATCAACACGCTCACTTGCTCGAGTTTGCGGAACGACTCGACTGCCGGATCGCCATCGCGGGACAACGACAGTTTCTGCCCCTCCCAAACGACCGGTGAGCCCGGCTCCTTCTTCATCGAGGGATACAGCACGTGGGCGTAGAGTTCCGGCAGCGAGGCCAGCAGGGTGGCGTCGGCTTCGTGCAGTTTGTCCTTCGCCTGCTTTTTCTGCTGGCCATCGACCTCCAGATTCCCTGAGGCGATGTCGCCATCGATGGAGTGCCACGCGAGATACGTCGCGGCCTTTTCGTTCAGCTTCTCCAGGTGCGCTTTGAGGGGCACCTGGAAAAACAGCACGTTTTTATGCCGACGCGGACCGCCGGCCCGCTCCTCCAGAATCTTCTTCGCCGAGGCCAGCGCCGGCGACTGCTCCGCCTGTTTCGGGTCGTACCACTCCTCCGGACTCAGCACGACCAGCCGCGCCTCCGCATCGTCTCCAACCTCGCTCGGATCCCGCGGACAGACCGAAATCTTTGGCCACTTCCCCCGATTTTTGAACAGGAGCTTCACCCGATTGGACAACTCCTGGCTGATCGCCTCCTCATCGCGCCCATACCGCTCCGCCCGCTCGACCGCCAGGCGGTTGATCGTCGCCTGGAGCCCATACCAGTACTTGTTCGCGCTGGAATAGAGATACACCCCCGCGTCGCTGAGCCGACGCAACGCGTCGCCATAAGTTGCCGGATTCTCTCCCGGCTGGACGGATCCCAGTTTGATGCGCAGGTCCTCGATGCCCCGATTCGCGGTTTTCTGCAACGGTGCCGAACCGAGGAACACCGTCCGCGCGATTTTCCGCGCCGCACCGACCTTCGCGAATTGCGGATGGGAAAGATCCAGTTGCTGCGCCCGCGATCCGGGTCCCGCGATTTCCTGGTCGATGACCGGGCGCCAGTTTTCTTCCAGGTAGCGAGTGAGCTCGTTCTGCACCGCATCGATGTCCATCGGGATGGTCCCGGGCATGATCATCAGGTGACTGTCGCCACCCTCCCACAGGTGATGCACGACAATCGCCATGAGCCGCAACACACCGCGAGTCCGCTGGAACTTCTCGATCCCCGTCGACCAGTCCTCATACAGCCGCGTGAAGACCTCCGGATGGATTGGATATGCCAGTTTCAGTTCATCCTCGTATGCCTTGTCCCGGCAGTTGGCGGGGAAATCCCCCACCTGCTTGCGGTACGACTCGGAGAACGCCATGCAGACCGCATCGCGCTTGCGGACCTGTTCCGAGGGCAGATCCTCGAACAGGCGCCGCCGCACGATCTCGAAGCTCTCCGCCCGATCCGCCGGTCGCCAGCTGGTCTCCACTCGTCCAATGTGATGCCGCAATTTCTCCAGCACATTCGCTCCCGCCGGACCGCCCACCTCCATATCCGACTCCGGCACCGACACCACCAACAGCACGCCGGGCGTATTGCTCGCCGCCTCGGTGAGCGATTGCGCGAAGGTGAGCTGTGCCCCGAGGGTTCCCGCCGGCAGCCCGGGCTCATCCGCGAGTTGCCGTGCATAGGCCACCCACTCATCGATCATGATCAGACAGGGCGCCGCCTGCTCCAGGAGCGCCTTCAGGCCTCCCCCCGGATTCACCCCCGCTTTGTCCGATTCCGCCACCAGCCCATAGCCCTTCTTGCCCAGCAGCTGATACGCGAGTTCCCCCCACAAGGTGTGAATCTCGACCCCCTTTTCCGGCGTCACGATCTCCGCCGGACCCCGCTTGGTGCCCACGAAGACAGCACGACGCACGGTCGGGAATGCCTTCTGCCCCAGCGGCTCCAGGAGGGCCGTCTCGACCCCCGGCAGTCTGGCGGCATCGACCCCGCTCGTGAGGTGCCACAGGGCCAGCATCGAGTGCGTCTTCCCCCCGCCGAAATTGGTCTGCAACTGGATGACTGGCGCCCCGCCCTGTTTGGTCAGGCGTTTCACCGCCTGGACCAGCAGTTCCCGCAGGCCGTTGGTGAGATACGTACGCGCGAAAAATTCGATCGGATCCCCATATTCCTTCGTCGCCGCGCCCTTATAGACCTCCCACAAATCGGCGGCATACCCCGCGAGCTCAAACGACCCCTCCCGCACATCCTGCCGCGGGGTGATGACCTGACGCCATCCCTCCAGTTTGTCCGGCACCGACTCGGTCGCGATCAGATCCATCTGGACCTTGCGAAATTCCGCCCGCCCCTGTTCTTTCACCTGGAGCGACAGCAGCTCGCGGCGCTGCTGCTCGATCGCCATCGACTGGTCCCCTGCCGAGATCGCCTCCAGCAGACGTTTGGCGTTATCCATCACACGGAGCGTGTCCTCTGTGGAAAAATCGCTTTGGTGTGCCCATTGATGACGCCATTCGATGAGTTCATGGCAGACCGAGCGGAGGATCTGCCCGAGCTCCGGGGCGAAGCTCGCGTTCCAGTTGTCGCGCATGGCTTTCAGGAGGGCGAGGATGTCCAGGGCCTCCCGGGCTCGTCCGGCCGCGACCGCCTCGGCGCCGGTGGGCCGACGTCCTGCCGCCACTAGCGGACGCGGGGCGGCGGTGGCACCCGCGTACCCCGCGGCCCAGTTCGCGCCCAGCTCCGCATCCAGCCGACGGCGCACATAGGGCTCTACGCCTGCCTTGAGCAGATCCATGACCTGCCCCACCCGATCCCGATTGCTGAGCGACATGCGTTCGATCTCCTTGCTGTGAACCGTTCCTCACCCCCCAGCCCCCTCTCCAATCCTCAGAAGGATTGGAGAGGGGGGGCCAGAGGAGTGACCTGGTAGTTCTGGCTTACCGCGCTGGATCCGTGAACTCCCCCCGGCCCCCTCTTTTTCCTCAGAAGGAAAAAAAGGGGGGGCCAGAGGGATCGCTCTGGCTCTCTGGCTCCCCCTCTTTTCGCTTGGGAAAAGAGGGGGCTGGGGGGAGTTCTCCGGGGTTAGGGGAGTTCTCCGGGGGGAATTCTGAGTTAGAACATCTCCTGCTGGACCGCCTGCTCATCGGTGGCCTGCTGGCGGCTGAGTTTCTCCAGCTCCGGCCACGCGACAATCAGGAGGTTGTACCCCCCGCCATCTTTAGCCCACTTTTTCCGCTCACAGATAGCATAGAGCCGGTAGGCGAGCTGCTTGGCCGAGGCAGCGTAGCCGGTGCCGATCCGCCTGAGCAACGCCGCTGCCGCCTGCTCACTCGACTCCAGGGCGCGTATGAGCTGGTGGGTGGTCTCCCAGACTGTCAGGCGCGCATCGGTCTGGGGATCCCAGGACGCCTCCAGTTCCTCGGGGCGTTTCAGGTGCACGATCCCCTTGCTCGCGATCAGGATCCCGGCGGTTTCCAGTCCCTTGACCGAGATGTTTTTGGCCGAGGCCAGGGTCTCGGCGGTGCCCGACTTGCCCTCGCCGAACCCGTGCTCCTCGAACCAGGTGATGGCCCAGCGGGTGTCGTTGTCGTAGTCGTTGTCCTCGGCGTGAAGGACCTCATCGAGGGTCTGGTTGATGAGCTGGAGAGCGGTGCGGACCGGCATGGCGGTGCCATCGGCCTCGAGCACCTTGCTGTAGCGGGAGAAGACCGCCATCCCGGGGCCGATGGAGGCCTGGGCGAGGTCGACCGGGGCGATGTTGCCTGATTGCATGAGCCGGATCGCTTCAGGGAGTTCCGCGTGGAGTGCGGCGACAAACTCGCGTTTGGTTGCTAAGGGCGCATCGTCGGGACGCGGTCGGCAGACGAGGACAATGGAAGATGCAAGGGCGTTGGTGCCGATCGCAACAGTGCGCGCCGTTCGCTCACTTTTCATAGGCCATGTGCCAGTTGTTTGGAACCCAGCTGCGATCAATCCCGAAAGCATCGTTTCCCATCCCGTGGAGGCAGTGCTCATAGCTTTCTTGGTGACTCGCTTCTCCGAGGCCCCTTCTTCCTCAGTTTCTGCTTGCTTGAATGCGTAATACACCGTCAGCGGAAGATCAGGGTGTTGGCTTTTCCGCATTGCAGAAAATGCTTCCCCCAGCCCTTTCTCGAAGAAGGCTTGTGCTTTCGCCTTGCTGCCACGAAATCGGTAAGGAGTTGCGACCAGTTCCGGTGTCTTCGGCACGAGCAACGTCGAGAACATCTCAGGCATTATTTCTCCGAGATTGCGACGATGCCAGACGTAGAAAAAGTCAGCCAAATCGGCATACCCGATGTTGTCATAGTAGGGAGGGTCGGTCGAAATGCAGATGTTGCCCTGAGTCATTCCGAGTTGAGCTGTGTTCTGCTTCACAGCGCCCGCAGGACCCCCCGGCACTTGATCGATGCACTTAGCTACCCACTCAAAGGTTTCATGCCACGCACAATGGAAATCGGAAATAGGGTTAGCCTCTGCAAAGTCCCAAGCCATTTTTATTGCTTGAAGGCTAAAGCAGTTGCGAACAGTTCCGCGAGGCATCCAAGTTGAAAGACAAGTCCAGTAGTCGGCGCACTTGTTTGCCGCAAACCCCAAGTACACACTTACCGCCTCCGCGTACGCCCTGGCACCGATGCCCCCCGCCTCGAGCCCGATCCCGTCGTCGGCCAGCCCCGCCGCGAGGGCGTCCTGCTCGATCTGCGCGCGCGCCTCGCTGATGAGGTCGGAGAAGGTCGTGAGGGCGACGAGCTGCCGGGAAGTGAAGAGATCAGAGAATCTGGACATCCCATACAGAGGAGGAGCCATGTAACGCGGATTTTCTGCCAGTAATTCCTCCGGCTTCCATCTCGGTTTGGCTGATGCCGCAACTTGAGCCTGCTCGTTGCTAGGATTTACATAGATTCTCTGGCGGTGGCCCGCTGCCACGATCGCCATCATCTGAGAGCCCAGATTGCCTTCTCTTCCAGCCTGTCGAATTGCCTCAAGTGGCATCGTCGTGCCGCAAGCTATACATGTTGCTCCGCGACGATTAACATTTCCCTCCGGGGCTTTCCCCTTGCCCGTCTTCACCTCAAACCGGATCGTCGGCGGGGCCCCCGGCTCGACCACCGGCTCGACCCATGTTTCCCTGCCCTTCTTCGTCGAGAGCCAGAACTTGCTGGCCAGTGGCATCTGCGCCTGACACGCCGGATTGGGGCACATGACAGTCCGGCAGTAGAGCCACGCGATGACTGTGGCCTCGCCGCCCCCCTGTTTCTTAGGGAGCGTGACCGTCGGGTAGAGATGGCCGATGCGTTTCTCGGCCTCGGTCCGCATCCACTGGCCGTAGTAACGCACATCCGCCGCGAGCCCCTTGGCTCCGGGCCAGGCAGTCATTCCCCCCCCTTTAGCAGAGGCGGAGGCCCCCCTACCCCCCGGAGGGGGAACTAGCGATGTTGTTGCCGCTGTCACAGATGCGGACGAAGACTGGGGTGTTCCCCCGCCGGGGGGTAGGGGGGCCTTTTCTCGGACTGTCCCCCCAAGTCGGCTCTCGCGGTCCTCGGGGTTCACCGGGGGTTGGCCTGCCCATTTGGGGGGGATTTCGATGAGCGCCTTGGTAATCAGCACCGCGACCGGATTGAGGTCCGAGCCATGCGCCTGTAAGCCCAGGCGCTGGGCTTCCAGGGGGATCGAGCCGCCCCCACAAAAGGGATCGTAGACCGGCGGCGGATTGTTGTCGGTGCCCCGCATGATCTCCGCCCGAGCCTCAGCCAGCACCCGGGGGTCGTTGGAGTTGGTCCAGATCACCAGCCGCCGCAGGATGTCAAAGAGACGCTCGCGCTCGACCGTCTGCTTCTCCACGGTGTCGCACAACTGCCCCGCAAGATCGCGATAGCCGACCGTGGAGGGGTCATCCACCAGGGAGGCCCAGATGACCGCGCGACAGGTCGCCAGCGGTTTGCGGGACCACCATAGATGCAGGGTCGAGGGATGTCCGTGCCGGATGGACTTCTCCCGCGCGGATTCGCGGTTGATGTCCTCCAGCGGCAGGGCGACCTCGATCAGCTTGGTCTTGTAGGGGGGAGCGGGGTTCATGGTGGGGTCCCTGTGACTCGGAGGCTGGGTGCGAGCAATGGGTGCGTTTCCGCGGAGAAGAATGTGATGTCGGCTTGTTGAAGCTCCTGCAAGAGCGAAGCCCTCGAACTAGCGTCGTCACCTGGAGGGAGCCTAACAGAGACTGCAATCTTGGGCTTGTCCCACCCACGCATGGCGTCGAGCAGGTGCCGATCGCTGCCGCCGAGCGAATGGCCAATTACGGTGAGATAAGTCTCCTTCGGTCTCCCCAGAGCCCTAAATGCCTCTCGCATGAGCAGAAGATACTCCGAGTTTGCGACCGCAGACTCTTTCTTTGCGGCAGTTCCCTCAGCAACATATAAAGGTCTATGTGTGCCGTCTCCAACCTTCGCGGCCCATACCTCCAGAATAGAATCGGCTGAAAAAGTATCTGAAAATTGTTCTCGGGATAGCTTAGACGTCCTACTGCCCGACTGCGATAAATGCAAAGCTCCATGCAAGTAGCAGATCTTTGTCCAGTCAGTCCCTCGGTAATAGTCATAACGGCTGAACTCGCCATTGCGGAAGAAATCGTCAAAGCCAGCCACGGAGTTGTTTTTTCCGGCTCGGCTCATGAGCGCCCAGTAGGGGAGCAAGTCGTAATTTGTGGTAAAGACCCATGAATAGTTTCGAAACTCCTCGGAGACTCCATGGAGCTGCCCCGCTACCGCCGAATGGCTTACGTGGATTTCCTGTACTGCTTTAACCAGGCAGGTTCTGACATTGGCCAGGATTTCTTGTTCTTGATCCAGAGGTTTCGATTGTGCGGCCAGTACAAGAATTGCCCCTTCGAGCAGTCCCATAACCTCCTCGAAATTATTAGTAGAGAGATCACTAAACAGTTTCTCCGCCACGGCCGTGAGTGCGTCAGCACCCCATGAAGTGCGCGAGTCCAGAGCACGTTGCAGCAGAGATGCGTATGAGAAGGGCTCCCAGATGTTGGTGCTGAAGCCGTTACCGATCAGTAGCGAGCCCCCCTGGTAGTCAGCCTGAAGATCAGACCAATCGTGGACCGCCAAAGTAGATCTTGGCAATGGAGCCCTCCTCGATAGCCCTTTGGGCTGGGTGTAGTTTGTGAATCTTAGCAAGCAAGTGGAACAAATGTTAGAGTGGATCAAGGATCGTTTGCGGCATGCCGACCTCGCTCCCAAAGCTCGCGCCAATGGTAATTCGTGGAGGCGACGTGAAACTCAGGCGCCTGAGCGAACGGCTCGCGGACATAACGCAGGGTCGTGGCTTCGCCGTCCACCGAAACCAGAGCCAGCCGGAAATGCTCCAGATCGTTCAGCGCAGCGCGTTGTTCTCCGGAGGTCACCGTCACGGTGTCCGCACCGACGGTGCGGCCCTTCACTTCGATGAAGAGCGTGTCGCCGGTTTCGGGATCGAGGGACTCGACATCCCAGCCACGCTTCAGAGCGCCAACATCTTCCGGCAGCCGCCCGGCACTCCGCTCCGCCCGGAGCACCGCCTGCATGGCCAGGAACTCGATCCGTTTGCGCTCGGCGGCGGTGGCATCGGAGTCCACGCCCATGCGGCCCTGAATCTGATCGAGGAGTCCCTGTGGGAGGATCAGCGCCCCCCCGATGACTACTGGCGCTTCCGCCCAGATTTCGCGGGCGGCCTGGAGCTCGGCTTCCCGTTGCTGAAGGCGCTCGCGGAGGTCATCGGCGCGACGTTCCAGATCGGCGGCGGAACGCTTCTGTTGCTTTCCCATCGCCTCCTTCTCCCGCAATTCCGAGGCGCGCAGGTCGAGGTAGTTGTACTCCACGGTTAGACGTGCCCGGACCGCCGCATGGATTTTGTCGAGCTGAGTCCACTGACGCTCGGTGACCTGAGCCAGGTGTGGCTCGACCAGCTCCTCGATGGCAAAGGCGAGCGCTTCAGTTTCGCAGGGGGCCAGTTGCCAACCCGGCTGTTGGAAAAATTCGCGACAGGGCTCGATTTCTTCGGGCTCCAAAGGACGGCAGTCCAGGTACGGCGCATTGCCCCCGGCTTCCCAGCTACGGAT
Organism: bacterium; assembly: GCA_022072165.1. NCBI lineage: Bacteria > bacterium. The sequence continues at coordinate 743,092 of JAJVIF010000001.1, read as the reverse complement.
GCGCGCGCTGTCGCCCTCCGCGCCCTGCTCAAGGGAACCGAACACAAATTGCATCCGGGCGGAGAGCAGCCGCCCCCGGCCCTCGACGTTCAAGGGGCCACCCCGGACTTCGTGGCGCAGGAACACCAGCCAGCGGGGGACGGTGGTCGGATCGGCGGGGTCGACCAGGATCGCGCCCTGACGGAGGAGATGGCCATACTGTTCGCGGATGAGATCGATGGTGGCATCGAGGAGCGGATGCCCCGGGCAGAGGAATTCGGCGGGAACTTTTCCGGAGAGGCTGCGGAGTGTTTTGTCGAAGGTTACGCGCTGATACTTTTCGGCGACATGCTCCCGGGTCCCGATCTCCCGATCGCGTCGTCGCAATTCCACCGGCACATGGGGGATTTCAAAGCGATCCGGCTCCCGGGGAATCAACTGGCCACCAAGACGGGCGAACGCATCCGCGAAAAATGCGCCGATGTAACGAGGTTGCAGGCGCATCGCGTGGGCGCGTGCGAGTTCCCGGCGGATGTCCTGGACCCGGCGGGTCTCCATGACATCGTGGATCAGGGCGTGCTCATCGATGAGGTCGCGCAACTGATCGAGGGCGACATCGAGGATTTCCTCCTGTTGGGCCCGGAGCTCGGGGCTCTCTCCCGTACGGATGGCCGTGAGCATGAGTTCGCGGAGGGACCGGTTCTCGCCGAAGGTCACCTGGCCGAGGACATCGAACACTTTGTCGCCCAGGTTCGCGCGCTGGACCTCAAGTTTCCTGAGCAGGACACCATAGACATAGCCCTCGACCGTCTCGGTGGACACCAGATTCCAGAGGTGGCAGGGTTCGCGCTGGCCGATCCGGTGAATGCGTCCGAAGCGCTGCTCGATGCGGTTGGGATTCCAGGGCAGGTCGTAGTTCACCATGAGGTGGGCGACCTGCAGGTTGATGCCCTCGCCGGCGGCATCGGTGGCCAGCAGGATGAGGGCGGTGTCATCGGTTTTGAAGCGGGTCTCCGATTTCTTTCGCTCTTCCCGTCCCATGCTGCCGTGGATGCAGACGATGGCCTCGGGGGTGCCCAGCAGGGTTTCCAGCTTGAGGCGCAGGTAGTGGAGGGTGTCGCGGTGCTCGGTGAAAATGACCAGTTTTCGACGATCCCCACTCGGGAGGGTCAGTCCGGCATCCTGCTGGAGGAGACTGGCGAGACTCACCCACTTACTGTCTTCCTCGCTCTGGTGCACCTGCTGTGCGAGCACCACCAGTCGTTCGAGGGATTGAATCTCCAGCCGAAGCTCGGTGATGGTCTGTGCGGCTGTCGCGAGGTCGGTGACCTGGTCTTCGAAGTTTTCCACCTCCTCGGCCGGGGCTTCGTCTTCCCATTCCTGGATATCCTCCGGCGGTGCGGAAGCCGTCAGGCGAAGCAGCTCCTGCGAGCCGCGCTGGTAGGTTTCCATTTCGCGTTGTTCACGCTGAAGCCGGTCACGACGCCGCTCCAGCGAACGCAAAATCGCTTCGGGGGATGATGCCAGTCGGCGTTGGAGCACGGTCAGCGCAAAGCCCACGGTCCGTTTGCGGCCTTCATCGGCCATGCGCTCCACTCGCTGAAACTCCTCGCGGACATACTCGGTGACCGCCGCGTAGAGCGCAGCTTCGAGAGGAGAGAGCGCATAGGGAGCGACATGCGCGAACCGTGGCGGGAAGAGCTTCTTTCCATCCATCGTCAGGAGCTCTTCCTTCACCATGCGTCGCATGAGGTCGGATGTGTCTATCTGGTGGGCGCCATCGCGGAATTTTCCTTCGAAGCGATCGCCATCAAGCAGAGCCAAAAAGAGCTGGAAGTCTTCATCATGGCCATTGTGCGGCGTGGCGGTCATTAGCAGATAGTGCCGCGTCAGCCGACTCAGAAGCTGGCCAAGGCGGTAGCGTTTTGTGAGCTTCAGATCGCTCCCAAAGTAGCTCGCCGACATTTTGTGCGCCTCATCGACCACGATCAAATCCCAGTGAGAGGCGCCCAGTTGCTCCTGCAATGACTCATTCCGGCTTAGCATGTCCAATCGGCAAATCGCCAGATCCGTTTCCCCAAACCAATTCCCGGTTCGGCTCGCCTCAATGGCTTCCCTGGTCATGATGTCGAATTGCACGCCGAACTTGGAGAACAGCTCATCCTGCCATTGCTCCACCAGCACTCCCGGGCAAACAATCAGGCAGCGCTGAAGATCGCCGCGTACCTGCAGCTCGCGGATCAGGAGCCCGGCCATAATTGTCTTGCCCGCCCCGGGATCGTCGGCGAGCAAAAAGCGGATACGGTCGCGCTGCAGCAGGATGTCGTAGACGGCGGTGATCTGGTGGGGGAGCGGATCGACGGTTGATAAATGGATTGCGAGGTACGGATCGAAGAGGTGCGCGAGATGGATCCGCTCCGCTTCCGACACGAGCCGCAGCGCCGCACCGTCGGCCTCCAGACTCCAGGGTTGCCCCGCTTGCGCGAGCTGGAGTCGATGTTCATCGGTGCGAAACAGGATTCGGCTTGCCACGAGCCCGGCGGGATCCCGATAGATCACCTCGACCGACTTTGATCCCCGCCAGGTAACGCTGTGCACCTCGACTGGGCGTTGGGGAAGCAACCCGAGAATGATGGATCCTTGCTTGATCTCTTCCAGTTGCATGGAGCGGTCTAGTCCTATGGCTGATGGTGATGTGCCCCGCGATCCGAGCTTGGGCATCATACTCCGACCGGGACTGGCCAGCAGTTTGTCCGCAACTTAAGGCGCCGCCAGCGTCTCTGATTGCAGCAAAATCCGCATGGCAGCCCCCGGAGCCTCCAGGAGCGTTCGATACGTCTCCGCAAACCGGAGCCAAGAATCACGTTAAACCCCGGTGTTCCGCCGGGGTTTTGGTTTTCCTGGGAAACGGATGAACTGCGGCATTCGTGTCGCGACGCCCTGAACGCAATGGCGTCACACCGGGGCCCTGGCCTTTAGATCTGGGACGTGATTTGCGGCCCGTACAGATCTGTGCAATGCCGTGTAGGGGACTGAAGTCCCCAAACCCATCGACCTGGAGATCGACACCCCAGTCTACCAGGAGGTCGACCCACCAGTAGCTTTTCTATTGGCCTCTGGACGCCCGGGGAGCGCCCCTCCGAGCTTTCACGCGACCCGCTCTCCACCCACTTGCGGTGGTGGCGGCGCGAAGCGTTACCGTCTTCCGGTGTGGTCCATTGCCGGTAGCGGCGTGGCTTGCGGCGCCGCTTACAAGGACCCCCTATCCCAGACTCGGGACGTACTCCGCCATCAGTGGTGTCGTGCTCGGTTGCAGCGCCAGCTTGAGACCCGCTTCCGCCAATATCGCCGGAACCGCGCGCATTTGCTGACGATCTTTCTCCTTCTCCGCCTCCGGCAACTGCTCCCAGCTCACCAGGTAGGGATGTGTCCGTTGCTCGAGGCTTTTCTCACCCGGCGCATACGACCATCCCGACTCCAGGCGCTCATTCATCCAGGCGGTATGTTCCAGTCGCGCCAGGACTTCCACATGCTGCTCAAACTCGTCGGGCGACACCACCGGCAGCTCTGAGTCTGCGGGCGTAATGACATAGCCCACCGCAGCCATCCGCTGCCAGACCTGACTCGCAGCGATCTGATTCGACTGTTGCAGTACCGGATCCAGCTCGTCCCAGGACTGCAGCGAAGATTGTGGACCAGCGGTCTCCCCTGTCGCTGTCCGATGCTCCAGATAGCGACGGTGCATCGCCCGGGCAATGGCATTGAGCAGCTGATGCGAGGGCTGCGTCAGGATTCCGTCGTCCATGACCGTCTCTTCCACCGCCGTGGACTCCTCCCGCAGGAGTTCCAGCGGGTCTTCGTAAAAACGCCAGCCTGGCATGAGCCGTCGACTCCTGGTGATCTTGTGTCCCAGTTCGCGCAAGAAATCCGGCACGGCCCGCAACTGGGCTTCCACTTTCTCCTGCTCCTCCCGGGGGAGCTGATGCCAGGCGATGAGGCAGGGAGAGGTCCGCTGATCGGTGTTCTTGGGTCCCGGATCAAAGGTCCAGCCCTGCTGCAGCCGATTGTTGATCCAGCGGCAATGGCAGATTTCAGACAGGAGTTCCAGCTGATTGAGGTACTCGGTGTCGGACAGCGGAATGCGGGGGGCATCCGCTGGCACGATCTCCAGGCCCGCCACTTTCAGCAACTGCCAGAGCTGGGCTGCGGTTTCGCGATTCGACTTCTGCAGGTGCTTGGGCAGCTCGTGGAAACCGACAAGGCAGGGATTGCTGTCGGATGACTCCCCGAGTCGGGACTGGTGCTCCACATATTGCTGATGCAGTCGCTCCCCGAGTTGGTTGATGAGCGTCTGGGTCTGTTCCATGCCGACAAGCTCCCGGTAGACTGAGATAGCCGAAACGAGCAGTGCGCGAAGGAGACTGCTCAGTAGCGCAGGTCCGAGTATAAGACTACCCTGATGCTGGTTTGTCCTGACGGCTCGCGGTCAGCCCCGTAATCGCCAGGCCCTTGGTGAGGCACTCCTGGTACTCATCAGCCGGATTCGAATCCCAGACAATCCCACTCCCGACACCAAAAGAGGCGTCGCCTGTCGGACGATGCAGTGCGAGGGTCCGGATGCCGACACTGAACTGCGCTCGTCGCTGAGGCTGCCAGAATCCGATCGCCCCGCAATAGACTCCCCGGGGGCTCTGTTCCAGGTCCCGGATCAATCGCATAGTGGCGACCTTGGGAGCGCCGGTCACCGAGGCACAGGGAAACAGCGCCCGGAAGATCTCCGACAACGACGCTGTGGTGTCTGCAACGATGGTGGAGGTCATCTGATGGACAGTGACATAGCGCTCAAGTGTGAACAGCGAAGGCACCTGTACGCTTCCGGGGATCGCGATCCGACCGAGATCGTTGCGGAGCATATCAACAATCATCACGTTCTCCGCCCGGTCCTTCTCGGATGCCAGCAGCCCCGCTGCCAGGGCGGCATCGACCCCGGCTTCCGAGCTCCGGGGTGCGGTCCCTTTCATGGGACGTGTGGTGATCGATGCCCCATCAAGGCGGAAAAAGAGCTCCGGTGAGAGTGAGCAGAGATCGAACTCCCCGAGTCGTAGAAAGGCGGCAAATGGTACAGGCTGGCGCTGATAGAGATGCTGAAACAGAGGCCAGCCGATGTCGGGCACTCCGGCGGTCCGGAGCCGCCAGGTGTAGTTGACCTGATAGGTCTCCCCCCACTGGATGGCGTCATGGATCCGCTCCAGCGCTGCGTGATAGCGCTGTTCATCGGTGTCCTGAGTCCAGTGCAGTGACGGCAATGGAGCAAGCGCAGAAAGCGCAGGCAATTCGGGGAGGGGAGTCAGGGCGTCATACACACCGAAGTGGACCAGCGGCTGCTGGTGAGCGGTTGCCGGGAAGGTCACGAGCGACCGGTCGAGTCCTGCTGCGGCTTCGTAGCAGACATACCCAGCAACAGTCTTCCCCCGTGCGACCGCTTCCTCAGCGCTCTTGAGCGCTGGCAGAACTTCATGCGGCTGATCTGCCCTGACTTCTCTCAGTGGGCTTTTTCCCCACCACCATTGTCCTTTCCCAGTCCCGCCAGGGTCTGGCTCATGCAGCACCACCGAGCCGGGGGGCAGTTCAGCCGCCAGACCTACAGCACTCGGGACAGTGGGATTCATGTAAGGAGAGTCTAGCGCGGACGTACACTCCTGACTTGTGTCGCGGGTGCTCCTCATCGACAACTACGACAGCTTCACCTGGAATCTGGTGCAGGCGTTCTGGGGGCTGGGGGCTGCTGTGGAAGTCGTAAGGCACGATGAGTTGCCAGTCAGTACGCTCATCGAGCGCGAGCCGGACCTGCTGGTGATTTCGCCCGGGCCGGGGCGCCCTGAAGACGCCGGGATTTCCTGCGAAGCGATCCAGGCATTCGCCGGCAAGATCCCGATTTTGGGAGTCTGTCTCGGCCATCAGTGTCTGGCGGCAGTCTTCGGCGGGCAAGTCGGTCCGGCAGCGGAGCCGCGACATGGCAAGACGTCCTCTGTCTGGCACCGCGGCACCGGACTCTTTGAGGGGCTCAAGCAGCCACTGGAGGTCATGCGCTACCACTCCCTGCTGGTAAAGCAACTACCCCGGGAGTTCGAGTTGATCGCCTGGACCACAGAACAGGAGATTATGGCGATGGCCCACCGCAAGCTGCCGATCGTGGGCGTGCAGTTTCATCCCGAGTCGATTCTGACCCCCCAGGGGCCTGCGCTGCTGGCGAGTTTTCTGGCTCTCGACGTAGCTTCGAACCGCTGAAAATTGATGTTTCGCACACCAAATCAGTAGGGAGCCGAAATGCTTGTGATTTACGTCACAAGCGCCATCAATCGTGATTGACTCCCTCTCCTGACTCATTTATAGATATCCGCATCGGGAGGTCCGGAATGCTCAGCACCACCACAGAGTACGCCCTGCGAGCCTTGTCGCACCTGGCGGCACAGGGGCCAGGAGCGTCGCGGCGGTCGCAGGAAATTGCAGAGGAGACCGCCATTCCGGCGAACTACCTCTCCAAAATCCTGCGCTCCCTGGCGACCGCCGGCATCCTGCGGTCGGCCCGGGGAGTCGGTGGGGGCTATGCCCTGGCCCGCCCGATGGAGCAGATCCACCTGATCGAGATTGCCGAGTTGTTCGATGGGGTCCGGGCGATCCCGCATTGCGTCCTCGGCAGCAACTTTGAATGTTCCGATGTGACTCCCTGTGGGGCTCACGAAGAGTGGAAACGGGTCCGCACCAGCTACATCTCCTTCCTGGAAAAAACTTCGCTGGCAGCTATCGCTAAGCCGGGGACGTTGTTCCGGGATCGCCCTCACATCCTGCCTCCGGGCACGGTTCCTCCGGGAGGATCGCGCTGATGACACGTCTGCAGACTCTGCTTGTCGCCGGGATGACCTGCTGCCTGCTGGGAGTGCTCGCCCCTGCACCCGCCCAGGCCGATCCCATTGCGGAAGACTATCGGCAGCGGTGCTACAGCTGCCACACCATTGGTGGTGGACGCCTGACTGGTCCTGATCTGAAAAACGTCGTTGAGCGCAAGGACCGGGAGTGGCTGCTGAATTTCATTGTCGACCCAGCCGGGGTGCTGGCCAGCGGGGACCCCTATGCGCTCAAACTCCAGGAAGAGGCCAAAGGCGCGGTCATGCCCAACATCATGGGGATGACCAAAGAGCGGGCAAATCTGTTGCTCCAACTCATCGAGGCGGAGTCCGCGCTGGAAGAGTCGAACTTCCAGGGGCTCTCCTTCTCCGAAGAACCGTTTACCCAGGCAGAGGTCGCCCGGGGTCAGAAGATCTTCACAGGCGAAATTCAGCTGAAGAACGGCGGTGCGGCCTGCATGTCCTGCCATACGGTACGGGGGATGGGGGGGCTCGGCGGCGGTGCCCTCGGCCCGGACCTCACGACGGTCTACGAGCGGCTGGGAGGGCGCAAGAGCCTCGGCTCCTGGCTCCTGTCACCTGCGACCGTCACGATGCAAAGTCAGTACAAAGACAAAACCCTCCAGTCCGACGAAATCATGCCATTGGTCGCGTATCTCGAATCCACCGCGCAAAGTGGGGGAGTGGCGGAAGTCACACCCCGCCTGAACTTCTTCCTGCTGGGCCTGGCCGGCGCGGTGCTGGGCCTTGTCACCTTCGACTTCATTTGGGGATTCCGCTTCCGGGGTGTCCGGCAGCCACTGGTGCGCCACGCTGAGCAGCAGAAGGGGAAGAGCAATGATCGCTAAGAACATCGCCGACGCCATCCACTGGCTGAAAGATGAACAGGACCCCCGACTCCGCAACTGGGAAGAGTTCTATCGCAATCGTTGGGCCCACGACAAAGTGGTCCGCAGCACCCATGGGGTGAACTGCACCGGCGGCTGCACCTGGAACATCCATGTGAAGAGCGGCATCGTGGTGTGGGAGATGCAGGGGCTCGACTACCCGCATCTGAAAGGCGACATCCCGCCCTACGAGCCCCGGGGCTGCCAGCGCGGCATATCCTTCTCCTGGTACCTCTATAGCCCTCTGCGGGTGAAGTACCCCTATGTGCGTGGGACGCTGATTGATCTCTGGCGCGAGGCGCGACAGCAGCACGATGATCCGGTGGAGGCCTGGCAGCAGCTGGTCAATGATCCGGCCAAGCGTGCGCGCTGGCAGACCGCTCGCGGCAAGGGAGGCTTCCGACGGGCATCCTGGGACGAGCTGACCGAGCTTATTGCCGCCGCCAGCATCAGCACCATCAAGCAGCATGGCTCCGATCGGATCGCTGGTTTCTCCCCGATTCCTGCGATGTCCATGATCAGCTACGCCGCCGGAGCCCGGCTGATGCAACTGATGGGCGGACTCAGCCTCAGTTTCTATGACTGGTACTGCGACCTCCCGAGCGCCAGCCCCGAGACCTGGGGTGAGCAGACCGACGTCGCGGAGTCCGCCGACTGGTACAACGCTAAGCTGCTGGCGGTCATGGGCGCGAATCTCAACATGACCCGCACCCCGGACTGCCACTTCGCCGCCGAAGCCCGGCATAACGGAACCAAGATGTGGGTCTTCTCGCCGGACTTCAGCCAGGTCGCGAAGTATGCCGATGAGTGGGTCGCGATCCACGCCGGACAAGATGGTGCCTGGTGGATGGCCGTCAACCACGTCCTCCTCACCGAGGTCCACCACCAGCGGCAGGTGTCGTACTTCACCGATTACCTTAAAACCTTCACTGATGCTCCTTACCTGGTCGAACTGGAGCCAGTGCCCGAGGGTGGTTATCGCCCCCGGCAGATGGTTCGCGCCGGACGGCTGGCGCAGTACGCCGAAGTCGAGCATCCCGACTGGCAGTTCCTGATGTGGGACACCACCACCGGAGCCCCGAAGCTGCCCAAGGGGAGCGTGGGGTACCGCTGGGCGCAAAAGGAAACCGGCAAGTGGAATCTGCTGCTGGAGGATGGCCTCGATAACAGCCCCATCGATCCGGCATTGACCTTCCTGGGCGACAGCGAGGAAGTCGTCCAGATCGCCATCGACGACTACACCGAAGCAACGGAAATCATGCGGGGAGTCCCCGCCCGTCGCCTGAACCTGGCGGATGGTTCCACTGTACTTGTGGCGACGATCTTCGATGTCCTGAATGCTACCTACGGCGTCAACCGGGGCCTGCCTGGTGACTATCCGGCGGACTATGACGATGCCGACCGGCCCTACACCCCCGCCTGGGCCGAGAAGTACACCGGGATGCACCGGTCCCTGCTGATCAAGTTCGCCCGGGAGTGGGCACAGACGGCTGAGGCGACCAACGGCAAGTGCACGATCATCATCGGTGCGGGGATCAACCACTGGTACCACGCCAACCTGATGTATCGCGCCGGCATTCATGCGCTGATGTTCTGTGGCTGCGTGGGTGTCAATGGCGGCGGACTGGCGCACTACGTCGGGCAGGAAAAGCTTGCTCCGCAGGAGCCCTGGTCCGCCATCGCCTTTGCCCGCGACTGGTTCCCCGCCGCCAGACTGCAGAACGCGCCGAGCTGGCATTACGTCAACACCGATCAGTGGCGCTACGAGTCCAAATCGACCGACTATCACACGGTGCCGCAGCGGCAGGACGATCGCACCACGGTGCATCTCCACACGATCGATCTGCAGGCGCGGGCGGTCCGCTCCGGATGGCTGCCGTTCTATCCGCAGTTCGACCGAAGCCCCATGACTGTGGTGGCCGAAGCCAGGGCGAACGGTGCTTCGACGGATGAAGAAGTCGTAGCTCATACCGTGCAGCGTCTGAAGAGCGGGGAACTGAAGTTTGCCATCGATGATCCCGATGCCGAGAACGCCTGGCCTCGCATCTTCTTCATCTGGCGCGGCAACGCCCTGATGGCCAGTGCGAAGGGGCATGAGTACTTCCTGAAGCACTACCTGGGAACTCACACCAACACCATCGCGAAGGACCGGGCAGAGGATTCAGTCCGGGAAGTTAACTGGCACGCACACGCTCCGGTCGGCAAGCTCGACCTGGTGGTGGATGTCAACTTCCGGATGGACACCTCGGCGCTTTACTCCGACATCGTTCTGCCGGCAGCCACCTGGTACGAAAAGGCTGACCTGAACTCCACGGATATGCACAGCTTCATTCATCCTCTCTCAGCTGCGGTTCCGCCCTGCTGGGAAGCGAAGAGTGACTGGCAGACTTTCCGGGCGATCGCCGAGAAGTTCTCGCAGCTCGCCCAAAAGCACTTCCCGGAGCCTGTACAGGATCTCGTCATGGCTCCCCTGGCTCACGACAGCGCTGCGGAGATTGCGCAGCCTCAGATGCTCGACTGGCGTGCCGGTGAATGCGAAGCCATCCCGGGGAAGACCATGCCGGCCTTCCGGGTCCTGACCCGCGACTACCGGCTCATTCACCAGCAGTTCTGCTCCTTTGGTCCTCTGCCGCGGCAGAGTGGCCTGGGAGCGCACGGCACCAGCTACACCATCGAGGGCGAGTACGAAGACGCCCTCTCCGAATTGCCCACGATCTCCTGGGGCGGAAACACCTACCTCTCCCTGGCGAGGGATGAGCAGGTCTGCGATGTCATCCTCCGGTTCGCCACGGTGACCAACGGTGAGATGGCCTATCGCTCCTACCTCAACATGGAGAAGAAGACCGGACTCCCCTTGCGCGAGCTGGCTTCGAAGGATCGGGGGGTCCGGACGTCGTACCGCGACCTCCAGTCGCAGCCCCGACGGTTCGTGAACAGCCCGATGTGGTCTGGCCTGCTGGCCGATGGCCGGGCGTACTCCCCCTTTACGTACAACGTCGATGCGATGGTCCCCTGGCGGACGCTCACGGGTCGGCAGCACTTCTACCTTGATCACCCGATGTATCTGGAGCACGGCGAGCACATCCCCACATACAAGCCTCGACCACTCCCGACGCAGTATGCGGACCTGGTCGAGACCGGCGAAGTTGCGAACTCGATGATGCTCAACTTCCTGACACCGCACGGGAAATGGCACATCCACTCCACCTACGGTGACAACCAGCGGATGACCACCCTTTCCCGTGGTTGCGAGCCCCTCTGGATGAACGACAAGGATGCCGTTGAGCTAGGCATCGTCGACAACGACTGGGTCGAGGTCTTCAACGATCACGGCGTGGTCTGCACGCGGGCTGCTGTCAGCGCCCGCATCCCCAGAGGCATCTGCATCCAGTACCACTCCCCGGAACGCACCTACGGCGTGCCGAAGTCACCGATCCGCGGGAAGCGTCGCGCCGGCGGTCACAACTCTCTGACCCGCGTCCGGCTGAAGCCCAATCTGATGGCCGGTGGGTACGGACAGTTCACCTATCACTTCAACTACTGGGGTCCCATCGGCTGCAACCGGGATACGCAAATCCTGGTCCGCAAGCTCCCGGAACTGCAGTACTAGCCGCAGGTTTGACCTCACCTGAAGGAGAGCCAGTTATGGATGTCCGCGCCCAAACCTCCATGGTGTTCCACCTCGATAAGTGCATCGGGTGTCACACCTGTTCCATCGCCTGCAAAAACGTGTGGACCGACCGTAAAGGGACGGAGTACATGTGGTGGAACAACGTGGAAACCAAACCGGGGACCGGGTACCCCACGGCCTGGGAAGACCAGAACAAATACCAGGGCGGCTGGAAAACCGATGGGCAGAAGCTCGAACTCCGGTCGACCAGCCGCAGGCATGTGGTGGCGAACATCTTCCACCATCCCCATATGCCGAGCATGGACGACTACTACGAGCCCTGGACCTACGACTACCAGCACCTCTTCAATGCCCCAGAAGGCTCCGATCAGCCCACCGCGCGTCCGCTGTCGATGGTCACCGGAGAGCCGATGGAAATCGAAGCCGGTCCGAACTGGGACGATGATCTGGGCGGGTCGCCGGTCTACGCCGAGAACGACTCCAACTTCGACGATGTGTCCGAGGATCTGAAGGCACAGATGTTCGCCATCGAGCGACTCGTCTTCTTCTACTTCCCACGCATCTGCAATCACTGTCTGAATCCCGCCTGTGTTGCTTCCTGCCCGTCAGGAGCGCTCTACAAGCGTGGTGAGGATGGCATCGTCCTGGTCGACCAGCAGATCTGCCGCGCCTGGCGATCCTGTGTCGCTGCCTGCCCCTACAAGAAGACCTTTTTCAACTGGAACACGGGCAAGGCCGAGAAGTGCATCCTCTGCTATCCCCGGCTGGAGACCGGACAGGCACCTGCCTGCTTCCACTCCTGTGTGGGACGGATCCGGTACCTCGGCGTGCTGCTGTATGACGCCAGCCGACTCGAAGAGGTCGCGAAACTTCCTGATGACCAGCTCGTGGAAGGGCAGCGCTCGCTGATCCTGGATCCCTTTGATCCGGAAGTGATCGCCGAGGCCCGCAAGAACGGTGTCCATGACAGCGTGATCCAGGCGGCTCAGGACAGTCCGATCTACAAGTTCGTGAAGGTCTGGAAGATCGCCCTGCCCCCGCATATCGAGTACCGCACGCTGCCGATGCTCTTCTATGTGCCCCCCATGTCGCCTGTGATGGCAGCCCAGTCAGAGACCGGGGTTGCCCATGAAGACCAGGGCTTCTTCCACGACATCGAAAACAGCCGGGTCCCAATGCAGTTCCTCGCGAAGCTCTTTGGGGCCGGACATGAAAACAAAGTGCGCTATGCGCTCAAAAAGCAGAAAGCCGTCCGTTGGTATCGACGCGCTGTCACGGTCGGTGATGTCCCCATGGCCGAAGCAGAAGAGATGCTGCGGCAGGCGGATTGCACCCCTGAGGAGGCACAGGCCATCTACCGCCTCACTGCCATTTGCACCTTCGAAGAACGTTTTGTGATCCCGCCGGCGCACCGCGAGGAGGCGTTGGCCATGCTCGAAGACCCATTAGCGGTCAAGCAGAGCGTGGGATTCGGCTTCCAGGGGCCGCCTCCGCATCGTGGACCGTAACGCCCTCCCCAGCCTGTCGGTGTGTGAGTCTGAAAGGAGCCCCAAATGACCAGCGGCCAGGATCTCTTCCTCTTCGGCGCTCTCCCATACGTTGCGCTCTTCGTCTTCATCGTTGTGACGATCGAGCGCTACCGGGACGCCCCCTTCAGCTACTCGAGTCTGTCGAGTCAGTTCCTTGAGAACAAGCAGCACTTCTATGCGCTGGTGCCGTTCCACTACGGTCTGCTCGGTGTGCTGCTGGCCCATTTCCTGGGACTCTTCATTCCGCGGCAGGTGCTCCTCTGGAACTCCGTGCCCCTGCGGCTCTATGTCATGGAAGTCACCGGACTCATCCTCGGCATCATGGCGCTGATCGGGCTCATTGGGACTGTGTCCAGGCGGTTGACCTCGCCCCGCCTGCGACCGACCACCCTGCCGACTGACTGGCTCGTGAGCGGTCTCCTGTTTGTCCAGATTGCGAGCGGTATCGCTGTCGCGGTCTTCCATCCCTGGGGTTCGAGCTGGTATGCCAGCACCGCCGTGCCGTACCTCTGGAGTCTGGCATTTTTCCAGCCTGACCTTGGACTGGTCGCCGGTATGCCCTGGCTCGTCAAGCTGCACATTGTTAACGCTTTCCTCATCGTGCTGGTCTTTCCCTTCACCCGACTTGTCCATGTCCTGGTGATGCCGAATCACTATCTCTGGCGCAAGCCGCAGGTAGTTCGCTGGTACTGGAATCGTCGGAGTATTCGCAACGTCGCCTGACACGCGCTGAAAGGAGCGGCTCATGACCCCCCGTATGTTCACCATCGTGCTGCTCATGGCGCTCAGTGTCAGCATCGCGCTGCTCACTGCTGCTGCTGGGCAAATCCGTCCTCCGGGAAATCAGCAGGGCTATGCCCCGGAACAGCCGATCCGCTTTTCGCACCGGCTGCACGCCGGCGAGCTGGGGATGGACTGCCGCTACTGCCACACCGCAGCCGATAAAAGCCGTCACGCCTCCGTGCCACCCACTTCCACCTGCATGAACTGCCACAAGTTCGTGACTGCTCCCCTGGGCGCGATTCGGGCGGAGGAGGCCCTGGCGACTGAGGAAAAGCGCGAGCCGAAGATGATCGTGTCGCCGGAAATCCAGAAGCTCTACGACGCCATGGGACTGGATCAGGACCGGAAGCCCATTCCCGGGGTCGATCCCAAAGCGATCGAATGGATCAAGGTTCACAACCTGCCGGACTTCGTCTATTTCAACCACTCTGCGCACGTCAACAAGGGTGTGGCCTGCCAGACCTGTCATGGTCCGGTGGAGACCATGGAACGTGTTCGACAGGAATCAACGCTTTCGATGGGCTGGTGCGTGAACTGTCACCGGATGGAAAACGCGAAGAGCACTCCTGCACGGCCCATCCACGCCTCGACCTCATGCACGACCTGTCATCTCTAGGAAGGAGGCCTGCGGTGGAATCACAAAGCAAAGAGTTCTGGCAGCCATACACAGGATCCCTGGACGGGAACGAACCGGAGCCGCAGCCCCAGTATCCCCTGTCATCAGAGGAAGCCGGGCCCGACAGCGCCTGGGTAGTCAGTCGACGCAGTTTCCTGCGGGCGACAGGCTTCACGGTCGCTGGAGCCGGGATGGCCGGGACTGCGCTATTGAGTGGCTGCGCTCCGGCTCCTGTGCGACGCGCCATACCGCTTACACAGGGCATTGAAGGTCAGATTCCCGGGAAGGCGCAGTGGTACGCGACAGTCTGCGGTGGATGTCCCGCTGGCTGTGGAGTCCTCGCGAAGGTCCGCGATGGCCGACCCATCAAGCTCGAAGGACTCCCCGGACATCCCCTGTCACGGGGCGGACTGTGCGCTGTGGGACAGGCCTACCTGCTGGAACTCTATGACAGCCGGCGATTGACTGGTCCGATGCTCGATGGCAAACCGACCACCTGGACGGCTGCCGATGCTGCCTTGCTTCCCGGACTGCAACAGGCTGCCAGCAATGGACAGGGGGTCCGGGTGCTGGCATCTGGACTCACCAGCCCGACTCTGCGAGCACAGATTCAGAGCTTCCTTGCGAATTTCCCCGACGCCGCACTCGTTGAATACGATCCTGTTTCAGTCACGGCTATTCGCGACGCCCATCAGCAGACGCATGGTGCCCGACAACTTCCCTGGTATCGCTTTGAGAATGCGGATCTGGTGGTCAGCTTTGGGGCAGATTTCCTGGGGACCTGGATTGCACCAGTGGCGTTCACTGCTGGCTGGAAGACGCGCCGCACTCCGGATGGCGAGCATCCCACGTCCTCCCGTGTCGTCATGTGCGAAAGCCGGATGTCGCTCACCGGGAGTAAGGCCGATACACGGTGGGTCATGCACCCCGGCGAGATACCACACGCCATCGGTCGACTCGCCTGGCATCTGGCGCAGAAGACAGGACAGGCTGTCGCGGGACTTCCCCGGGATCCCCATCGCATGGATGCGGATCTCGCGAGCCTGGCGGATGCCCTCCTCCATGCCAAGCGACACTCGCTTGTCATCTGCGGGCTCAACGACCCAGCGGCCCAACTGGCGATCAACAGTATTAATCAGCTGCTGGACAACTACGGGCACACGCTGGATGTCGCGCATCCGATGCTCGCATGGCAAGGGAACGACCATGCGCTGGCACAGCTCAAAGCCGACCTCACTGCAAAGCGGGTGGGAGCCCTCTTCCTGGTCGGGAGCAATCCCGTCTATCACCTGCCTGATGGTCACGAGTGGGCCGCGCTGATTAAGGCTTTGCCCTGGAGTGTCAGCACGGCCGCGCATGCTGATGAATCGGCCAGTGTTTGTCGCCTGATCGCGCCCGACCATCATCCGCTGGAAGCCTGGAGCGATGCGGAAGTCCAGGCGGGACTCGTGGCGATCCAGCAGCCGACGATTAATCCCCTGCACAACACACGCAATGCGCTGGTCTCGTTCGCAGCGTGGCAGGGAACACCCGCTGCTGAACGAGCGCTGGTAGAGCACTATTGGCAGACCACCCTGTTTGCGCGGCAACAGGAACATCAGCAGCCGCGACAGTTCTGGAATGCCGCGCTCTCCCGCGGATTTGCCACAGTAGCTCCCGTAGCTATCGAGTTAGCCAACGCAGCGCCATCGCGGTCGGGGATGACCGGCAACCTGGAGTCTGGCGATCTCAACGCCATTGTGCTGGAGTGCTACCCCAGCATCGCGATGGGTACTGGCGAACACGCGCTGAATCCCTGGTTGCATGAGTTGCCAGACCCGATTACCAAGATGACCTGGGAGAACGCAGTCCTGCTGGATCCCTCCCGGGCCAGGAGTCTGGGCGTCAGCCAGGGCGACCTCGTGCGCCTGAGTGTCGGCGATCGCGCAGTCGAGCTCCCTGCCTACATCCAGCCGGGACAGCATCCCAATGTGGTCGCGGTCGCGTTGGGTTATGGCCGGGCGGGGACGGAGCGCTTCGCCGATGTCGGGCCGGTCTGGCTGGAGCGACGCAGCTGGCAACAGGGGAAAGTCGGCGTGACAGTCGAGCCGCTGCTCCCCGTAAGTGACCTTCGAACTTTGCATCAAAAGGGCGTGCAGCTGGCGGCAACCGGCACCCATCGTCCGCTGGCCACCACGCAGCAGCATCACACCCTGGAGACTCCCCGGGCACTGCTTCCTCCGGGCTCTGTGAAGCGACCCCATGTGCATGACACCACTCTCGCAGGGCTGACAGCCTGGATTCATCACCAGGAAGAACATCACCACCCTTCGGGTGACATGTGGCCCGCCGACCATGTTTACGAGAAGGAAAAGTGGGGGATGGTCATCGATCTCAACGCCTGCACCGGATGCGCAGGGTGCGTCATCGCCTGCCAGGCAGAGAACAACATCCCGGTGGTCGGGAAGGATGAAGTCATCCGCGGACGGGAAATGCACTGGCTACGCATCGACCGGTACTATCGGGAAGACAGCGATGCCACCCTGGTGGCGCATCAGCCTATGCTCTGCCAGCAGTGTGATAACGCCCCCTGCGAGACCGTCTGTCCGGTCCTGGCCACTGTCCATAGCGAGGATGGCCTGAATCAGCAGGTCTACAACCGCTGCGTCGGCACCCGGTACTGCGCCAACAACTGCCCTTACAAAGTCCGCCGGTTTAACTGGTTCGACTATCCGCATCAGGACCCCATAGAAAACCTCGTGCTCAATCCGGACGTGGCTGTCCGGACCCGTGGCGTGATGGAAAAGTGCACGTTCTGCGCGCAGCGGATCATCGAGGCCCGCATCGCTGCCAAGGCTCAGGGGGTTCCGATCCCCGATGGCGCGATCGAGCCGGCCTGTATGCAGTCCTGCCCGGCGAAGGCCATCTCCTTCGGCAACACGGTGGACCCCAACAGCTCAGTTTCGCTTGCCATGGCGAGTCAGCGAACCCATCTGGTGCTGGGTGAACTGAATGTGAAGCCAGCGGTGGGCTATCAGGCCATTGTTCGCAATCCCCTCAACGATCACGGAGGGACGCATGGGTAGCCACGAATCTGCGCTGCGTGTACCGCTCCTGGAGCAGCCCCGGTCGCTGGCCGAAGTCACCAGCGACATCGCAGGCATCATCGAAAGGCCCTCAACTTTTGGTTGGTGGCTGGCGTTCCTGCCCGCCGTATCGCTGCTCTGCCTGGGAATCGTAGCGGTCAGCTATCAGATTGCGACAGGCATTGGCACGTGGGGGCTGAACAAGACCATCGGCTGGGCCTTCGACATCACGAACTTCGTCTTCTGGGTCGGTATCGGCCACGCCGGCACCCTCATCAGCGCCATCCTCTTCCTGTTCCGTCAGCGCTGGCGCACCTCGGTTGCCCGGGCCGCAGAAGCCATGACCATTTTCGCCGTCATGTGCGCCGGCATCTTTCCACTCATCCACATGGGACGTCCCTGGCGCTTCTTCTGGATGCTCCCGTATCCCAATGAGCGGGGGTCCCTCTGGGTCAATTTCCGCTCACCCCTGATGTGGGACTTCTTCGCCATCTCGACCTATTTCCTGATCAGCCTCCTCTTCTGGTATGTCGGGCTGATTCCAGACCTCGCCACACTGCGGGACCGGGCGAAGCCTGGACTCCGCAAAAATGTTCTGACCTTTTTCAGCTGCGGCTGGGATGGTTCCCACCGGACATGGCACCGCTACGAAATGGTCTACATGCTCCTGGCCGGACTGGCGACACCTCTGGTGCTGTCTGTCCATACCATCGTGAGCCTCGACTTTGCCGCGGGCATCGTCCCTGGCTGGCACACCACCATCTTTCCGCCATACTTCGTGGCTGGTGCGATTCTCTCCGGCATGGCCATGGTCCTGTTGCTGATGATCGTGCTGCGAAGTGTGCTCAATCTCAGGGACTATCTGACGCTGCGTCACTTCGAGCCGATGACTAAAGTCATCCTGGCCGTCAGCCTGATGGTGGGTCTGGCATATGGCACGGAGTTCTTTACAGCGCTCTACAGCCCGAGTCAGTATGAACAGTTCATCTTCATGGACCGCGCCACCGGCAGCCTCGCCTGGGGCTACTGGATCATGGTGGTCTGCAATGTCCTGGTGCCACAACTCTTCTGGTTCCCGGCAGTCAGGAAAAATCTGGGCATGATCTTTGCGATCTGTGTCCTGATCAATGTCGGGATGTGGTTCGAGCGGTTCGTCATCATCGTCAGTTCGCTGCAGCATGACTTCCTTCCCTCCAGCTGGTCTTCGTACGCCCCAACTCTGGTGGAGTGGGCGACCTTCGCTGGAAGCTTCGGGCTCTTTTTCACGATGTTCCTGCTCTTTATCCGCTTCCTGCCGGTGATCAGCATCGGAGAAGTGAAGGGCGTGCTGGCCTATGGACGGCACCACGCCGGTCAGGAGGAGGTCCACCATGAGAGCTAGAGTTGCCGACCATGTGCTGATCGTCAGCTTCGATGACGAACAGCGACTCCTCACGGGAGTCCACCGACTCCGGGCTGCCGGACTGGAGCTCCTCGATGTCCACACGCCCTATGCAGTCCATGGACTCAGCGATGCCCTCGCGCTGCCGCCGTCACGACTCCCGCTGGCCACTTTCCTCTTCGGTGCCAGTGGTGCCTTCGCCATCTGGTGGCTTCAGACCTGGGCCTCGGCCACCGACTGGCCCCTCAACATCGGCGGCAAGCCCTTTGACAGTCTGCCCGCCTTCTTCCCCGCCATCTTCGAGATGATGGTCCTGTGGGCTGGCTACGGCAGTGTCATCACCCTGTTCTGTCTCTGCGGACTCGGATTCGGCAATCGGGCGCGACGGCACTACGAAGGAGCCACGAGCGATCGATTTGTGGTGCTCGTAAAGGCTACGGCGACGGTCCGCAATGAAGCGGAACTGCGGCCACTCCTCGATGGCTGCCAGCCGGTCGCCATCGATCAGGAGTTTCGGGAAGGAGAGGACGCATGAACGTGCCAACACTCAACGCCCTGCTGGCGGTCGCGACCATCGGTACGCTCTGGGCGACCTGGGCGATGCCGCGGAACCCAGCCGAGCCCAACGTGGACACCATCCTGCCCAACATGGCGCACTCGGTACCGTTGGATGCCTTTGCTGAGCATCCACTGAAGCCTGGATCTCCTGGCATGCAGTCGCCGCCTGAGGGGACTGTCGAATATGGGGTCCTGCCACTCGACTACGGTACGACCCTGGACGAAAGGACCCGGGCTGGGCTGGAGCTGATCAGTCCCATCAGTCTGCAGGACGCCCAGGTGCGGGCGTCCGGACAGGTCCTCTTTGGGCGATACTGCGCCGCCTGTCATGGACTCGGGGGACAGGCTGACGGCACCATCGTCCAGCGCGGATACCCCGCCCCGAAGTCACTGATCGACCCGGAGATTCTCCTGCTCAAAGAGGGTGAGATCTTCCATGTCATCACCTATGGCTTCAAGAACATGCCACCGCACAGCTACCAGGTGACTGCCGACGAACGCTGGCAAATCATTGCCTATGTTCGGCAGCTACAGGAAGAAGCAGCAGCGCAGTCAACAACACCTGAGCCGGACACATCAACAGAGCCTGACCCGTCACTCCCGGTCGATGAAAGATCGCTGCCGATGGATGCGGGATCTGTTGCAGCAGATGTACCGGACACCGGAGCTCCTGTCACTGATGTGACAGAGCATTCCACTGAGAGCAGCAGCGACGCTGCGCCGGAGGGCACCCCATGAGCACCCTGCCAGTTGCGCTCAATGACTCCGCCGATGGCTGGCGCAGAGGGTTTCAGATACTTCTCGGGATCGCGGCTGTGCTGATCCTGATCGGGCTCCCCTTTGCTTCGGACCGGCTGATTCCACTCGTCCTGATCGCCAGTCTTTATCTTCTGGGGCTGGCACTCGGCTCCATGATGTTCCTGGCCTGCGATGCCCTGATAGAGGGAGGCTGGACCGCGCTCTTCCGACGAGTGCCAGAAGCCATGAGTCAGCTCCTGCTCCCAGCCTGCATTGGCATCACCATCATGCTGCTGGCTGCACCGGTGCTCTATCCCTGGATCGCGGAGCCTCCCTCCGGTGGGACGGTCACAGCCCTCAAGTCGGCCTGGCTCAGTCGGCCATTCTTCACACTGCGGGCGCTCCTCTATTTTGCCGTCTGGATCGGACTGGCCCGCGCCTGGGTCTCCCATTCCCGTCAGCAGGATCTCGATGGAGATGTGCGGCATACCCACTGGTTGCTCGGACGGAGTGCCGGACTGCTTGTGGCCTATGCCCTCACCATCTGGCTTGCGAGTGTCGACTGGGTGATGTCGCTGGAGCCAGCCTGGTTCAGCACCATGATCGGTGTCTATCAGTTCGCGGGGATTTTCCTCAGCGCGCTTGCATCCGTCACGCTTGTCGTCATCTGGCTTGGCACTATTGGTCCGCTGCGGGGGTTCATTACAGCGAATCACTATCACGACCTGGGCAAGCTCCTCTTCTCCTTCGGGTGCTTCTGGTTTTACATCTGGTACAGCCAGTACCTGATCATCTGGTACGCCAACATGCCCGAAGAAACCCTGTGGTACCTGCCGCAATTCGAGGGTGCCTGGGGGAGTCTCTTCCTGGCCAATCTGCTGTTGAATTGGGCCGTGCCCTTTTTCGTCCTGCTCCCTGGGCAGGCCAAGCGGGACCCCCGCATCCTGGGATGGGTCGCGACTGCCGTCCTGCTGGGGCGCTGGATTGATCTCTCGCTGATGATCGGACCAGCGACCGGACAGTCCGGGCAGGTGTTTGGGCTATTGGAGTTGGGTGGGCTCCTGGGCACGGTGGGTATCGCGGGTTGGGTGCTCATCGGCGCGCTGGGGCAAGCACCACTGGTACCACGTCACGACCCGTACCTGCAGGAGAGCCTGCACCACCACGTCTGATCGTGGGCACCCCAGCGGGGGCTGGGATGTGAGTCTCGCTGCTGTGACGTCCTGTTGAGTCGGTGACAGACAGTCCACAGATTAGTCCGCTTGCTGATACTCGGCGAGAGGATGGAGGCTCGTATGGCCCCGGATGCAGGATCACAGCTTTCCGAAGAACAGAAGACGCTGGTTCAGGGCTCCTGGCTGACGCAATGGGAGCCAGAGCGTGAAGAGTTCTGGGAGGCGACCGGCAAAAAGATTGCCTGGCGCACTCTCACTGTCACGACCATTGCGCTGGTGCTGTCATTCGCCAGCTGGTTTGTGATGAGTGCAGTGGTGGTCCGCCTGCCAGCCATCGGCTACACCTTCGACACGCAGCAGCTTTTCTGGCTGACGGCGATGCCCGGGCTCGCTGCCGGAACACTGCGCATCATTCACACTTTCCTGATCCCGCTCTATGGGACCAGACATGTCATCACCTGGAGCATCTTTCTGAAGCTGATTCCGTGTATCGGTCTGGCCATTGCCGTCATGAATCCCTCGACCCCCTGGTCGGTCTTCATGGTCCTGGCATTCCTCTCCGGATTTGGCGGCGGTGACTTCTCCAGCTACATGCCGAGCACCAGTCAGTTCTTTCCCAAGCGACTGCAGGGAACGGCACTGGGAATCCAGGCAGGGATTGGCAACTTCGGTGTCAGCCTCGTGCAGGTCGTCACTCCCTGGATCGTCAGCTTTGCGGCCTTTGGCGCGATTAGCAGCGGCGCGCAGACTTTCACTCGCGGTGAGCAGAGCCAGCCGATCTGGCTCCAGAACGCCACTCTCTGGATGATCCCGCTCCTGCTGGTCATTGGGGTGGTCGCCTGGACAGAACTCCGCAGCATCCCCATCAAGGCCTCCTTTAAGGAGCAACTCGACATTTTCCAGGACAAGCACACCTGGCTGATGACTTCACTCTACATCATGACCTTCGGCAGCTTTTCAGGCTTTTCCGCCGCCTTCCCGATGCTCATCAAGTCCTGCTATGGCGGCTTTGAAGGAGCTCCGGATCCGCTGAAGTTTGCCTGGCTGGGTCCATTGGTCGGTTCCCTCATCCGTGTGGTTGGCGGTCCGATTTCAGACAAGATTGGCGGTGGCGTCATCACCATGGTGAGCGGGATCGGTCTGCTGATTTGCGCGCTACTGGTGGTGCCTTTCACCGCTCCGACCGACCTCTCACAGTTCCAGGTATTCCTCTGGTTGATGCTGGGACTCTTCTTCTTCAGTGGCATCGGGAATGCCTCGACCTTCCGCCAGATTCCGGTCATCTTCGCGCACTCGCCCCGTCAGGCCGGGGGAGTCATCGGCTGGACCGCAGCAGTGGCAGCCTATGGTCCCTTCGTCTTCTCTTCGCTCCTGGGTGCCATCATCGGAGCTACGGGATCCCCGAAGGCTTTCTTTAGCGGTGTCGCGGTTTTCTACGCCATCAACATCGTCATCAACTGGTGGTTCTACACCCGGCGCGGGGCGGAGAAGCCCTGTTAGCTCGCGTTGCGCTCCCAGAGCAGAAAGGACTGGCAGATCATGGCCAGAAACGTTCCGGAACTGATTGACTTCAGTCGGGAAAACATCCGGGTGATGCACTTCACCTGGATCGCCTTCTTCATCACGTTCTACATCTGGTTCAACATGGCCCCCCTCGCGACCACCATGGTCCGCGATCTGGACTGGTTGACGCCAGACCACATCAAGTTGCTGGCAATCTGCAACGTAGCCCTGACCATTCCCGGACGCATTCTGGTTGGCGCACTGATCGACCGCTACGGTCCCAGGATCTGTTTCTCGATCCTGCTCATCACCATGTCGATCCCGACTTTCGTGTTCGCGTTTGCCAGCAACTTCATGCAGTTGCTGGTCGCCCGCCTGGTCCTCAGCACCATCGGCGCGGGATTCGTGATTGGCATCCGCATGATCGCTCAGTGGTTCCCGCACAAGACTGTGGGTCGCGCAGAGGGCTTCTATGCGGGATGGGGCAACTTTGGCTCGGCCTGGGCAGCGATGACCCTCCCCTGGCTGGCCCTGGACTTCTTTGGCGGCATTGAACAGGGATGGCGCTGGGCGCTCTTCGTCAATGGCCTCGTCTCCCTGGTCTATGGCGTCTGGTATCTCTTCCTGGTGCGGGATGCTCCCGAGGGGATGACATTCGTCGGTGTCAAGAAAATGCAGCCCCTCCTGGTCTCCAGTTATGGCGATCTGGTCCAGTACCTCATCTGGTCGTTCCCGCTGATGGGAGCGCTCGGGGTCCTGGCCTGGCGCGCATCCAACATCCCACTCGGAAATGGGCAGGACGGCAATACAGCAGCCATCATTTCGCAGCCGTTCCTTTGGGCGATCTGGGGTCTTCTTGGACTCATGTACATCGCCCATGTCGTGAAATCCCTGCAGGTCAACCTGCCTCATCTCAAAGCCGGCGTGCCGGAAGACATGCGGTACTCCTTTAACAGCGTCGCCGCACTGAACACCACCTACTTCACCAATTTTGGCGCTGAGCTGGCCGTCGTTTCCATGCTCCCTGCATTCTTCGAGCAGACGTTCACCCTGACCCCTGAGTTTGCCGGACTGGTGGCAGCGTCGTTCGCCTTTGTGAATCTGGTCGCCCGCCCACTGGGAGGACTGATCTCCGACTCCATGCACAGCCGCAAAGCCGTCATGCTGGTCTACATGGGCGGCATTGCCCTGGGATTTCTGCTCATGGCGCAGATCAACGTGGCCTGGGGAGTCTGGATGGCTGTGGCCGCGACCATTTTCTGCTCCGTGTTTGTGCAGGGTGCCGAAGGAGCCACATTTGCCATCATTCCCATGATTTCCAAGCGCATGACCGGCCAGATCGCCGGGATGGCGGGTGCTTACGGCAACGTCGGTGCTGTGATCTACCTGGTCGTGCTCTCCCTCGTGGACAGTACGACGTTCTTTTACATTCTGGCAGGAGGCGCAGCCTTCAGCACGGTCTACTGTGCACTGTTCCTTAAGGAACCTGAAGGAGCCTTCGGAGAGGAGATGGCAGCCGAAGCCCTACCCGCATAGGCCATTACTCCCGCCTGTCTGCGGCGAAGTGCGAACCAACAACGGAGGAGCCCCTATGGGCTCCTCCGCGCGTATCGCTCGCATGGCGGCTGCAGTGTTGGGAAACGCAGGGAGGACGTTTTAGCCCTTTCCGAATTCCTGCTCCCATTGCGTGCGGGTGTCCCAGCCAGGGAGGGCATCGGCCATCGCGCTCTTGTAGACATCCCAGGCAGGAGGAAGCGGGGAGCCATCAACGGCGCGGGGAGCTTCGCCAATAACCTGTTGCAATGCACTGAGCAGATGCTGGTATGGACTGTTGGCGGCTTCCAGCTTCTCCTTCATCCACTGGACCGGACCGCAAAGGCAAAAGGCTGCCAGCTCGCGGGCATCCGCCTCAGGGACCGTGAGCAGGAAGCGGAGGATGGAACGAAAATGGTCCGGGAGTTCTTCGGCCTCCGGCGTAAAGCCATGCGCGGCGTAGAGGTCATTCAGCCAGGCCATCAGCAGACCGCGCTTGTAACTTTCTTCACCGTAAAGATGAATCGACACATACGGCACTGCGATGGGCGACAGATCAAACGCCCGGGTGTACTCCTCCTCCCATTCGTGGGACTGACGCCCGGCCATCGCCTGACCGAAGGCAGCGAGATGGCTGCTCAAAGCCTGATCTCCTCCGAGATGTGCCGTTGCGGCCGCGAGATCGGCGGGACCATTCACCGGATAGGTGATCAACGGCAACAGATACTCCAGACTGGTGACCTGCAGAGCAGTTGCGGACATGTATGAGCCTCCTGAAGTAACGTGACAACCTACAGGGTCTGCAATGCCGGAGCGGGCTTGGGCATGTAGGCGGAAGGATCAGTCGCGCTGACGGAAATGCGACGTCGGGCCAGCTTGCGACGAAACAGCCCGGATGCCGCCAGGCGCATGAGCTTCAGCTTGCCTTCGTAGCTGTGAAACGCCCAGTCGCGGGACACAAGGTACTTGCAGTCATTGGGCTGCACGATCAGGCTGACTTCGATGTTCGGAGCGAGGCCGATGGGGATGTCATGCTTCCGGCAGGCTTCGTACACATGCCGGAAGACCGGGACCATATCCTCATATCGTGGGGAGGGCCAGTCTTCCATTTGCGACCCGATGGTCGGCCGGAAAATGCAGACCGTCGGGAACGCGCCCCGCTCTGTGATCCAGTCAATCGCCTGCAACGTGTCCTCGATGGGCTCGATGCCGGCGATGATTTCGCCGGAAACCGTCCCCCTGCCCAGCTTGTTGACCGTGTACTCAATGGCCTTAAAGAAGGTCTCCTGACCAAAGGTACGCTCCTTGCCGGGGAGCAGGCGGGCGAAAAACTCCGGGTTGTGGAACTCGTAGCAGAAGGAGAAGTGGTCGACCCCCAGGTCGATGAGCCAGTCGTACTTCCAGAGATCCTTGGTGGGGGTCAGTTGCATCCCTACCAGGGCACCGACGCGCTCCTTGATGACTTTGGCATAAGGCGCGGCGAGATCCAGGTCCCGCCCTCCCTGGTAACCGCTGTTGAAGTGGACGAATGTGACGCCCGATTCTTCCTTGGCGGCCAGCGCGACCTCGGCGACGTCATCCAGTTCTTTCTTCGCCTTCTCGTTCTTGCCAACATTGAGCCCTGTCGTGCAGAACTTGCACTGACTCTGCTCTGCTTCATGCCAGAAGGCACAGGCATTATTAATGTAGATGCCGAGATAAGTCCCCTGCAGGACACCGATCTGGGTCATCGGAGTGCCGCGACTGGTCTGCCGCTGGTACCAATCCGGCTCCGGCGGCACACTCACGGGATACCGCTCCCCGGTCCTGCGATCTGTGACCAGGTACCCGGCGCTCTCTTTGGAAAGCAGCCACGAAGACCCCTGCACGAAGGGCTCGAGCACTGGCACATTCATCCAGAGTTCTTTGAGATCCCCCGGGATGACGAGTTCCAGCCCACTGCCGAGCCCGGCCCGTGTGCGGGAAAAGAGACGCGCGTCCTGCTCAAGCGAGCAGGACGCGTCGATTTCGAGGCCCTCACAGAAGAGAGCGATTTCCAGTTCCGCTGGATTGAGTCGTGTATGCCTCGTCAAGGTCGTTTCCCCCTTATTGGCAGGCGCTTTCGAGAGCCAGCGCCCGGGGAAACAGCAGCACATTTTCCTTGTGGATGTGCATGTGGGTGTCGAACTCCAGGTCCGCCAGACCTGCATAGAGCGCCTGATATGAGCCGCAGGCATCGGGCGGCAGCGTGTAGTCGCTGGTGAGCTCCCGCAGACGGGCCATCAGTACACCAGCAGCGTCATGCTCGAACTCCATGACCCCAATCGGATTCCCGATACTGCCGCAGTGGAATCCCTGGGCCCCACCACTCGCCTCCATCCGCTCGATGAGCGGAAAGAGGATCATCTCTTCCTTGGCCATATGTGGCAGCAGTTCGCCTGAGAGTTCCATGAACGTCTGGCGGATCTGCAGCAGTTCCGGATGGTTTTCACCATGCACTCGCGCGACCTTGTCAGCCAGCGGTTGCAGGCGGGCCAGGGCTTCCTTGAGATAGACGTGATGGGTATCCAGCAGATGTCGGATCAGTGAGGTCAGCGACTCCGTCTCCCAATCCACCTGCGCTTCCCGCGCCTGTAGCGTCGCTGCCTGCTCCTCCAGCGCTTGCATCACATCAGCAGGATCCAGCTGCTGCTGCGCGCAGACCTCCGCGAGGGTCCGATTCCCGCCACAGCAGTAATCGATGCGGAATTTCTCAAAGACCCGGGCGCGCATGGGATCCCCGGCGACCAGACTGCCGATGGTGACGTGGGTGTCGATCGTTTGAGTCATGAACAGCCTCCTTCTGGATGCCCATCTCTCTGAACATCCTGCAGGCAGCTTATAAGGAGTCCGAAGCACCAGTTGTGACCTGCATCTCATTCTCAATTAGGTAGAACCGGGAATCCCACCCATTATCCCGTCCTAGCGCAGGATTACCCGGAGAATGGTCCCGGTCGGTGGTAGAAGAGGCACGATTTTGAGACCCGCACGACCCAAAATGCCAGGCAAGTCCAGGACCTGCTCCCGATCCTTGTCGCGCTCGGCTTCCCCCAGTTCCTGCCAGGGCCGCAAGTCGGGATGGGTCCGACGCTGCATGTCTTTGGGACCCGGCGCATAAGTCCATCCGCGCAGGACCCGCTCGTTCATCCAGTGGACATGGCTCGCTTCGGCCAGCACCTCCTGCTTTTCCTGAAGATCTGCAGCGCTTAGTGCTGTCCCGGGATGAGACACCGGCACGATGTCGAGCCCGACCGCCCGGAACCGGACCCAGGCCAGTCGCGCCGCTTCGATATTGGAGAACCGCAGATACTCCGGCAGGTTCTCCCACTGGCGCAAGCTGGGATTGTCTGGCAGCGTTTCCGGGATCGCCTGTTGCCTGCTCACAAAAATTTCCATCCGCTGGGTCGAACCCAGTCGTGGCAATGGTTCGGAGCCCTGCTCCGCCGACCGCCGCCGTGCGACATAGGCTTCATGGATCCCCCGGGCGACCAGCTTCAGATCGAACGCTCGCAGATGCGCACCCAATGCGACCTCCTCGCTCGCGAGTTCCGACTCTGGCGCAATTGCACTCTGCCGGACTATCCGGAGCCCGGCTCGCTCATAAAGCACGGGAAACGACCGGACTCGATGCAGGCACAACCGTCGGTGGGCCTCCTGGGCTTCTTCCCATGAAGTGATGTTGGGATCGGTGAGGGCTGTCTCATCCCGTGGACCAGGGGCAAAGTGCCATCGCGTATGCAACTGATCGTTCACATACCGCAAATGGAGCATCCGGGCGAGGGGCTCCACGAGGCCCGCATATTCATGCGCTGCCAGACGCTTCAGGCGCGCTTTCCTGGCGCTCTCCTGCGGGACTGCGACACACCCGATCGCATCCAGCAGCTCGTTCATGTGCTCAGCCACAGCAACCGCAGCCTCCTGATAGCGCGGAGCAAGCAAGCCCCAGGGTTGCAGCGCAGGCTCAGCAAGACGTCGCGGCTGATGGCGCTCCATATATTCCCGCAGGGCAAAGTGCATCGCCTGCGCCAGCGTCATCGAAGTGGGATAGACCGGTTGCATGTCATCTCATGGTAACGCATCAGCCCCAACCGACCGCTACGCCAGCGACTCTAACACCGCGTCAGCGAGGGCGACTCCTGACTCCCACGCTGCTTCCACTCGTGCCCCGAGACAACCATCCCCCGCATACCCGATCCCCAGTTCTGCTGACCAAAGACAGGGAGTCTCCAGACTGCTCTGCACCTGCGCATACAACCAGCGATGTGCCTGCAGCTCACGGATCGCTGGTAAAGGCGACTTGGCAAGCTGCGCCAGAGCTACAAGCGCTTGCTGGCCGACCGCACTCTCAGGGATATCCAGATGATCCGCGCTCCAGCCAGAGGCACCGTGCAGCACCCAGCGTTCCCCTGGCGGACGTCCCGGTTTGCTGCTATCCCGGGCGATCCAGCTGATGTTGCCCTCACTGAGAGCGATGCCATCCCAGGGCAACGCAACGTCCGAGTCGAACGCTGCCATCACGGCCCAGCAGGGGGCATAGGTGACCTCCGCCAGCCGCTCCACCAAGCTGGGCGCGGCGATACGCAGGATGTCACAGGCCTGGGGCGCTGGGGTCGTGACGACCAGATGCGTGAACGGCGCGAAGGCACGACCATCTTCAGCACTCAGATGCCAGGTGCGACGTCCCCCCAGGACTTTCGTGATGCGCGTGGCGATCTGAACATCGATAGTCCCCAGCAACTGCTTCGCGATCTGGTGCATCCCCGGCGTCCCGACATAGCGTGTGGCCGTTGGTGTGATGTCGCGCCAGGTGCCACTATCGCGTTCAGCGAAGCGTCCATTCCAGACGGCACAGGCCCCGGTCGCCAACCACGACTCCACCTGGTCCTGAAACGCTGGACTCTGAGCCGTGAAGTACTGTGCTCCGATGTCGAAGCCTCCGGTAGGGCTGCGACGACTGCTGAGCCGTCCGCCAGCTCCCCGAGCCTTCTCGAACACCACGACATTTCGTCCGGCATCTGCCAGTCGACGCGCGATCACCGCACCCGCAATGCCGGTTCCGATCACCGCGATACGTCCTGTCGATTGTGCGCTCACGATCAGTTCCTCTGATGCGCGGTCCGGTGTGGCGTCCGGCGCGGATGCACCGACAATAGCACTCCGACTGACTGGTATCCTGCACAGAGTCCCGGCGAATGTGTACGCCCGGCATCTGTCGCGACGCGAGGTCAGGATGAGTTTTCGCTTCTTCCGCCGCCACCGGCTCCTTCCCGGAGTCACGCTAAATCTCAGCAAATCTGGCGCGTCGGTATCGTTGGGTCCCCGTGGTGCGAAAGTGACAGTCGGGTCGCGAGGCACACATGCCACGGTCGGGCTGCCGGGGACGGGGCTTTTTTACACCACGAAAGTAGGCAGCTCGAAATCGACAAAAGCCAGCACCGGCAAATCGCGCAACTCCCAAAGTCAAACGACGCAGGCACCATCTTCCCTGGACCTCGGATTCTTCGGCAAATTGCTGCTCTCTCCGGAGGAGCGACTCCTGGTCGAGGGATTAAAGCTGCTCATGAACGGGCACGATGCTGCTGCACAGGAGTCTTTTGAGCAATCGACCCATCCTGATGCCGCCTGGATGCTGGCGGTCCTGGCGCTCCAACGGGGCGACACCGCTGTCGCGATCCCCCATCTGGAGCGGGCTGCTGTCGGGAGCGACCGCCTGGGGAGCGTCCTGCAGCGACATGGCATGTCTACCAGTTTCGCCCTGCCCGTCACACCGGAACTGGAGATTCACATCGAAGTTGGGATTCTTGGCTGTTGGCTCACGCTCGCTGAGCTCTACCAGTGGGTGGGACGGACCGAAGACGCGCTCCGGCTGTTGGAGCAGTTGCTCCCGCATATGCCCGCTGACCTGGCCCTCCTTCTCTCCTGGGCAGAATTGCTCTGTGCGACCTATCCCCATGATGCCGGGGCGATGCAGGCGATTCTGGGGCGCACCAACGGGCTGACACATGAGACCACCCTCCATGCCGCTTGCCTGCTCTATCGCGCCCGGGCGTTGCGCAGCCTGGGACGCCTGGAAGAGGCCCGCGTCACGCTGACAGCGGCACTGAAGCGGAAAGCTGGACGGCCGCAGGATTTACTCCACGCGCTCTTCTATGAACGGGCCATGGTCTTTGAGTTACAGGGGCAACCGGCAAAGGCGAGGAAGGACCTGCAGTCTATCGCGGCACAGAATGAGAACTACGAGGATGTCAGGCAGCGACTTTCAGTCCGCTGATTGCTATCGGACGGCGACCTGGTCGTCAGCCAGAATAAAGCTCGCTGCTTCCAGCAGATGCTCGCAAATCACATCCACGGCATGAGATTCCGCGATGAGTCGATCCCATTCCCGCTCATCGTGCCAGCCCTGGTACCGAATGAACGCCAGTCGTGTGCCGGCAGCCCGGCCGGCTTGCATGTCCCTGACAGAATCCCCGACCACCCAGCTCTGGCTCAGATCCAGGTTCAGCAGCTCGGCGGCTTCATGGAGCATTCCAGGTCGCGGTTTCCGGCAGTCACACTGCAAGAACGGCGCATGTGGACAAATCTGCAGCAGGTCCACTCGTCCACCCGCAGCTTCGATGAGTTCCAGCAAGTGTTCGTGAATCTGGTCGAGTTGTGAGCGGGTGATGTCACCCCGACCGACAACGCTTTGATTGGTGAAGAGCACCAGCTGATAGTCTGATTCCTGGGCGAGTCGACGCACTCCTTCCAGCGCCTCAGGGATCACCTCCAGTTCATTGGGGTGTCGCACATAGCCCTGGATGATGAGGCGATTCAGGACACCGTCCCGATCTATGAACACCGCACGACGGCTGCCGGATGCCTGTGAACTGCCCCATCGTTGCGGGCGCGTGAGTGGTTCACGGACCAGCGGATGCCCTCCGCTCGCTTGGCCGGTCTGCTGAGTCGCCGCGTTGTAACTCCTCATCCGCACTATGTCGGGTCCTGTCCCGGCACCAGCGTATTGCGAATCGTGACCCAAATCTGCGTGGTGGGTTTCTCAGTGACTGGATCCGGCACGGCGATGATCATGATGTCCCGTTCGACATGCAGCCCCGGTACCCGGATCTGCAGCGTGTACCCGTCGAGGCCGTCGGTGTGCTCCCGGACTGTCAGATACTCAGCCGCCCATTCCTTCTGGTACCACGTCAGGACCTCTTTCACGCTGTCAGGTGAGTTGTAAATCAGCCGGTAGAGTTGTCCCTGCTGTGGGCTTTCCTCATACGAGGAACTCTTCTCCTCGAAGGTTGCCTTCGGATACGGTTTCGCGAGTTGCTCCACCTGCGCCCGGTTTTCCGGCGTCAGCACCGCAAAGGGCGAGGAGAACATCGACCCTGCCAGTTCGCTCAGTTGCTTCTCCAGTCGGGCTTGCAGCTCGTCCGCTTCTGACCCCTTGGCAAATTCCACAGGCGACTTTTCCTGCGACGTGCCACCAGGAGGTCCTGGTTTCGTGAAGAACCAGGCAAGACTTCCCCCCAGGAGCAGGACGACTGCCACCATCACCATCCGCGCCATGGGATGCGGTGGCCGGGCGACGACATCACCGGATGCCGGAACTGCGGGAGGAGGGGAAGATGGCGTGGTAGGACTCATAGCTCCTTAGAGGGCGAGCAGCCGGTAGAGGTTGTAGAGAATAAGCAGTGCCGGGATCGCCAGCAGCGCTGGAATCGTATACGACTGGAGGCGGTAGAGCCGATAGCCCCAGTAGTACGGCAGCATGGCGTACAGAATCCGCGATCCATCCAGCGGCGGGATCGGCAGCAGATTGAGCAGTCCCAGTACCAGATTCGCGGTGACCGCAACCAGTAACACAAATCCCAGCAGCATCTGCCATGACTGCATAACTGGCAGCTCCTGGCTGGTGGCGATGATGTCGAGGAGTCGTGGGACATCCACGATCGCCAGCAGCGACAGCAAAAACAGCGTGCCGGCAGCCAGTCCTGCCAATACGAAATTCATCGCCGGACCCGCGATCGCAATGCGCGCCATGTCGCGCTTGGGATCCTGCAGTTTGCGGGGGTCAATCGGCACCGGCTTCGCCCAGCCGAATCCGACATGCAGCACCAGCAGACAGATCACGAACACCGCCAGACCCACCGGGTCCAGATGCCGCAACGGATTCAGGCTCAGTCGACCCTGACGCTGGGCTGTGTCATCTCCCAGCGCCAGCGCAGCACGTCCGTGGGCCACCTCATGCAGCACGAGGCTGGCAAAGACCACCGGTACGATGGTCAGCAGCTGAAGTGCACGGTGGAGTTCATCAGGCACGGGGTCATTCTACTGTCCGATCCGCAGGCTCAGGCGTGTCACGCAGTGCCGCCGCCGCCGGCGTATAACGGGGTGGGGGAGGGGTCTGGCGACCCGCAGGAACATCCTGTTGCCCCTGCAGATAACCCAGACTTTGGAGCATCGCCCGGGCGGATGCGTCCTGCGGTCCCTTCGCGTACCCCCGGAAGTTCACGTCGGGCAGACTCACTCCCTCCAGTTCGCGGACCGCGGCATCCAGTTGTGCAGCCCATGTCGGAAACGATGGGTAGGCCATCGCATCAGCTTCCTCGATGGACTCCATCTCTGTTTCTGATGTGGAGCGTTCCAGCCGCCACACCGGACCGGTCCAGGGATGCCAGGCATGAGTCGCTGAATCACGACGCGCAAACCAGGTGAGCTTTTCACCATCAGGGAGCAGCAGGGTCCGGGAATGATCTCCCCGGATCGCCAGCTGGGGCGACGACTGCTGAGAGCTCTCCCCTGCCTTACGCAGGAGGACCTGTGCGAGCATCGTTGGTTCGTCAGGAAAGGCGGCCGATGCTGCATCGATCCCCAGACAGCTCAGTACCGAAGGGCCTATCTCCTGGAGCATCACCAGATCCGATGACACACCAGGCGCGATTTTGTCGGGCCACCACCAGATCATCGGGATGTGGAGTTCCTCCTCCCATGGGAAGTACGAGTGCCCGAAATACCCCTGTTCGAAGAGCATCTCGCCATGATCAGCAGTCACGATGACGATGGTGTTATCCAGCATGCCCTGAGTGCGGAGCGTAGTCAGTAGACGCTCCAGCTGCTGGTCGATGTACCGCAGCTGTGCGTCATACATTCGTCGGACATCCTCCAGTTCACTGGGAGCGGCTACGAGTGGAGTGATGCCCCGCTCCTCCATGACCTCTTCACCAAAGAGGTCCGCCATCGGACCGTAAGAGAGGTCATAGAGTCCGTGATGCGAGCAGAGTTCCTGTAAGAGATCCTGCGGAGTACTGACAGGTTCCAGCAGATGATCAGTGGTCGCCACATACGGGGAGTGGGCGTCAAAGTAGTGCACCCAGCAAAACCAGGGTGCAGGCCCGCCGGGCTTAATGAGCGACAAAGCGGTGTCTGTCTGAATCCTCGCATCAGGCACAAAGCGGGAGAGTGTCCACTGCCGATCCAGCAACAGTCGTCCAGCGCGCCAGGGCAGGGAATGTTCCCATTGCAACGACCGCAGGTCCTGCGCTCCTGCCGCTTGTGGATAGCGGTCGAACCCCTGATGCAGGTGCTGACGGCTGCGGACCATCATGTTTCCCGGTACGCCCAATGTGCGGTACCCCGCTCCCCGCAGGACCTCTGCCAGCGTCTGAAATCGGGGAGACAGGGGCCGCAGATTGTCGGTGAGTTGCAATTCCAGCGGATGTCGCCCGGTGAAGAGCGACGCGTGTGCGGGACCGGTAAGGGCGATAGGCGTGTACGCCCGATCGAACCGTCGCCCCTCTTCGCTGAGCTGCTTCAGACATGGCGTCGTGTCAAGTTCGTATCCATACGGAGAAAGCCGTCGTGCTTGACAAGTATCGATGGTCACGAGCAGGACATTGGTACGTTGCGATGGTCGCCACTGCTGACGTTGCCACTGATTTGTGCCAATGCTCAGGAGCAGAACCAGCCCGCACACCGCAGCCACTGACTGCCAGGCGGGGAATCGTCCCAGCACTCGCACGAAGCCCCCACCACACGCAAGTCCGCCGAGCCCTCCCATCAGAATCGATACGATGCCGTATTGCGGCACTTCAATCTGATTCTGAAACAGGATCGTGTGTGTCAGGAGCCCGAGTGCCATGCTGCCAGCGACAGTCCAGTGCGACCAGTACCCCAGTCGATGGCTGAGCGTAGTGCGCCGAACGCACCAGCAGGCTGCAGCAATACCCACCTGCAGCAGTAGTCCCACCAGCAGATATAGCACGAGGGGGAACAGCATCGCTACGCCGCCGAAGCCCCACCCTGACAGGACTGGCACTTCAGTCAGCCAACAGAGCACCCAGGGGAGTAGCAGAACACCTGCGGACAGGGATAACGCTCCCTTCTGGTCAGGGGACGCCGTAGACATCAGAACCGGGGAGAGGCAGCGATTGACACGTCCTCTGGCCAGCGATAGGTCTGGAATCCCATAGGCATCGGACGCGGATCGCTACCGGTATCGGACCGCCAGCGTTCCGCTGCAGGGGTGTACCGGACCGGCTGCTCGCAGGCCGCTTCGGACTGCGGTCCACTTGAACTCGGTCCCTGGAGATATCCCAGACTCCGGAGCATCGCTGCTTCCTGTTCGCTGACCGCCGCTTCCAGGTATTGCTGGAAATTGATGTCCTCTGCCGGGACTCCATCGATGTCTCTGGAGAGTCCCAGCAATGGGCCCTGCAGCCGCAACAGGCGCTGATAGGCGTCATCGGGCAACGCGGTAAGGTCCCGACCTGCCAGGTTCAGCTCTTCCTTCGGATCTTCCTCCAGGTCGAACCACAACCATTGCGGACCGTACCAGGGACGCGCCGCCAGTGCAGTCTTGCCCAGCACGGCCTGATAGACCAGCTTCTGCTGATCGGCGGTCACCATCCCCCGGGCATGATCAAAGCGAGCCATGTACACCGTCTCAAAGGTAGGGTCATCCTCTCCTTCAAGCAGTCGCACCATGGAGCGACCAGCAAGAGCAGGCTGTCGCTTCCAGGCTGGTGGAGTCCGGAGTCCTGCCATCTCCGCGATCGTGGGGGCGATGTCGCTCAGCGCGACTGGCCGTGACACCCGTCCCGGCTTAAGCTTATCGCCGTACCAGACAATCAGCGGGACCCGCATCTCGTCATCGTGGAGAAAGAAGCTGTGGCCGAAATAGCCCCGCTCAAACAGCGCTTCACCATGATCTCCACAAATCACGATGATGGTGTTGTCCAGCTCTCCAGATGCCCTGAGCTGATCGAACAACTCCCCCAGTGCCTGGTCGAGGTAGCGCAATTGAGCATCGTAGATGCGGATGAGATCGCGGATTTCCTCCGGACTCGCCACCAGTGGATTCACCTGATGGTGCTGCAGGAAGCAATTGCCATACAGCGGCTCCAGTGCTACATGCGACAGATTAAACAGGCCCGGGATGCTCCCCAGCGCAG
Source organism: bacterium (assembly GCA_022072165.1). NCBI lineage: Bacteria > bacterium. Next base: position 707,356 of record JAJVIF010000001.1, on the reverse strand, counting down.
ATAAATCCTGGTCCGGCAGTTCCCGCGGCTCCAGCAGCATTTCATCGGGGGCTTCATAGGGCGCATGGGCATCAAAGTAATGCAGCCAGGTGAACCAGCGCCGCGACCCTGCCAGCGGCAACGACTCGAAAAAGTGACGATTCTGCGATTGCGCGTTGTGGACCATTACCGCCGTGGTCGCACGATCGTTCCACATCACCCGACGGATCCGCCAGGGAAGGGTGTGCTCCCATTGCAGCGACTTGAGTCCCCGCTCTTGTGACCGCTGGGGATACCGGTCGAAGCCCTGGTGCATGTTGTAGGCCTCCAGCATCACGAGGTTGCCGGGAATCCCGAGCGTGAAGTACCCCTTCTCACGAAATAGCTCAGCCAGTGTTTCCAGCGGCAAGGGCAACGGTTTCGCGTTGTCGTACACATGGAACGCCTGCGGCTGCAAGCCGGAGAAAATGGAACCATGCGAAGGTCCTGTCAGCGCGACATGGCACCACGCATTCTCGAATAGCACCCCCTCATTTGCGATGCGGGTCAGGTTCGGCGTTGTCTCTTTGTCGTATCCATAGGTGCTCAAATGCCGCACATTGACTGTATCGATGGAGATCAGCAGAACGTTCGGCTGTGTCGCTGCACCTGGCCATGCCGGAAGTCGTGATGGCATGACCACGAGGCTCCCGACAAGTAGCAACAGGGTGAGCTGTCCCAGACGCTGTGGGGGGGCGATGTCGATGAGTCGCGCCAGCAGGAGACTCAGCACCCCTCCCAATGCCGCTCCCAGCAAAGTCGCGCCCTGTGCCTGCCATTGGCTCTGGAGGGGATTGCTGAACAGGAGGCTGTACAACCCCAACCCTCCGGCCAGGGCTCCCCAGGCGATTGCGATGCCGCACCGAAAAAGCCAGCGCGATTGGGCTTCTGTTTCACTCGACTTTCGAATCCGACGGAATATCCAGCCGACGAGCGCCGCCGCGGTGCTGCAGACCAGCCCCATCCCGAGATACATGCCAAGGGGGAGCAGTGGCCCGAGCGCTCCGACCTTGGACAGAGTGAAACCCCAGTTCCAGATGAGGAGAGGCGCTTCCATCAGCCAGAGGCCAATCCACGGAATCGCCCAGGCCCACCAGGGCCATGCGGCTGCTGAAGTGGTTGTGGCTGGAACTGATGCTTCAGGCGGGGTAACTGGAGTCGTGCTCATTCAGTCACCTCCGGAGCAGGGATCTCCGAAGATTGCTCAGGACTGGCAGCACTGGCGGCCAGTTCGGCCTTGCGCGCAGCGGTCTGTTCGACTTCCTGCTCACAGGCCGACTCATCGGGCAACGTGATTTCGCCACTGGGGGAGATGTATCCCAGCGACTCCAGTGCCTTGCGCTCAGCATCGTCAATCGCCATCGACAAATAGCCCTGGAAATTGATCTCCTGAACTCCGACTCCATCGATGTCTCTGGCGAGCCCTTCCAGTAATGCCTGCAGGCGATTGAACTGCTGATACTCCTGTTGCGGCAGCGCGTCGGGATTCTCACCCGCCAGGTTCGTACGCCTTCCCATAGGTGTTTTCAGGTCGTACCACTTCCACATCGGACCCGGATACGGATTAGCCGCATAGGCGGTTCGCCCCTTGACCGCCTGGAAGAGCACCTGCTGCCCATCTGGGGTGATGGCCCCCCGGCTGAAAGTGAATTGCTGCAGGTAAACAGGAGCAGGGCTGGGGCCAGCGCTAGTCGCGAGCACCCGCTCCGCCAGGTCCCGCCCTTTCACCGCATCAGGCATTCGGGACCAGCGCGATGGCGGCGCTAGCCTGGCGAGGCTCAGGATTGTGGGAAAGAGATCGCTCAGGCCCACAGGTTCCGATACTTCCTGTGGTGCGATGCGTCCGGGCCACCAGAAAATCAGCGGGACATGGACCTCCTCCTGATGCAGGAAAAAGTTGTGTCCGAAGTACTGATGATCGAACAGACCCTCTCCATGATCCGCCGTGACCACCACCAGCGTGTTTTCCAGCTCGCCGCGATCCTCCAGCCCCTTAAGAAGCTTTCCCAGCCACTCATCGGTGTACTTGAGTTGGGCGTCGTAGGCTCGACGCAAATCCGCGATCTCAGTGATGGATGCTTCCAACGGTCGAATATCGTGGTCCTGCATGTAACAGGCGCCGAGGAGCGGTTTCAGTCCCCAATAGGAGATGTTGAAGAGTTCCTTAACCTGGCCCAGCTCTGCGGGATCAAACCCGGGGGTCTCAAAGGGCTCAAAGTTGTATTTCCCGACAGGGCTCCTGGGCACCACATACGGCGCATGGGGGTCGTAGTAATGCACCCACATAAACCAGGACCGGTGAGCGGAGTACTCCACTGCTTCTAACGCCCTGGTCGTGGAGTACTCGGCATCGTCGATCAGCAGCGCCAAATCCAGTGGACTCCCCCAGACTATCCGCAGGAGCCGCAGCGGACTTAGCCGAACCCATTGCAGGCTTCGGATGCCACGTTCCGCTGATCGCTCCGGCCAGCGATCAAAGCCCTGATGGATGTAGAACTTCTCCCGCATGACCCGCGATGCCGGGACGCCGGCTGTGAAGTACCCCGCCTCACGGAAGCTCTCCGCCAGTGTGACGTGACGAAAGGGAGTCGGACGCTGATTCTCATAGACCCCGATCGCCTGCGGCTGTAATCCCATGAAGATCGTGGCATGACTCGGTTGAGTCAATGGGATGTGGGCGTAGGCACTCGTGAATGACACACCTTCCCGGGCGAGCCGGGATAGCGTCGGCATCGTTTCATGCTCATGCCCGAAGAGTCCGAGCCGACTCGTGTTCACCGTATCGAGGGTTACCAGCAGCACATTAGGCGGTGGCGTCGTACCAGGACGAGGCGGCGTGATGTGAGCCCAGGCGTGCCCCATCGCCACCATCCCCGCCATCGCAACTGTCCCGAGCAGGACGCTTCGGGCTCGCTTCGATGGCGTCACATCGGCGTCACTCTGCTGCATCGGAGCGGTGAGTCCCCGGACAACTCCCTGGGCGATGCCGAGTCCCAGGACGCATCCGGTGATCGTGGCCAGCCAGGCATAGACAGTGGCAGGATGGCTGTCCGGACTCCACCACAGAAAGAGCGGAGAGGTGAGCCCGCACAGACCCCAGGCAAGCATCGCGGCCCAGCAAAACTGCCAGATCCGGCTGTGAGAACGACTTCGCTCCCGTTTTGTCAGGCCACTGACGACGGGCTCGATGATCCAGCCCAGCAACCAGCTGCCAGCGCCGAGTGCCAGATACAGGACCAGCGGCAGCAGGAGTCCCAGGCTCCCACCATGCCAGAGCGCGAATCCCCAAAGCCAGTGCAGCGAAGGCAACTCAATGACGTACACCGTCAGCCACGGGATCAGCCACGCCCACCCCGGCAGTTCCGGTAATGCGCTCCCCGTGACTGCGGAAGCTGTTTCAGCCTGGGAGAATTCGGCAGTACTCACGCGGATTGAGTATAGACGTCGGGTGCGGCATGCGACGCCCTGTCGGAGTGTTCTACTTGCTGTGTAAATCCAAAATAAGGTCCCGGGCTGCGACATGGGCGAACAGCCGATCCTCCAGCGCTTCCATGGCCAGTCGCTCAGGCTCCAGTTCATGGTCATAGCCCAGCAGATGCAGCAATCCGTGGATCAGCAGTTGCGCCAGACGCTCCCCTGGGGTCCAGCCCCAGTCCGCCGCCTGCTGGAGGCAGACTTTTGGACTAATGACGATATCCCCCAGCACCAGATTCGCTGGCACCGGGGCAGTGCCCGCTACTACTGGACGCAGGTCTGCTTCCAGGGGAAAAGAGAGGACATCTGTCGTTTTGTCGTACCCCCGATGATTGCGATTCAGCTGCCGCATCCGCCGATCGCCGACCAGTGAAACCGAAAGCTCGATATCCGCCTCAGGGAGCAGCTCCTCACACAATGCCATCAGCAGGCTCCGGATGGGAGCTTTGCGGAAGGGGTGCGGACGGGGTGCCCGGTCGGCGATGTCGATGACCAGCGTCGACATAACGCTGCAGAGCGTACCCTGTTCTGCCATGGAACTCTGGGAGACACCCTTTCCCGCACCCCGAATGCCGGTCCTTGCACCCCGGGCGATGGTCGCGACCAGCCAGCCCCTCGCTGCCGAAGCTGGCCTGGCGATGCTTCGCAATGGTGGGAACGCGGTCGATGCTGCGGTGGCAGTCGCGATCGCCCTGACGGTCCTGGAGCCAACCAGCAACGGCATCGGCGGGGATGCTTTCGCGATTGTTCGTCACCAGGGCCAGCTTTTCGGATTTAACGGTTCAGGGAAGTCGCCAGGATTGCTGAGCGAGGCTGCCGTGCTGGCTGCTGCGGGGAGTACCACCGTACCGGACTTCGGCTGGCTGCCCGTGACAGTCCCTGGTGCCCCCCGACTCTGGGCAGATCTCCATGCGAAGTTCGGACTGCTCCCCTTCGCCGATTTGTTCGCCCCAGCCATCCGCTATGCCAGCGAAGGATTCCCGGTGGCTCCCCTGACAGCGCGTGGCTGGGCAGCCGTGGCGCGTCGCTACGCGACCAGCGAGTTTCCGTTACTCGAAACCTGGCGGAGTGCCTTTCTGAGAGAGGGGACGTCGCCGGCTCCCGGTGAGTGGTGGCGACAGCCAGAACAGGCGCAGACGCTGGCAGAACTCGCCGCGACTGGTTGTTCCAGCTTTTATGAAGGGGCGCTCGCCTCAGCCATCGCCCGCTTCGCTGCCACCACTGGTGGCTTCCTCACTGAACAGGACCTTGCAGGCCATCACACTCTCGAAGTCACGCCCATCAGGGGGCAAAGCCCAGGCGCGGCTGGTCTGATCGAACTCCCTCCCAATGGCCAGGGGCTCGTGGCGCTCCTCGCCCTGGAGCAACTGCTCGCCTGGCAGGTGGACACGCGGGATCCGGAGTCGCCGGAACTCTGGCACGCTGCCATCGAAGCGATCAAGATCGCCTTCCGATGCTCCCGGGATTGCATCGCAGATCCAGAGCACGCTGAACCACTCTGGCTCAACGAAGACTGGTGGATTAGCCAGCTCACGCCCCTGCCAGACCGGGCATCAGATCCAGGGGACCTCCGGGCCAGGCCGGGCGGGACGGTCTACCTTTGCACCGCCGATGCGGACGGCATGATGGTCTCGATGATCCAGTCCAACTACATGGGCTTCGGATCAGGACTGGTGGTTCCCGGTACTGGCATCGCCCTGCAGAATCGCGGCGCGTGCTTCGACCCTGACCCGCAGCATCCCAATGGCGTAGGGCCGGGGAAGCGTCCGTATCACACAATCATGCCCGGCTTTTTCGACTACTCCGGCGAGGTCACAGGACCCTTCGGCATCATGGGGGGACATATGCAGCCGCAAGCTCATTTGCAGTTCCTGTTGCGTATCCGGCAGGGCTATCACGCGCAGGCGGCCCTCGATGCGCCACGCTGGCGCTGGGATGAGCAAGCCAGGGTTGCAGTAGAGCAGGGGACTCCCACTGCGATCATCGATGCCCTTCAGCAGCATGGGCACGAGGTTGTGCTGGAGCCGCGGGGTGTCGGTTTCGGACGAGGTCAGGCGATAGTTAGTCTGCCGACCGGTGGCTATCTGGGGGCCAGCGACAGTCGGGCGGATGGACAGGCCGTGGGTTTCTGATTCGTCCTGTGGTCCGGGAGCGGCGCAACGTGCGTAGAATCTGGCGCATGTCCTTGCGACGGCCGCTCACGGCCCTGCTGATCTTCCTCTTGACCTGCACCGTGCCGGGACTCGCTGCCGAGCCAGTTCCCGGCCTCACCGGGATCGATGCGACGCGACTTCGGGCCCATATCGAGTACCTGGCGTCTGATGCCCTGGAAGGCCGCCTGACCGGAACGGCAGGCTGTCAGAAGGCTGAGGCGTACATCGCCGCGCAGATGGCTGGCATCGGGCTGACCCCAATGGGGGATAACGGCACCTGGTTCGATGAGTTCTCTTTCACCAGTGGCATCAGCCTCGCCCCGGAGAATCGCTGCACCATCACCGCCGGCGCTATCGTCTCGGAACTCAAGGCAGGCGAAGACTGGATGCCCATGTTCTTCAGCCCCAATGGAGGGCTGTCGGGCAAAGTCGTGTTCGCTGGCTATGGCATCACCGCTCCCGAGTACAAATGGGATGACTACGCCGACCTGGATGTCCGCGGCAAGCTGGTCATGATCCTGCGTCAGGAGCCCGGGGTTGATGACCCGAACTCCCCCTTCGCCGGACGGATGATGACGCGCTATTCCGATCCCCGACATAAAGCGATTCGTGCCCGGGAGGCGGGTGCCGCCGGACTCATCATCGTCAATGGCCCCCTGACCCCAGATGGCAAGGCGGATCAGTTCCTGGATTTCCGTCAGATCAGCAATTTTGGCGAAGTCGGCCTCCCGGTGTTTCAGCTCAAAAGACGTCATGCCGACACCCTGCTGGCATCGTCGGGACTTTCGATCCAGGCGCTCCAGGAAGCGATGGAAACCCGCTATGAGCCGGTGGCGGTTACGGCCCCGGATGGGATCATCACAGCCCGTATAGCCCTGACGCGGAAGACCTCCACCTCCTCAAATGTCGTGGGGTACCTCAAAGGAAGCGATCCCAAGTACCGCGATCAGGTGATTGTGATCGGCGCACATCACGACCACTTGGGGTATGGCGGACTGGGCTCCGGCAGCCTGAGTGCGGACCCGGCTTCCATTCATAACGGTGCCGATGACAACGCCAGTGGAGTCGCCGGTGTCCTGGAACTCGCCCGGGCCTTTGCGGCAGAGAAAAACCAGCTCAAGCGGAGCATCTGCTTCGTGACCTTTTCGGGTGAAGAACTGGGACTGCTCGGATCCAGCCACTTCACCAAGCACCCACCTTTTCCCATCAAGAATGTCGTGGCGATGCTGAACATGGACATGATCGGACGGCTGAACGCCGAGCAGGCCCTGGTCGTGCTGGGGACCGGGACCGCAAAAGACTGGCCGCATGCTGTGGATGTCGCCGCTGCAGGCCTCCCGTTGCGTCTTACAACTGCGGAGGATGGTGTCGGCCCCTCCGATCAGACACCGTTTGTTGCGCAGCGCATCCCGGTCCTCTCGCTCTTCACCAAGGCGCATGAGGACTACCACAAGCCCTCCGATACCATCGAGAAAATCAACTTCCCAGGACAGGTTGCAGTGCTGACATTCGCCTACCGGGTCCTTGCACCGCTGGCCAGGGCGGAGTTCACGCCGGTCTACACAGAAGTGGCGAATGGTGCCGATGCGGAACAGGGGATCGATACCAGTCGGGGCTTTAACATCTACCTCGGGACCATCCCGGATTACGCGGTCACCGACAAGCTGATTCTCCAGGGAGTCCGGGAAGGGGGCCCAGGATGGAACGCAGGCCTTCGGGGCGGCGATCAACTGCTCCGTTTCGGGACCATCGACATCCGGAATGTCTACGATTACACCTACGCCCTGCAGACATATCACCCGGGAGAAACAGTCGACCTGCTGGTGCGTCGCGGCGCCGAAGAGTTCACCATCACCATGCTCCTGGAGGGCCGCAGTCAGTCACCGGAGCATAAGGAGTCCGAGGAGTCCGGTCACTCCGCCCACGCGCATGGCGCGCATCGGGGCGCAGGACACTAGGAGCGCGTTTTCACGATGCAGGTCCCATTGGTCGCGGGTTGGCTCTGCCTGGTTGTCGGCGTGACCTTCACGCTGCTCTGGCCGCGACTTCTCGCGCGGTACCTCGCGGTTCGCGATCACGAGGGGACCGAGCATCTCTACTCCCGGGAGTACTGGACCCTCATCATCGGGTTCTATGTCATCGGCATCGGGCTGCTGGTCGCTGGCTACCAGTTGCAGGATCGCTGGCGTGAAGCAGGATTGGGATAGCAATGGAACAGGTCCCCCTGCCGGTCTTTTCCGGAACCACAGCGCTCATCCTGTTCGCCGTCTATCTGCGCATCCGGAATCGGGTCACGACCCTGCAGATGCTGATCCTGATGGCTTTTGCCCTGCTGATGGGCTTCGTCATTCTCCGGCTGCTGGCCCCGACGATGCTGACTGGGGAGGCGACCCCTCCGCTGATTCAATGATCGGTATCGCCAGCAACTGCCGCCATCCGCGAGAAGTCACCATCAGACCCAGAATCGCCAGACTCGCCCGGGCTCCGGGTTCATAAAACCCCCGCAGTAACAACAGACTCCCCAGTCGAAATCCCATTGAGAGTGTGAAGTTGAGATGCAGCCCGATGAGGGCAAAACCGACCTCTTCCGGTCCGAACGCCCAGCGCCAGCCTTGCGAGGCCTCCGCCAGCGCCCCCCCCAGGGCACCGCCGATCAGGGCGGTCAGGCCGCTCCCTGCGGAGACCAGCGCGAGGAGATGGGTCCGCACTCCAGCCGGGGCACTCGCGACCATAAGCGTATAGCTCTGTGCCACGACCCCGGACCAGAAGAGCCCGGAAAGCGCTGCCTCCGGGAACATGATCCACCAGGTGGATGGCGTGTACCAGTACCAGAACAACGGAGTGATGCCAGCTCCGAGTACACCGATGATCACTACCGGTTTATGCCCGATCCGGTCGGCAAGACGTCCCCAAAAGAGAAATCCGATGATGGCGCAGATCTGCGCGGTGATGCTGAACCAGGCGATGGTCGCGAAGCTCAGCCCGGCCACTTCCCGGTGATAGACCAGCCAAAAAGGCGCAGCGAGGTGTACCCCGAAGTCATGCACCATCCGAAAGGCGAGTAGCTGCCGGACATTCGGCGTCTGCAGCAACGCCTGCATCGCCTCCCGCAGACTGACCAGCACAGCCGGTCGCGGTGGGGGCAGCTCGTCCTGCATCAGCATCATCACCAGCGAGATCACACTGGCCACGAGTCCCCAGACAAAGAGCCGAAAGAAATCGGCGTCTGTCGGATGCTGGCCGAGAGCCCGGAGCAAGAGCGGACTGATGATCAGGGCTGCGACCGCTGAAAGGGCATAACGAATCCCGAAGAACCGGCCACGCAGGATGCCATCTGACAGATCCCCCATCCAGGCCTGCCAGGCATTGGTCGCGATGGCGAACAGGGCGTTGGCAATGACCAGCCCAACGAACACCCCCGGACGTTGCCACGCCTCTGGCCAGAGGGGGTAGGTGAGGACCGGCGCAAAAAAGGCAACCCGGGACCAGCCCACCAGCCACAGATGAAACGGCTTTTTGCGTCCAAGCCGCTCGACTGCCCAGGACCCCACCGGGTGCAGCAGCGTCGCGGCGGCAGGCAGGACTCCCAGCAGCCCAATCCACTGCTTGCTGAAGTTCAGATGGAGGGCGAGTGCGGTCATGATGTCGCCCGTCGTCAGCATCAGGGCAGCCTGAAACGCCAGGACTTCCCAGCAGGCGATGGCGCAGGCGAGCCGACGTCGTCGGCTGATGTCCGGTGGCTCATCGCCGGTTAGCCGGATCGGCCACAGCAGCAGCCGGACCCACCAGGCTTCGGGTGTGCGATCGATGATGGGGGACTCAGATGCCATGAGCGCCGGGGAGTGTACGACGCTGTTGCTTGCAATGTGCGACTAGGTGCGGAACTTCTCCGGCCGGGTCACAGTCACGATGTTCCCCTCCGCATCCGTCTTGAATCGCCAGTCCACTCTGGAGGAGTTCTTGACGCCCAGTGCCTTGACAAGTGCCGGCGATAAGTCGATGCCCGCACGGTTAGTGCGCCGCCCGCTCTCGGTCGAGCCGTCTTCGGCGTCGGGACGCTCGTTTTCAACCCAATAGGGATCACGGATGCTCCAGGGACCGATGTCTTCCACGGTCGCCTCGATCACCGGACCTGCCTTTCCGTGCGGACGAATTTCGATAACCCGGCAGGTCAGCAGACCACTTTGGGTGTCTCGTCGCATCATCCGTCCATCGAGACAGGGATGCTCATCCCTGACCGCTGGCAGGGCCACGAAGAAATCTTCTGTGCCCTCCAGCCGGTGTCCCATCCCGCTGTACATCGCCCGGACTCCGGTCGCGAAGACCGTCGAGTAAATGCCGGTGCTCCAGGGGAGGGGAGGCTGGGCATGGGCATGCCCCAGATCAAAGAGCGCGGCTGCCTGCTCCGGCCCAGCCTGGGCTGGTACGGTCGGGAGGCTGCACATCAGTAGCAAGAGGCCGACAAGTTGGCAGTGCCGGCCAGAAAGAGGTCCGCACCCGTTCATGGCAGCCCCGAGTATAGACCTGATTCGATCTGATTGAAGGACTACAGATGTTTTCTCGGCTTCAGCAGCCTGACAGCGCGCCGATAGAACCCCTGTGTCTGTACCGCTGCAGCACAGAAAGGTCATGCCCGATGTCCAGCACTCTCCTGACAAGTCCGGAAGCCCCTGTTCGGGAAACGCCCCTGCCGTTCTGCAAACCGGTACTGACCGACGCGGAATGCGCAGCGGTGCAGCGGGTCCTGGCCTCCGGCTGGCTGACCACCGGACCCGAATGCGCCGCCTTTGAAGCCGAATTGCGCACGTACTGGCGGGTGCCGCATGTCGCGACAATGAACTCCTGCACAGCGGCCCTGGAACTGGGACTCAAAGTCCTGGGAGTCGGACCTGGCACCGTGGTCGTCACGACTCCGATGACCTTCTGCGCGACTGTCAATGTCATTGAGCATCTCGGAGCGGTCCCCTGGCTGGTGGACGTGGATCCTGCCACCGGCAATCTGGACCCAGCGCTCCTGCCGGATCCGGCGTCGCTTCCGGCTGTGCGAGCGCTGCTCCCCGTCCATTTTGCCGGGACGCCCTGCGACATGACCGCCCTGCGTCACTGGGCCGCTGCCGCCGATGTGCCCGTGCTGTCGGATTGTGCCCATGCCGTGGAGAGTCGCTGGGAGGGGGTACCGCTTGCCACCCTGTCGGACCTCGCCGCTTTCAGTTTCTATGCCACGAAAAATCTCACCACCGGCGAAGGGGGAGCCCTCACCTGCCACAACCCGGACTTCGACACCCGCCTGCGCCAGCTCCGCCTCCACGGGATGTCTGCCGATGCCCATCGGCGCTACGAGCCGGGAGCCCGGCCGACTTACGACGTCACCGAGCCCGGCTACAAGTGCAATCTCACCGATCCGGCGGCGGCCCTCGGACGGGAACAGCTCCGGACGCTGGATGCACGCTGGGCACGTCGGGGCGCCCTGGTGTCGCGCTATCTGGAAGGTCTCGCGGACTGGATCGTGAAGGAGTACTGCCGTGTGCTGCTGCCAGATCCTATGAGCGCTGAGACTCCCGCCCGGGCCGCTTTTCATCTCTTTCCCCTCATCCTCAATCCCGACCGGTTCAGCTGCAGTCGGGATGCCGCAGTCAGCGCGATGCAGCAACTGGGCATCGGTTGTTCGGTTCATTTCACGCCGGTCCATCAGTTCAGCTACTACGCCGCCAGGTATAGCTGGACTCCGGAACAGTTCCCCGTTGCAGCAGCTTTAGGGGCACAGGAAATGAGTCTCCCGTTGCACGCCGGACTCGCTGACGAAGATGTCGATGACGTGCTCACCGCTCTAGAGCGCCTCTTCTCAAAATTTGCCCGGTAGCGGCAACAGAGTCTGGTATGCTCAGCGATTGCTGCCCTGACCCATGCATGGAAGGGAGCAGTGTTGTTGTGCAGACAGGCGGGAGGAACCTCTATGGCCAGCCGTAAAAAAGAAACCACCCCGGACCTCTTCGCGGGGGGCAGCGCCAATGGAACTGCCACTGACACCCGGGTCTGGGAGTTCCCAGGCAAGCTGGACTGGAGCAGCGCCAGCACGGGTGATCTGGTGCAGTTCAGCAAGATTCGGCACTGGGAAGCCTCCTCCAGCGAGCCGGTCTATCTTCAGGCAGTAGGCCGCATCCTGGACAAGGGCAAGACCCCCGGCGATGACCGGCGCTATGTCCAGGTCGAGATCATCTGGGACGATGCTGTCCCGCGCCTCCGTCCTGACCTCCGCACCTTCCTCCTCGATTAATCAGCGAGCCCTCTATAATCCTTCCATCCGTGCGAGGAAGGACACCGTCCCGTCCATGCGAGTCGCGCACATCGCCATCGCCGTCGCTGACCTGGTTTCCGCCCGGGATACCTGGTCGCGTCTGCTGAACTTGCCGGCTCCTCCCACGGAAGACCTCCCCAACCAGGGGGTCACCAGTTGCGCGTTTCACCTCGAAAACATCGTCATTGAGCTGGTTACCCCGCTCGGTGAAGCGAGCCCGATCGCCAATTACCTGGCGAAGCGGGGACCGGGCATCCACCATGTCGCATTCCAGACCGAGGATCTCGCGGAAACACTGGCCGAAAAGCAGCAACAGGGATTTCAGATCATCCCGCCACGGGAAGGGCCGGGAGCCGAGGGGATGCAGGTGACCTTCCTGCATCCGAAGTCGGTCGCCGGTATTCTTGTGGAGTTCGTTCAGCCTGGTGAACATCACGCATCGCCGACTCACCCCGACGCCACGGAGCATCTCCGGGCCGGGGGCTACAACGTCGAGGTGCCGGTGGCGCCGGCCCAAGGAGACCCGTAAGCCATGAGCACCACCAAACTCCCCCCGACTGCAGCGGATCATCCCTCTGATGACAGCCGCCTCCCCAGGGTGAAAACGAAGTCCCAGGCCGAACGGGTCGGGGATCTGCGTGCCCGGAAGGCGGAAGCCCTGCAGGGGGGCGGCGCTGAGAAAATCGCCAAGATGCATCAGCAGGGAAAGCTCCACGCCCGGGAGCGCCTCGAAATCCTGCTCGACCCCAACTCCTTCGTGGAAATGGATGGCTTCGTCACCGCTGCCCGGGACATCCCCGGCGTGGACCGGGTCTATGGGGATGGCGTCGTGACCGGCTCCGGCACCATCGATGGCCGCTTCGTCTTTGTCTATGCCCAGGATTTCACCGTGATGGGGGGCTCCCTCGGCGAGCGCCACGCCCAGAAAATCTGCAAGCTCCAGGACCACGCCCTCCGCAACGGAGTGCCGATCATCGGCATCAATGACTCCGGCGGCGCCCGCATTCAGGAAGGTGTAGTCTCGCTCGGCGGCTACACCGACATCTTCTATCGCAACGTCCAGGCTTCCGGGGTCGTGCCGCAAATCGCGGCCATCATGGGCCCCTGCGCCGGGGGAGCGGTCTACTCGCCAGCACTGATGGACTTCATCTTCATGGTGAAGAACACCAGCCACATGTTCCTCACCGGTCCCAATGTCATCAAGGAAGTTCTCAACGAAGACGTTACCTTCGAGGAACTGGGAGGCGCCATTACGCATTCCCAGAAGACCGGTGTCGCCCACTTCGCTGCCAACGACGAGGTCGAGTGCCTGCAGGCGATCCGGCACCTCCTCGGCTTCCTGCCCTCCAACAACATGGAAGACCCCCCCTTCCGGCCCACCGATGACCCCCGGGACCGTCGCGATCCCCTCCTCCAGACCATCATTCCCGATGAGCCCAACAAGCCCTACGACATGAAAGATGTCATTCGGGCGGTAGTTGATGATGGTGACTTCTTCGAAGTCCAGCCGCTCTGGGCCACCAACATCGTCATCGGCTTTGCCCGACTCGGGGGCTACGTCGTCGGCATGGTGGCGAATCAGCCGAAGTCCCTGGCTGGCGTCCTCGACATCGATGCCTCCGACAAAGGGGCCCGGTTCATCCGCTGCTGTGATGCCTTCAACATCCCGGTTGTCACTTTTGAAGATGTTCCTGGCTTCCTCCCTGGGAAGAATCAGGAGCTTGGGGGCGTCATCCGGCATGGAGCCAAGCTCCTCTACGCCTACTGCGAAGCCACGGTCCCCAAGCTCACTGTGATCACCCGCAAAAGCTACGGCGGGGCGTACTGCGTCATGGGCTCCAAGCACATGCACGCTGACCTCAACCTCGCGTGGCCCTCAGCCGAAGTCGCCGTGATGGGGTCCAAAGGCGCGGTCAATATTCTGTATCGTAGTGAGCTGGCCAAGGCGAAGAACCCGGAGGCGGTCCGGGTACAGCGCCAACAGGAATACGAGGAAACCTTCTCGAATCCGTACATTGCCGCCGAACGCGGCTTTGTCGATGATGTCATCGAACCCCACAACACCCGTGCCGCGCTGATCCGTGGGCTGGAGATGTTCCGCAACAAACGTGAGCAGCTACCCCCGAAGAAGCACGGCAACTGCCCCATGTAGAGGTGCCGACCGCTGTACTCCTCCGACGACTTCCTGCAGCTCTTCAACCGCATCGAAGCCTGGCTGGAACAGAAGTACAACCTCCCGGTTGTGCTGACGGACATCGCGCATCCCTTCACCGGCGATCTGGATGGCGGCGAAGTGCAGATTGACTTCGAAGTCGATCCCGAAGAGGCCGTCTTTATCCTGATTCATTTGTTTGGGCATACGGTCCAGTGGAATACAGACCCTGCCGCCCGGGAAACCAGCTTCGCCGCCGAAGTGCAGCAATCGCCGGAGCGGATCGCGGCACTCCACGCCTACGAGATTGAAGCGGTGGCCTATAGCCAGCAGCTACTCCACGAAATGGGGATCCGGGACCTGGACCAGTGGGTTGCGGACTACGCGCACTGCGACTTTAAGTACCTCACGCATCTCTACCAGACAGGCGAAAAGCGGCCGTTCCGCTCCTTCTGGGAGCCGAATCAGCCGCTGGTTGAACCTCGTCCTATCCCGGACTTCACGCCGCAACGCTGGCGGAGTCGCTGGGAAGGCACCGTGTACTAGCTGAAGGCCGCCTTCAGACGCATCTGCTGGGTTTCGTGCATGGTGGCCATGATGTTGTACGCCGACAGTTCCAGCAGGACTGCGGTCACCGCTGCATGTTGTTCATCGTTCAGCAGCCCCTCCGCCGCTTTCATCGCTGCCACCAGCCGCGCTTCCTGGGCCGCGATCTCATCGGCGGCGATGATCCCATCCGCCATCGCCTGCGTGAGACTCTCCAGCTTCTGCACCTGCTCGCTCAGCAGGGGGAGGTCAGTGGTGGTATCGAACCAGTTCGTGCGGGTCATGTCTCGGGTCCTCTTTCAGGTGACGTCGTAAAGTTGGTTCTTCTTCGCAGGCGCTACATGCTCTCCACCAGCTGCTTCAGCGCGGTCAGACGCTCCTGCAGCCGGTCCCGGCCACCGTACGAAGCGATGCGGGCTTCGATCTCCGGCGGCAAAAATTCGCGGTCGGTGCACTCCACCATCGCCGCGACTTCCTGCAGTTCCTTCTCCAGCGAGTTCGTGGAGGGCAGAAAGCTCAGGATTGATTCTTCCAGGTCGCTCAGCCGGAGCGTCTCGCTGTCCGCCAGGAGCGACTTACGCCAGGCGCGTCCGACAATACCCTCGATGTCGGCCCCTGAGAGTTTGCCAGTGAACGGCACATCCGGCACGCTCCCGGCATCGAGCGTCGTGCCCAGCTTCCGGGCCATCACACTGAACATCGCCTTGATCTCGTCCTGGGTACCGGGGTAGAAGAGGGGTATATGGACCTCCGCCCGCCCTTGCCGCTTGATGTCAATCGGCAGGAGGTCCGGACGAGCGGTCAGGAGCATCCAGATGATTTTCCCCCGGTACTTCGTGTCCCCCATCTGACTGGCGATCATCCCGAAGACCCGGGAAGAGGTTCCGGAATCCCCACCGGCGTCACGATCGCCCAGCTGGGTGTCGGCTTCATCAATGATGACCACCACTGGCCCCATGGCGCGGAGGACTGACAGCACCCGCTCCAGGTTTCCCTCAGTCTCGCCAACATATTTCGACCGAAAGTTCTTCAGCACCACACAGGGTATCCCGATGGTACCGGCAGCGCATTCGGCGAGGAACGACTTCCCGGTCCCCACCGGGCCGCAGAAGAGATAACCCATCGGCAGGCTCTTTAACTGACCGCGGCGCAACAGTTCGGCGTCATCTTTCAGGCGCTGAATCGCTGCCTCATGGCCGATAACCATGTCCAGCGTCCAGTGCGGTTCGACGAATTCCAGGAAGCCCTGCGCCTGCCGTTCGATGAGCCGCTTTTTGAGCTCCCGGAAGGTATTCTCATCGAGGCGACGTCCCCCCTCAATCGCTGACTGAATCAGCACCGACAGGTCGGTGAACGAAATCCCCGCTGTCAGCCGGCCAAGCGCCGGGGCATCGTAGATCGACAGCGCTTCCATGTCCCGACCCGCGGTGATGTGCTCGATGTAGCGCTGGCGATGACCTTCTGTTGGCAGCGGCACGTCAAATGCTGCCACATGGGGATTCGAGGAGAGTCGACCGTTGATCACCGACAACTTGTCGTTGATCAGCACGAACGCCATGTTGATCCGCTTCACATAAGGACTGGTCGCCCAGTTCATCAGCGTCACGATATTGGTCGATGCCCCCAGATTGAGCCGTCCCGCATCCCCTTCCGGTGCCAGGTACCCGGCATCCTCGATGATGACCCCGACCCGCAGCCGCTCCTTGTCGCCGGCCATGATGTTGCGGGTCACGAACTTATCGAGGAGGGAGAGGACCGCCGAAGGGTCCTTCGGAATCTGTTGGAGATCACCCAGCCGCTTGTTCGCGGTCACGATCATCTCCTGCAGTCGCTTCTCATTGGAGCCGGCGAGGCAGCGAAGCCCCCGCGCCAGGTCATACACCAGAACGAGGTCCCAGCGTCCAAAGAACTGCTCTGCCAGAAACTCGCTGATGCCGGAGTACTTCACCTGCCCCGCGGCATCCCTTGATTCCACGACGTCATAGGTATTCCCATGCAGCAGGAACATGGAAGTCGTGCCGGAGAAGTACAGTTCCGCCATCTTTTGTGCCCAACCAGGAAACCAGTCCGGCAGACTCCGGGTCTGACCGGTCCCCTTATCGAGGGGCGTCGCGACGGAAAGTGTGGTGGAAGCGTCGTTCGGCATGGCAGCTCCTGTCAGTGCGTTTCCAGGATAGCTGGAGGCTCGAAGTACTCGTCGGTCAGCCCGGTGACCAGGTTCAGTTCGCTGATGGTCTGCTCAGTCAGCCGCATACTCTGGACCACTGAGTCGACCTGGCTGGAGATGAACCCCGGATCAGAGCGATTTACTGTCATCTCCGTAATCGCCCGGATTTTCCCCTCAATGCGGTCAAGTTCTGCCTGGACGAATTCACTGTTCCGAACTGCCTGCTGGAAGTTCTCCATGCGAGCGTGGGCGGTCGCCAGACTGTCGTTCAGGGAACGCAGGAGCCGGTCATCATCCGCTGTCTGGGCTTTGGCGATGCGTTCCTCCAGCTGTGCAATCTGATCCTGCAGTGCGCCGGCATCGGTGCTCATTGCGAAGCGCTCCAGTGCCTCTTCCACGATCAGATAGCGCAGGAAAGTCCAGAGCAACCGGTCCAGATCTCCGGTGAGGAGTGACTCCATGCCGGAGTCCTGTGTGGTGGTGCTCCCCCGGACATCCCGGGCGATGTCTCGCATGTCGACACAGGCGGACTTCAGGTTTTCAAAACGCATCCTGTTCGCTGGCTGGAGGGTTTTGAGGATCTCGCCCAGAGGTCGAATGGGGGCCGCAGGAGGCGCGGCAGCTTGCGACGCTTCACGCTTGCGCTGCCAGATCTGACGATCAATTGCCTGCCGAAACTTCGGCATCGAGACCATGCCGCCCAGATACGCCAATTCTGCCGCGACGACCAGTGGCAGTGCCCAGGTCGCCAGAATCGCAGTCGCTCCGCCAATTGCGGCGAGCGCTAACAGATTGGGCTCGTACAGGAAGGCCGCCCTCACATATGCCTGGAGTCCGGCATCGGGCGGCTCCTCAAGGACAAACCGCGCGGCCTTGCCACTAAGCGTTTCCTTTTGTGACTCCGCATCCAGCACCTGATGCAGGTAGGTCTTGATGCCTTCCTTCAGCTCTTCCTGCGGTGTGGGGGGAGACAGCGTCATGGTGGACCTTAGGTGGCAGGCCGACGTTTCGCCTGCGCCTCCGATTCTAAGGTCTCGACGAGATCCCGGACTTCAAACACCAGGTCCTGAAATGCCTGGTCCCGCTGCATCTCTTTCGCTGGACGATCCGGCGGCGGGACCCGCATCTCTTTCAGAATAGTTCCCGGGGCTGGGGAAAAGATGTAGATGCGATCCCCCAGATAAATGGCCTCTTCCACGCTGTGCGTCACAAAAAAGACCGTGGCTTCCAGTTCCCGCCAGAGGCTGATCAGCATATCCTGCATGTTGAGTCGGGTGGCAGGATCGAGTGCTCCGAAGGGCTCGTCCATGAGGATCAGCTTCGGATGCAGAATCAAACTCCGGGCGATGGCGACCCGCTGCCGCATCCCACCAGACAGCTGATGCGGAAATTTGTACACATCCCGGTCGACATTCAGCCCCACCTTCTGAATCCAGTGACGCGCCTGCTCATATCGGTCCGCCGTTGAAATGCCCTGGCATTCCAGTCCGAAGGCGACGTTATCCAGCACAGTCAGATGATCGAAGGAAGTGTAGTCCTGGAAAACCATCCCCCGGTCGCTTCCCGGACCGAGCACCGGACGTCCCATCACACTCACTTCGCCGCTGGTCGGTGGATGATGCGGCGCCAGCCCGGCGATACAGCGCAGAACAGTCGATTTGCCGCAACCGGAAGGCCCAAGAATCCCAATGAACTCGCCGTGCCCCTCGAGGTCTTCGACCTCAAACGAGACATCCCGGACAGCCGTATGTTCCCTGGGGGTTCCGGCGAAGAACGTCTTGCTGACCTGTGAGAATCGCACCACCGGGGGTCTCCCGGATGGCGGCGGATTCGGTGCTTCGGCGGAGCGCGGCTCCTCCAAAGGCCTGGGCTCCGTGGCGGGGGAGGTGCTCATCCTTCAGCCTCCGGTCGCCAGGGGAAGAAGCCATGCTGCAGGAAGACCAGAAGGCGATCGATGCCATACGCCAGGCTGCCGATGATGAGCAGGATGGCGAAGATATCCTGATTCAGGCCCCGACGCTGGCTGATATTCAGCAATGCCCCCAGCCCCTGTTCGGCATTAACCAGCTCCGCCAGCATGATGTACCCAAACGCGAGCCCGAAGAGGAGTCGCAGGCTGTTGTAGATGTCCGGCAGCGCCAGCGGAATCAGGACCTTCATGATGATCTGCGAGCGCGACGCTCCCAGTGTCTCTGCCGTCTCTACATAACGCTGCGGGACTGCTCCAATGGCGGTGGCGGAGTCGTAGAACACGAAGGGGACCGCTGCGATGAAGATGAACATGTACTTCTGCAACTCATCGATGCCGAACCAGAGCAGGGTCAGCGGAATCAGCGCTGCCACCGGGATGTTGCGGCCGAAGACTTCCAGCGGCCCTAAGAAAGATCGCAGCGCTGGAAACGACCCACCGAGGATCCCCATGGGGACCCCGACGAGGATAGCGAGCCCGAATCCCCGCAGCACCCGGTCGAGCGTTGCTGCGATGCTCGGAAACAGTTCCCGCTCCTGGACCAGTACCGGAAAACTCGCCAGCACTTCTCCCGGACTGGGAAGAATCACAGCGGAAATGATCCGCTCTTCGGACGATTTGCCGTGGGTCAGAATGGTCCAGACCACCAGCACGATCGCGACGCAACTCAGGCCGAGGAGCCTGCCCAGCAGCAGCGAAGGCGTAACTCGCAGCGCGGGGCGTTCATGGCGTGGCTTCCGCTGCATAGCCGACTCCACCCGGGCTGCCCGACGGCTCACCCGGGTGGTTTGCTGCTCATGACTCTCAGTTGGCACAGGTGCCGACTCTGAGGGTGGGGGAGTCAGAGTCTCCATGCCTACCCGGCAGGAGCCTCTGCGGGATAGACCTTGATCTCCACCCGACGATTCTTGGCGTGATTCAGCAGGTCGTTCTGGTCGAAGGGGCGATCCCAGCCGACACCAGCCGTGGAAAACTGATTCGGCTGCAGCGTATTGAACTTTTTCAGGATCTGCTCTTTGACTGAGTTCGCCCGATTGCTGGAAAGCTCCTTCACCAGGCTGTCCGGGACCCGCCCTTTGAGGCTGGAGTCGGTATGTCCCTCAATGACGATGCGGGCGGCACCATACTGCCCCGCCAGCTTGCCGACCTCTTCGATGATCAGGTCGACATTGGGGTCATAAAGCTGCTCCACCTGCTTGCCACCGACATCCTTCATCACCTTCTTGTAGAGGTCCCATGAGTTCGGGTAGAAGTGGATCGTGACCGTCTTGGTCAGAATCTCCTCTGACTCCGCCTGGATGGTCGCCGCACTCGCCGGCACGAACTGCATCCCGTAGGTGTTCTGCTGATTCGCGTACTTCGGTTCCTTCTCCAGCTTTTTCAGCACCGAGAAGTCCATTACCTGATCGAAGGGGACCGGCGTCCCCACTTTCCCGATCTTCCGGTACAGGAAGTACGCCGTGTTCCAGGTCCGCTCAAAGTTGGTTGGATTGTTCTGGTTAATGAAGAAGTCGCGATTTTCAGCGTAGTTCGTGGAATGGGCATCTGCCAGCATGGCGAAGGCATCAGTGTCCGGGATGCCATACCCTGCCGCCATGAGCTTGGAAGCGGACTGTTTGGCGGTGTCGCCTTCCAGGTCGATCATCGCATCGAAGATGCCCCGGGTCAGCCCCTCGATGATGTCCGGATGGTCCTTGGCAAAGTCCGCGCGGGAGAACCAGACATCGGCGATCAGTTTGTTGGCGGTCTGAGTCGAGACAATGAGCTTGTTGCCCGGAATCTCGGACAGGTTGTAGATGTCCGGAGCCCAGGAGACGCAGGCTGCGATCTTCTTGTCCGCGTTAAACGCGGCTGCAGCCTGAAAGGCATCCTCGGTGTACTTGAAGGTGACTTCCGAAGGCTGCACACCGGCGTTGATCAGGGCATTGAGGACGAAGAACTCCGATGGCGAATTCTGGGCGAGCACGATGGTCTGCCCCCGCAGATCGCTCATCGTTTTGATGCGGTCCCGCACCACGATACCGTCGCCACCGTTTGACCAGTCGATCTGCTGGAAGATACGTGGCATCACCCGGGAGTCGCGCTGCAGGCTGTCGAGAAAGAGCGGCACCATGTCCAGCGTCGCCCAGCCGATATGCACTTCGCCAGCGGCGTAGGCATCCCGCATCGACACGGGGTTGTCGATCAGCACCAGTTCAACCTTGAACGGCTGACCGCCCGGTGCCTGCCAGGTCTTTCCCGGAGCAAAGCCGTTGTTGGCCAGCACGATGGGTGCCCAGCCTGCCCAGACATTGATGGCGAAGCGAACCGTCCGGTCTTTCAGGGGCTTGTAGTTCGAGACCCCTTTGACCTCGGGCAGCCGCTGCGCCGGCACATAGGTGTACTCCGACACCGTCGTGATGCCGGCTGAGTCGGCAGCTTCCGCTCCCATTCCCGCATCAGCCAGTTCCTCTTTGCTGATCGAGGGCCCGCCGCTCTTGGAACCCTTCCCGGCTCCGGAGCGACTGACCGCCAGACCAATGAGGCCCAGGATGATGATTCCCAGTGCGATGTAGAACATCGGCTTCGGTTGACCGGACATTCGTGTAGCAACCTCCCTGCAGGTTCACTGGCGGACCAGATTGAAAGTGAGACGAGTGTGGTGCTCTGTTAGTGGCCGGAAGTCTCTTCCACCGGCCCCAGTTCCTTGAGGGGCTCCTCGGTCACGGCCGGTCCCAGATCTTTCTGGCTTTCCACCACCGGCGTGGTCTCAGGGCTCTTGAGCCCCATCTCGATCTCCATCGCCAGGAGCGCTTCCTCGGCCATGACGGCCTGCATTCGCTCCTCGGCTTCGATTTCCGCCAGGCCCTTGCTCGACATGTCCATCGCCACCCGGGCTTTGCCGCGGTTCGTGTCGATTTTCCGCTGAATGATGGACTCGAGCTCGCCGAAGTCGGTCGTAATGTTGAACTCCATCACTTCCGACAGCTTGGCGATTTCCGCTTCAGCAGCGCTCATCTTCAGCTCGGCGTCGTACTTCTGAATCCGCTCGCGCAGACTCATGAGCTTTTCATTCGCGTGCTTGATCTTCTTCAGGTTGTTGTTGTAGGCCTCTTCATGCGCCTTGAGATTGTCCGTGGCAGACTGCATCTCTGCCTTCGCCTTCTGCAGCTCCAGCGCGAACTTGGCGGCTGTCTCCCGGTCGCCGGTCTTCAGATATGCCTTGACCTGCGCTTCCAGCTTTTCCACATGAATCTTGGCCTTAGCCTGCTGCCGCGAGACCGTCTCCACCAGACCCCGATACTGCTCCAGCCCCTGACGGCCCTGCTTCAGTTCCTCTACCGCCTTGTCATACTCATACTGCATCGTCGCGATCGGATCGGACTGGTAGAAGATGTTGGCGATCTTGTTGAGCTGCGCCCGGAAGGCGGCCCAGAGCTTGGAAAAGATCATGGAGAGAGCTCCTCTGGCTGGCAGACGGCGTTTGGACGGCTCCGCCGGTTGCGGTGTTCGTACTGCACAGACTCCCAGAGCAGAGGGAAGTTGCATCCCTGCAGACGGCAGTCTGGCAGGCAGGATAGCAATGCCCGCGCCATGCTGCACTCTACTCCGCGATCTGCAGGCGACACTGATACACGGTGTGGCGCTGTAGCGGGGTCGCGATCCGCGCCAGTCGATGGCCCAGCGGACTCTCATCGGCCACTCGTCGCACGATCACCTGCGACACCCCGAGCGAGGCCGCCTGTTGCATTACCCCATCAAGTAGCAACCCGGCAATCCCCGGCGTCGTGAGCTGGGCATCCACCATGACTCCTTCGATCACCGCGATCCGTTCGGGCTGGAGCAGCAGTCGGGTCCCAACAGTCCCCACGAGCTGTTGCTGACGCCAGACGGCGTAACAGAGGAGCGGCTCGAGTTCCGCCAGTCGCTGACCAAGAATGCGACGGGCCAGGGCCACTGGCAGCGCTACCGCCAGAGGCTCCTGGTCCTGCCAGGTATGGACCAGTCGCAAGATCCCAGGCTTCAGGGTTTCGCGGTCCGCTGCCTGCCAGGCCCGGATGTCGAGGCCGAGGCTGGGCAGCAGCCGTCGGACCGCATCGAGCCGACGATCCTTCCAGTCTGTGGTGGAAAGCTTCCAGGTGGTCCAGGTCCGCCAGGGCGTGAATCCGGCCTGCTTCCAGGACGGCCCGTGATAGGAAAAAGTAGGGTTGTCCTCCAGCAGGGCGGAGACCCCCTGCTCCAGATCGGCGGTCTCCCCGACGGTCCCCCAGCAGGTCCGCTCGACCGGGCCGATGGCGACCGTGCAGCCCCGCGACCGCAGGACAACTTTTCCCCGGGAAAGTGCTGTGATCGACGCCTCGCCTGGGGGGAGCGCCAACGGACCTATGACACCCACCTGTTCGTTGGGAAGTCGTACCGTGCCGGTCCACCAAAGGGCCAGACTCATGGGGGGGGATAGTACGCTGCCTCTCAGGTATCCTCGCTACCGACTCCCGAATTTTCTCTCCCAGGAGCCAGCGAGATGACAGTCGCTGCTGCCATCACAGGGCACTCATTTCAACAGGTTACCCCCGACATCATCTCCCGACTCGGGGAGATTGTCGGAGCTGAGCAGGTGCTCACCGATGCTTTCGCGATGGAGCCGTATGCCCACGATGAAACCGAGGACTTGCGGTTCATGCCCGAAGTCGTGGTCCGTCCAGGCTCCGCCACAGAAGTCAGCGCCATCCTAAAGCTCTGCACGGATGCCCGCATCCCGGTCACGCCCCGGGCGGGCGGTACTGGTCTCTCCGGAGGTGCCCTGCCGGTCTTCGGTGGTGTTGTGCTCAGTGTCGAGCGCCTGAATCGCATTCTCGAAATCGATCACGCCAATCTGATGGCGGTCGTGGAGCCGGGAGTCATTACGCAGGTCTTTCAGGAAGCAGTCGAAGCAGAGGGACTCTACTACCCCCCGGATCCCGCCTCGCGCGGTTCCTGCCAGCTGGGCGGCAATCTGGCCGAGAACGCCGGTGGCCCGCACGCCGTGAAGTACGGCGTCACGAAGGACTACATCCTGGGCGTGGAAGCGGTCCTGCCGACCGGGGAAATCATCGAGACCGGCGGCAAGCTGCTGAAAAATGTCACCGGTTACAACATCGCCCAGCTCCTGATTGGCTCCGAGGGAACCCTGGCGGTCATCACAAAGATCATCGTGAAGCTGATCCCGCTCCCTACGCACCGACGCCTCTTTCTGATTCCCTTCGACAGCCTGACTCTCGCCGCTGAAGCGGTGGCCGCGATCTTCCATGCCCGGGTGGTCCCCTCTGCCGCTGAACTGATGGAGCAGGCCGCCATCAAAGCGGCCGAACAGCATCTCCACAAAGTCTTTCCTCACAGAGATGCCGCTGCCCTGTTGCTATTGGAAGTGGATGGCCACGATGACGCTGAAATTGAGCGTCAGACTCTGGCGGTCGCGGAAGTCTGTGAAGCCATCGGAGCCGGGACTGTCCAGGTCGCGGACTCCCCGGAACAGCAGCGGGAACTCTGGGCCATGCGTCGCGCCATCGGGATGGCGGTGAAGTCGATTTCGGTCTACAAAGAGGAGGACACGGTTGCGCCGCGAGCTGCCCTGCCGGAACTGGTGGCGGTCATCAAGGAGATTTCAGCCCGCTACGGGCTTACCACCATCGCCTACGGCCACGCCGGGGATGGCAACATCCACGCCAACATCATTCGGGGGGAGATGGACGAAACGACCTGGGAGGAGGTCCTGCCGGGAGCGATCCGGGAAATGTTTCAGGCTGTGGTGGCGCTGGGAGGATCCATTTCAGGGGAACATGGCATCGGTTGGGTCCAGAAAAACTATCTGCCCATCCGGATCTCCCCCGCTGAGATCGCACTCTACCGGCGCATCAAGGCCGCCTTTGATCCCGCGGGAATTCTGAATCCGGGAAAAATGCTGCCGGATGCCGAGCCTGCAGGGCATTGACGCGACGTCAGGCCTGGACCGCCGGTACTTCTTCCTGTCGGATACCCTGCTCCAGCCACCGCCGAAGACGGTCGCCGAGCAGTTCCTTCCAGCCTTTCGTGAAGGCTGCTTCTGCCTGAGAGTCCGCGCCACCGGTAGCGACATGACTAAATTTCAGGATGCACCCGGCATCGACCGGATCGATCTCAAAGCAAACGATCGCGACTGCCGGAGCCCGGAGCCCCATTTGCCCCCGGATTTCCAGCCAGTGGTCATGCCGGATCGAGGTGACCTCGCCCCAGATGCCTCCATCACTCCCGCCCCATTTTTCGTAAAGACGTCCCCCCAACCGTGGCTCGAGGATGAGCTCGGTCAGTTCACTGTCCACCAGGAGATATGGAGGACCCCACCAGGCCTGCAGTTCTTCGGTGATGGCTTTCCAGATGCGGGCGGGAGGAACGGAGTATGTGAATTCCATCCGGATAGCGAATCGATCCAGGGCCGGGAGCGGCTCAGTCATGGGGCAGGACTCCTTGGCAGGCAACACAGGTGTCCGCTCAGTGTAGCCCCATTACGAGCCCGCTCCCAGCACATCCTGGTCATTAATGAGCGCGCTGTTCAGGCTATGCCTGTCGCACGATTCCGACAAACTTGCCCAGAATCCGGACAGTCTCGTGACTGAGGTCCACGACCCGGGGGGCATAGCGCGGATTGGCGCTGATCAGCGTGACATTTTTCCCCTGTCGACGGAAGTACTTGAGGGTGACTTCGCCTTCCAGGTCGACTGCGGCAATCTCCCCATCCCGAACCTCTGGCTGCGTCCGGATGATCGCCAGGTCGCCATCACAGATGTGCGCGCCTTCCATGGAATCCCCGGAGACCTGGATGGCGAAGCACTCGCCCCCACCAAACAACGCGCTGTCGATTGGAAGATCCGAAATCGGATAGTCCTCAAACGCGGTCGCGCCCGCAGGATTCGCTGCGATGGCAGCGCCTTCGATCAGCGGGACTGGCGAGCCAATGCTGACGACCCGAGCTACTGGCTTCAGCGTGCTGGTTCCGGATCGTTTGAGGGAACCCAGCGGAGGCGCAGACGCCGCTGGAGAGGATGCCGCTCCCGTGCCGTAGAGTTCAAAACTGACGGGTTCCAGCCGAATGGTCCGACTTTTTTTTCTCTCCCGGGTCAGATAGCCCCGCACTTCCAGAGCCTGCAGGTGATCGCTGATCGCTTTGGTTGAACGAATCTGAAACTCCTGCGCAATCTCCCGGAAGGAAGGGGTGTAGTCGTGCTCCTGCTGGAACTGCACGATGAACCGCAGGATTTCGGCCTGTCGGGCTGTCATTTCGCGGGGCATACTGACCTCCGTTGGCGAGTGGGACTGGGACAGTGAAAGAAAGAGTAGTAAACAGATGTTAGTCTTGTCAAGGTGGCCCGGGGGAGAAGTGGGGGAGAACTCCCCCGGCCCCAGTTGACACCCCCCCTGCACTTCGATACTATGCCGCGTCTGTACGTCCGGGCTGGAGACATCCAACCCCGGATGATCATTCGTGGGCATCATCTGTCATCCAGAGCTCGGAACCGCGAGGGAGTCATTCTCATGAGGCATCGCCCTACACGGCCCTATCAGACAACGGTACTGATCGCCGTGTTCATTAGCCTTTTGAGCGCCAGCGTGCTCTACGCCCGCCCGGCCAACCGCATTAACTCCACGGAGGTCAATCCCCGGGAGATCGTGGACGGAGGGCTGGACTTCATCGTCTCGAACCCTTCCCCCTTCCAGCCCGTGGCGCTGTGTCAGCAGTGCCATGTCCGGCAGGCGGATGAGTGGAGCACCTCCTACCACTACCTCGCCTGGCGCGACCCGGTGTTCCAGGCCTTCTACGCCGAGTATCTGGACTACCTCTCCCCCGAGGGGCAGCCGAACCGCCTGCCGGCCTCCATCTATCAGCGCAACTCCGGTGCTGACCTGGTGAAGGACCGGAAGTCCAAGCGGGTTCTTGACGGCACCGAAATGACGGTGGTGGAAGAAGAGGCCCGCATCCATTCTGAAACGCAGGACTACGCTGCGTATCAGGGCAAGCGGCCCAAGGCCAAGACCCCTGAGAATGATTCGGCCTACGAGCGCGAACTGGCCAGCAAGCGGTCCATCGTGACCAAGCTGGAGCCCATCGCGGAGATCACGCATGGCGAAGGTCTCATGGCCACCGGCATCGTGGATGGCAAGGTGATGATGAACTGCCTCAAGTGCCATGCACCGGGCGCGGACATCACCCTCGACCACAACATGAAACTCGAGAACAGCACCAGCGGCGTCTTCTGCGACTACTGCCACACCATCGTGGACCGCACCGACGCTGATGGCTATGTCCTCTCTCCCTCGCACATCAAGCAGGGGCCATTCCTCACCGGCCTGACTGCTTCCCACGCGATGGAGTTCTCCCGCCTGCATACGCAGTCGGAGTTCTGCAAGTCCTGCCATCAGCAGGCGAACCCCCTGGGCGTGAATGTCTACAACGCCTACAACGAGTGGTTCAAGTCCCCCTACGCACAGAGCATCAACCAGGTGAGCTGCCAGAGCTGCCACATGGAAGCGATGCCCGGCAAGTCCGCCCTTCAGGGTGACACCCGCGAAGTGGTCTACAGCCACAAGTTCCAGGGTGCTCACGACCGGGCGTACCTCTACCAGGCCGCCACCGTGGACATGGATCTGAACGTCAGCGGGTCCGACCTCCTGGTCGACTGCACCGTAACCAACGTGAAAGCGGGACATAACTTCCCGACCGACTCCCCGCTGCGTGAGCTGATCCTGGTGGTTCGCCTGAAGGGCCCCAATGGCGAAACCCTCTGGCAGGGCAAGCGGGTCTACTCCCGCGTCTGGGGTGACATCGATGGCAACGTGACCTACAACAACTGGGAAGCCGCGCAGGTCCTGGCGGATACTTCCCTTCGTGCGAAGGAAGCCCGCAAGGAATCCTTCCAGGTCCCCCTGCCGAGCGTCGATGGCCAGATGTATGTCACGGCCCAGCTCTTCTTCCGCACCCTGCCTGAGGGCGTCAGCTTCAAGGGCATCGAGAACGTGCCGGATCCGTTCCGCATCGACCACACCACCGAGTTCCTGCCGTAAGGGACACCCCCTGCAGTCAGGTTCTCAAAGCGACAGACACCCCATGCCTCATGGGGTGTCTTCGTTTTCTCAGGCCGGTCATGACGTATGCTGCCTGTGAGAGGGAGGCCAGGATGCTGCTCTGGAGCGCGGTGCTGCTCTGCTCGGTGCTGGGACTGGTGAATGTCGCGTATGTCATCAAGAGCTCACAGAGTTCCGAAGCACACCCTGAACCTTCAACAGATGATGCCGCTGCCTGCAGCCTGCAGGATCCTGCCGCCTGCAAGACGCTCTTCCGGAGCCCCGCTGCTTCTCTGATTGCTGGGATTCCGAATAGCTGGCTCGGCGGAGCGCTCTACCTGGCGACCGGCGGTACCGCATTCGTCGCACTCTTCACCGGAGCGCTGCTGCCCGCGTTGTGGCTTCAGTTTCTTTTGCTGGCGTGTGTTGCAGCGATGGTGATGTCGCTCTGGCTGGCGTACTCCCTGATCTTCATCCGCAAAACTGTCTGTGTTCCCTGTTTCTGCGGGCATGCGCTGAATCTCTTACTGCTGATCCTGGTCGCTTTCGTCAATCTGTAGACTTGCCCCTGCCCTCAAAGCGGTCGACGCCATGTAAAATGGATTACCTGCTCAGAGCTACGGCTCCGGGACACGTAACTGGTCCTGTTCGCACTCTACGCACATTCAGTTCGGGGCAGTTCTGCCCCCCGGAGGAAGCACTTTGCGCTACGCGATCCTGTCGCTCCTGCCATTGGGAGCGCTCATCATCGGCTGTCAGTCAGGCAGCCCGACACAACCCGCTCAGGGCTCCGTCAACCAGGTTGAAGCAGCGACCTACACCCCTGCCGCTTCCCTGCTCGGAGTGAACAGCTTCGAGGGGACGCTAGGCGCTTACACCCTCACCATCAACGGCTTGCAGGCGGACCTGACCCCGGCCCGGAGCATGGCCGCAGTTCCAGGTGTCGGGTCCTACGATGTCGACATCACTGATGCGCTCACCCGGACCTTCTGCCAGGATTGCGTGAAGCTCGAGGGCATCCGCGTGGATGGCAACGGCCGGCCGGTAGTGACTGTCCGGGCCCGGCATCCCTTTGCCTTGGGTGATCCCGGACTCCCTATCACCGCCCAGAATCGCCGCGACCTCTTTCTCTTCAATGTGAAAGGCATCGTTGCTGCCGACAGCGGACCCCTCTCCATCGCGGGTATCGATCTGCCTGGCGGCATCCTTTGGGAACCCGATGGCTACTACCTGAACGAAGACCTCTTCACCGGCACCGGGGTCGCACAGGACATCTATCCGTTCATGGTGTTCGGCGTTGATGAAGGGGTTGTCGGGACCGGGAACTTCAACAGCACGACCGGACGCTTCGATGCCATGGACGCCCCCTCGGGGTTTAACGTCCTGGGGCAGGGGCAGTCTGGCATCGCAGAGTTCACCTTCGACATCGGCCCAGGCGGCAGCGCCAGTGTGGACCTGCGGCTGGTGGGACAGTATGGCCAGTCGGTCGCCAACAAAAGTGGCCGGATGAGCCCGCTGTACTATGCAGCGGAGTTCGCAGCCGGACCCTGGCGGGTCGAGATGGATCCCTTTCCGATGGCCTTCTCAACAGCCCCAGGCAGCCCGCAGGTGACCGAAGTCCGAGTCTGGGATTTTGCGATGGCCCATGGTCAGTTCGATGTCGCTTATCCCTCTGAAAACTATCTCGGCCTGAGCTGGACTCCCGAGATGTCAGTGGAACTGCTGCTCCCGGCCTTCAGCCCGACAGCCTTCACGCCCGCTGGCCCTCCCACCGGTACAGGCGCGCTCGGGGACCCACTTGCTTATGCCGTCACCGTGGACAACGGACTGAGTGCAGCCAACGGCACCTACTACGGCCTGGTCAAGGCGACCAGCAATCGGCCTGTGGCCTCGGCCAATCCGGGCGAAGCGAATGATGTTTCCGGCATCCGGGCTGACCTGGACGCCACCAACCTCATTCCGCGATCCGAGATCGCCACCTATCAGCTCTTCTCGGTTGAAGTCAGCACGATGGTGGGTGTACCGCCGGTGGCAGAGCTCAGCAGCAACAAGACCGAGGTCATGGTCGGCAATGGGGCGTACTTCTTCCCTGGCCCCGGCACCATGGACCCCGATGGAACCATCAATCAGTACGCCTACGACTTTGACTGGGATGGCGTCCCGGCGAATTTTGTGCCGGACACCGTAGTGACTACTACCACGCCGGTGAGTGGTCGGTTCTCAACGGCGGGAGCGACCACTGTCGGGCTGCGTGTCCGGGACAACGACAACAACTTTGCCTACGACACGCTGGTGATGGATGTTGTTCCAGTCGGAGATCCGTTTACCCCATCGACGCCGGCGTTCTCGTTCCCATCAGAGTCTGCGGAACTCTTCCCGACCGCCGACCATGTGCCTGTTGCTATCGACCGCAACAACCCGGGCAATGTCTACATCATGCAGGACTCGAACCCGACCTCCACCCTGGAGTGGGCGATCTATCGTTCCAAGGACTTTGGGCGGACTTTCGATGCCGGGACCCCGGTCTATACGGTCCTGCGGTCCCATCCGGGGGACAATTTCACCTGGATCAGCGGACGCGGCATCACGGTCCTGGCCGATGGCACCCTCGGTCTCATCTGCAACGCGACCGCCACCACGGGGGTTGACGGCCGTGGTGTCTACTACGCCTGGATCGATGTGAACCTGAGCGGTACGGGAGTGAATCCCGGCGGGGGGACCCACGACCTGGTCCGGGTCAACATGAACACGTCCCTCGATTCCTGGGGCGATCCGTGCCTCCATGCGGATGCGACAGACCCCACCCGAGTCTATGTGACCTATTACTTCAACCCCACTGGTGCAGACCGGGTGCATTTCGCTGCGGTCTCCAACGCCAATACCCCGAATCCGACGCGTCTCTACGAGGACTTCCTGGTGGACACGACTGAAGGGCTCACCATCGAAGACGTCCGGTCGTATCTTGATCCCGTCACAAATCACCTTCACATCGCCTGGAAAGAAGAGATTCTGACCAGTACTGACCGCTGGATCGCGTACAGCAAGATCGTGCTGAACAATCCGGTGGGTCCACGCGCCCGGTTCTCGTCAGTCGCGAACTTTGGGGCCATCACCACGATGTCCTCGCCCTCTCCAACGGTGACCACAGGTGGCGTGGCAGTCGTCGGGTGGATCGTCGACTTCGACACCACGGCGGGCCTCGACTACGACCCGATCTTCGCCAAAATCCAGGAGACCGGTGGAGTCCAGAGCTTTATCACCCCAGCTACTCGTATCACGCTGGCCGAAGGGCAGAACCGGGGCTATCTCGTCGGAGACCGCACCACTGGTCGGTTGACCTATGCGTACACGCATGGGGGGACCTCCGGCACTGCCGTCGTCAATCAGATCGATGTCCGGGCGATCCTGCTGGACAGCAACCTGAATCTCGTGGGAGGCCCGACCCAGATGCAGACCTTCGATCCAGTCCCTGGACCTGTCATGACCTGGCGGCATGATGACCCCTTCGGGGCCATCGACCCCAACACCGGGGAGGCCTTCTTCATGTGGAACGAAGAGACAACACCGGAAGCGACCGGTTATCGCTGGACTCGCTAGGCTGCTACAGCATCGCAAAGTAACGGCAGTCCCCGGCTCGCCGGGGACTGTTTGCTATTGGTGGTCCGATCCCGTTGGAGGATCCCAGGCCCACCCGCCGGGCGTCGCCAGCAGCAGGATCATCCCCGCCGTCACCTCCCTGGAGACTTTTGAAGGGAGCGGCTCAAGAGTGTCATCGGTAAGGAGCAGGTAGGCAGCCCCAGCTTTGGGACCCAGTTGGTCGTTATGTCGCGGCCAGTCCGCCAGTAGCGTCAGGGTGGCATCGGTGAGGAAGCGATAGGCTCGCTGGACTCCCAGCCCCCCAAAGTAGCCCCGCTCGCTCCGGGGCCATCCTCCTGATTCGGCACGCAGGGCGTACTGCTCGATCACCAGCGGAAAGCGTGACTCCAGCACCTCAATCGGTGTGTTCCGGGAGTTGGTCATGTGGGAATGGACCGCACTGGCTCCTTCGCCGTGAGGGCCCGCCCCGCAGCCTCCCGCAAGCGTCTCGTAGTAGGTATAGCTCTCGCCAGTAAGCGTCTTGCCTCCCAGGAGGAGGTTGTTCATCGTCCCCTGCGATGGCCGTGGCAACCCGTCTCGCACGAACGGATGCAGCGCCTTTATCAGCAGGACGACCAGCTTCTGAGAGGTCTCCACATTGCCCGCGGCGGTGGCAGCCGGATAGGACGCATCCAGGAGCGAAGGGGATGGAATATGGATTTCGACATTCCGGAGCACTCCGGACATCGACAGCGCTTCCGGCGGCATCAGACAGCGCAGGACAAACGAGATTGCTGCCAGCACCACCGCCCGTGGACAATTCACCGGGCCTTCCACAGGCTCGCTGGTGCCAGTGAAGTCAAACGCGAGGATCCGATGCCCTGCAACACCTTCGCGCAATGTCGCCGTCACCTGCAGTGGGATGTCGGTCTCACCGAGCCCATCTGATTCGAGCACGACTGTGGCTGGCTGCGTACCCGGAGCCCAGCGTCGCAGGGTGGATTGCAACAACTCCGCACCATAAGCGGACAGCTCCCCTGCGATCTGTTGCCAGCGCGACTGGCCGTACGACTTCACCAGTTCCTGCAACAGTGCCGCCCCCCGTTGATTGGCGGCCAGTTGCGCCAGCAAATCGCCGGTCCGCTCCTGTGGCTGTCGCGATGCTGCCGCAATCCTGCTGAGTTCTGCTACGATAAATTGACCATGCCGCGCCACCAAAGTGGGTGGGATCAGCAATCCTTCATCATCCGCATGACTGCTCAGGGGCATTGACCCGGGGGCGATACCTCCGATGTCCGCGTGATGTGCCCGGGAAGCGACATATGCCAATTTGCCGTCGCCGATGGCCACACAGCTCACCAGTGTGAGGTCCGGCAGATGGGTGCCACCGGCGAAGGGGGAATTCAGCAGGATCGCATCGCCCGGCTGCATCGCATGTGCAGACCTGGCAGCCGCCACACTCGCGCCCATACTCCCCAGATGGACCGGTATATGAGCACCCTGCGCCAGGACTTCACCAGTCTCATCAAAAATCGCGGTCGAGAGGTCGCGCCGGTCCTTGATGTTCGATGAGTGCCCGAGATGCTCCAGGACCTCCGCCATCTCTTCCGCGATCGCACCAAGTCGATCCGCTGCAAGTGTGACTTCGACTGCGACCCCGGCTGTCGGCTCCTGAGCAACTGCTGCCTCCGGCAGGTGGAAAACCTGCAGCCCGGGGCGCTGTTCCAGGGTGGAGCCCGCAGGAATCAGCGTAGTGGACGAGCGACCGTGGATGAGGAGGTCTTCTTCAATGCTCCCCTCCTGCAGTCGCTGGGAATCGAAGTCCTGTGTACCCTGCAGCGGCCAGGGACGTCGTGGAGCCAGTACGCCCAGCTCCAGCCGCATCAATTCCAGCGGCAGGGAATTTCTGGCAATCCCGAGCCTCGTCATCGCAAGTTCACGGAAGCGGGAGTCCAACGATTCGATCGGCAGCAGGGGCAGGGCGATGGTGCGGTCCTGCCCGGCGAATCGCACATGGGCGGTCCAGACCTCGGTCGCTGCTTCCATCGAACAAGGGGCAACCGGCGACCAGGCGGCCACGACCATCGTTCGCAAAGTCTGCTGCGCCGCTTCCAAAGGCTGCGCCAGGCTCATGCTCTCCAGTTGCAGGACTCGGCGGACCGCATAGCCACACGACGCCAGCCCGTGAGCGCTCGCCAATCCCGGATGGGGCGGCAATACCAGACTGGAAATCCCCAGCAGCTGCGCGACACCCGCGCCATGCAGTCCGCCCGCCCCGCCCATAAGGACCAGCGCACAGTCGGTGGGATCCAGGCCACGTCGGGAGGAAATAGCGCGAATGGCCTGGGCGATCCGTTGGTTTGCGATGGCAATGGCACCGCTCGCCAAAGCGTGGACTGACAAATCTGTCCGGCTGACAAGGGGCGCGAATGCGGCTTCCGCCAGTTCCAGACGCAGTTGTAATCCTCCAGCCAGAGGCTCGGTCGTAGAGAGATGCCCCAGCAGGAGATGGGCATCTGTCAGTGTCGGCAACGCGCCGCCCCGGCCATAACAGGCCGGACCCGGCATCGCACCTGCCGATTGGGGGCCGACCTGCAGGGCACCGCCCTGATCCAGCCAGATGATGGAGCCTCCC
This sequence comes from bacterium, assembly GCA_022072165.1. Classification (NCBI taxonomy): domain Bacteria; species bacterium. The sequence goes on along the minus strand of JAJVIF010000001.1, from coordinate 673,320 downwards.
CCGGCACCGATGGTCTCGATATCGAGCATGGCGGTCCGGACGGGATATGGTCCGACCTGCCCCCCCTGTCGTACCAACGGTTCCGCAGGAACGCAGGCGACATCAGTCGACGTCCCGCCGATGTCGAGGGTGATCACCGGCTGATCCAGCGCTTGCGAGAGCTGCCATCCAAACTGCACGCCCCCTGCCGGGCCGGAAAGAAGCATCCGTACCGGCACCAGCGCGGCTTCACCTGCCGGCAGGGCGTCACCATTCGACAACACGACCTCCAGTGACGCGCCAGGAAACTCCTGTCTCACCGCAGACTCCAGATGTCGCAAGTACGTCCCAACCGGAGAGAGAAGGCGCGCATTGATGGCCGTAGTAGTCGCCCGCTCATACTCCCCCGCCTCCCGACTTAAATCAGAGGAGAGCGTGATGGCAATCTCATCCGGCAATCCTGCTTCCCGCAATGACGCCGCGAGCTCCTGCTCCGCTGCGGGAAATCGGTGGGCATGGAGCAGGCAGATGCCGATCGCTGTGCATTCCCCCCATTCCTCTACATCACGGATCAGTTGATCGAGGTTTTCAGGCGACCAGTGCTCGGCATAGCTCCCATCCGCCAGCAGCCGGGCCGGAATGCCAACAACCTGACTCCGGCGCATCGCTGGCGGCGGCAGTACTGGATGGAGCGAGTAAAGATCAGGACGTTGCTGTCGTGCCAGCTCCAGCAGGTCTTCGAAGCCTCTGGGCAGGATCAGCAGTGCGGAGTTTTCTGTCCCTTCCAGCAGGGCATTGGTCGCGATGGTGGAACCATGCACGATGCGGGTAATCGGCTCCGCCGGGGCCAGTCTGGCCAGCGCTCGCAGCCCGTCGAGAATCGCCTCCGCCGGGGCTGCCGGACGGGAAGGGACCTTGATCTCCAGGAAGCGCCCATCCTGACACCATCCCAGGCAGTCGGTGAATGTTCCTCCGGTGTCGATGGCGACCTGCATGGCGCGATAGTAGACCACCTGACGCGCCTTCCCGTTTCGTTGCTGGAAGCCGGTACAATGCCTGTATGTCGCAGCGTCTGATGACCTTCCTGCATGACCGGCATCCTGACCGGGAATCCAATGCGCTGCGTGCAGTGCAGGAGCGGATGGCGTTGCTCGGACGCCCCCTGACTCCAGGCGAAATCGATGCCCTGGCCAGCGAAATCGGGCTGCCAGTGGCGCTGTTGCATGGTGTCGCGACCTTCTACGAGGACACCCATCCCCAGACTGTCGGGCAGACACGCATTCTCTGTTGCCAGGGGACCGCCTGCCTTGTTGATGGGGCCGGGGAAACAGGCGCAGCTCTCGAGGAAGCCCTCCAGATCTGCCATCGACAGGTCACCTCTGATGGAGCCTTCTCGCTGGAGCGGGTCTATTGCCTCGGACGCTGCCATGCTGCACCCAGCCTCATGATGCAGCGGGGCACCAGCCGGGAAGTCGTCGACCGGGTGACGCCCGCTGAACTGCCGGGACTCCTCCAACTGGCTCGCGCAGGCGAGCCGGTCAGTCAGCCCCAGGAGGTGCGAGTCGAGGCGCACAGCGATCCGGTCATCCTGCTCCGCCGCATGGACCGAGGTGCCAGTGCAACAGATCTGGCAACTGCCCTGGCAGGGGGAGCGTATGAGGGACTCCGCAAAGCCCTGCAGATGACAAATGCCCAGATCATTGAAGAAGTCAAAACCTCCGGACTCCGTGGCCGGGGCGGCGCGGGATTCCCGACCGGCCAAAAGTGGAGTTTCGCCGCCGGCTACGACGCCGATCAAAAGTTTGTCTGCTGTAACGCCGATGAGGGCGACCCCGGTTCCTACATCGATAAGCTCCTCATGGAGCGGGACCCGCACGGACTCCTGGCGGGTATGGCGATCGCCGGCCTCGCTATCGGCGCGACTGAAGGTGTCATCTACCTCCGCTCTGAGTACCCCGAAGCCATCGCGATCCTGAAGACCGCCATCGCTGAAGCCACCGCCGCAGGACTCCTGGGGAGCGACATCCTCGGGTCCGGGAAATCGTTCCAGGTACGGCTCTTTCTGGGAGCAGGGGCCTATGTCTGCGGCGAAGAGACTGCCATGCTCCGGTCCATCGAGGGACTGCGGGGCGAAGTCTCTGTCCGGCCACCCTTTCCGGCGGAGAAGGGGCTCTATGGCAAGCCGACTGTCGTCAACAATGTCGAAACCCTGGCGAACATCGACTGGATCCTGACGCATGGTGGAGCCGCCTACGCCGCCATTGGCATCGGACGCTCCCGGGGCACCAAAGCCGTGTCCCTCAACTCCCTGTTCGCCAGACCGGGACTCTACGAAGTCCCGTTGGGGACCTCCTTACGCACGATCATCGAAGAACTCGGCGGGGGCCTGCGCGACACTCTCATCCTGAAAGGTGTCCAGATCGGTGGTCCCATGGGAGGCATTTTGCCACCCGAGGACCTCGATACTCCGCTGGGCTTTGAGGAACTCGCGCGAGTCGGAGGTTTGCTTGGACATGGCAGTGTTGTCGCCATCGATGACCGCGTCAACATGATCGATCTGGCCAGGCACCTGTTCGAGTTCACCGCTGATGAGTCCTGCGGCAAGTGTGTCCCCTGCCGGATCGGTAGCGTGCGGGGTGTCGAGTTACTCGATCGCCTGCCGCAGGCAAACAGACGGTCGGAGGCGGAACTCCAGCTGCTGGAGGACCTGCTGGAGACGATGGAACTCGGCAGCCTCTGCGCCCTTGGCGGCGGGGTCCCGGCAGCCATCTACAGCATCCTGCGGCATTGGCGACATGAATTGCTTCCCCCAGCAGCGCCTGATGCGGCGACCGGAACTTCAGAGCAGCGAGGTCCTGCAGACTCATGACTTCTCACACTGACCAGTCGCAACCATCGGCAGCCGCATGGACCTGTCAGCTGAACGGGCAGACCGTAGAAGCCCGTCCGGGCGAAACGATTCTCGAAGTCACCCGGCGATACGCCGGGCACCACGTCCCGACCCTCTGCTATGACCCCAAGCTTGATCCCTTTGGAGCCTGCCGGGTCTGCATGGTGGAAATCGAGGGACGTCCGAAGCCGGTCGCTGCCTGCCACACCCCCGTCACCGATGGGATGGTGATTCTCACGGAGTCGCCGCGCCTGGAGCGCCTGCGCCGTACGACAGTCGAATTGCTGATGTCCGATCTGCCGGATGATCTCTTCGATAGGCGTCACTACGGCCACAACGAGTTTCACGCGGTGGTGCGCCAAACAAAAGCCAGCAGCAGTCGGTTCCCGGCGGGGGCCCAGAAGATCGACTCCCTGACCGCACTTCCCGGACAGCCCCCGGGCTTCAACACCGACCACCCCTACCTGGGACTCGATCTCGACAGCTGCATTGTCTGCAGCCGCTGTGTCCGGGCCTGCGATGAGGTGCAGGGCACATTTGCCCTCACCATCCAGAGTCGCGGCTTCGACTCGGTCGCCGTGCCCGGTGCCTATGGCGACTTCAACGCCTCCGACTGCGTCTCCTGCGGCGCCTGTGCCCATACCTGCCCAACCGGGGCCATCTTCGACAAGGGATTCCTGGAGTTCCCCGATCAGCGGGTGGACCGCGAAGTCCGGACCACCTGCTCCTATTGCGGGGTCGGATGCGGATTCCTGGTGCAGGTGAAGAACAACCGGGCGATTGCAGTCAAGCCGGCCGATCAGGCCGCCTCCAGCCACGGACATCTGTGCCTCAAGGGGCGCTTCGCTTTCCAGTATGCCCAGTCCGATGATCGCCTGACCACCCCGCTCCTCCGGAACCCGGAGTCTGGTGCGCTGGAGCCTGCCACCTGGGAAGACGCCATCGCCTTTGTCGCGAGTCGGCTGACCGCTATTCGCGATGCGCATGGTCCGGAAGCCATTGCGGGGATTTCGTCCGCTCGCTGTACGAACGAAGAGAACTTCCTCATGCAGAAGTTCATCCGGAGCGTCATCGGCGGCAACAACATCGACTGCTGCGCCCGGGTCTGCCACAGCCCGACTGCTTTCGGGATGCGAACCACCTTCGGGACCGGCGCGGCCACCAACAGCTTCGATGACATCGATCAGGCAAAGTTGCTGATGATAGTCGGGGCGAACCCGACCCATGGGCACCCGGTGGTGGGAGCCCGGATGAAGCAGGCAGTCCTCAACGGTGCCCGGCTGATTGTCATAGACCCCCGGGCGACTGAACTCGCGCAGATGGCAGATGTCCACCTCGCCCTGAAGCCCGGCACCAATGTCCCCCTCTTCAACGCCCTCGCCCATGTGATCGTCACCGAAGGGCTGTGCGATGAAGAATTCATCGCAAACTGCACCGACGGCTGGGAGGACTACCGCGCCTTCATCGCCGATAAAACACCCGAGTGGGCCGCGCCGATTTGTGGGGTCGATGCTGAAGACATCCGGACAGCGGCCCGTCTTTACGCCACCAGCGGCGGCTCCATGATGTTCCACGGACTCGGGGTCACCGAGCATTACCAGGGCTCTTTCGGCGTCATGCTCCTCGCGAACCTCGCCATGCTGACCGGAAATGTCGGACGTCCCGGTGTCGGGGTGAATCCCCTCCGGGGGCAGAACAACGTGCAGGGCGCTGCTGACATGGGAGCCATGCCGGATCTCGTCACGGGCTATCAGCCCCTCACACACCCGGAAGTGATGGCAACCATTCAGGACCTCTGGGGCACGAAGTTGAATCCGCATACAGGCCTCACCATCCCGGATATGTTCGATGCGGCCATTGCCGGCCAACTCAAAGCCCTCTGGTTGGTCGGGGAGGATGTGGTCCAGACGGACCCCAACTCCGCCCATGTCATCCGGGCGATGGAGCAGCTCGACCTCCTCATCGTCCAGGAGATCTTCCTCACCGAAACCGCGCAGTATGCCCATGTCGTTCTCCCAGGTGCCAGCTTCCTGGAAAAGCAGGGGACCTTTACCAATTCGGAACGACGAGTCCAGCTCATCCGCAAAGTGATCGATTCCCCGGGGGAGGCCCGGCCCGACTGGCAGATCACGCAGGCGGTGGCGAACGCCATGGGGGCAAACTGGCAGTACGAGTCCCCCGATGAGATTCTCGAGGAGATCGCAGCCATCTGGCCAGCCTGGCGCGGCCTGTCGCCGGAACGTCTCCGGGCCGGCGAAGGCCTCCAGTGGCCGGTCCCCCATGCCGACCATCCGGGAACACCCATCGTCCATGAGGAAGGCCGGTTTAGTCGCGGACGCGGCCACCTGGTAACCGCGGACTATGTGCCGACTGAAGAGGCGGTGACTGCGGAATTCCCCTTCCTCCTGACCACCGGACGCCTCCTGGAGCATTACAACTCTGGCACCATGACCCGCCGGACCAACAACACCCTCCTCATCACCCGCGACCTGCTGGAGCTCCATCCAGAGGATGCCGCTCGTCTGGGGGTAGGCGAAGGGGACTATGTGCGTCTGCGCTCCCGGCGCGGTGCCGTAGAGGTGGCGGTAGATGTCACCTCCTGGGTCAACCCTGGCACCCTTTTCCTGACCTTCCATTTCCCCGATGTCCTGATCAATCTCCTCACCAGCAATGTCCGGGAGATGAACACCAAGTGCCCGGAGTACAAGGTCGTCGCGGTCGCCGTGGAACCACTCACGCCAGCTGAGCAGGCGCAGGCGACCCAGGCCTGGCTCCAACGGGTCGGGCAGGATCAGGCCGCCATGGAACATGCCCGTCTGCTCCGGGAGACCCCCCGAAGCGTGCCGCTTCCGGTCGCCGAGTAGCCTGCCACTGACAAGCACCACGCGATGGCAGTCGATCGGGGAGCTAATCTCCCTGTGAGGGCAATGGTGGGGACCCCAACAGCGCAATCCATTCTTCCGGTGTATTGACCGAAGTGAACGCCCGTACGAGTTCTTCGGGTACAGGTACCCGGATCACATCGCGGCGACTGTTCAGCCATCGCTGCGGACTCCACCGCAGGTCCGCACCCCGCGACAGCAGATCGGCCAGCAGCCCCGGCTCATAGATTGCCGGGAAGGGGAGGGCGTGGTCTCCGAGGCGCGGCATGATGGCGCGCGCCCCGGGGCGACGTTGCTCCAGGAGCCAGCTTGCCGCGGCCTCTGACCAGCAGGGGAGATCGCAGGGCAACATCAGCCACGCAGCATTGGGGTCAGCCCGAACAGCGGCGATGAGCCCCCCGACTGGCCCGGGAAAGTCAGCATCCACCAATCCCGTAGGGACTCCCGGTAGCTCCCCAATGAGTACAGCATTAAGTCTATTTAATGTACATGAGGCTTGAAGTTTTCGCCAAAGAGCTGCCCCATTTACGGGGATCAACGCTTTGGGCCGGCCCATCCGCTGGCTTTGGCCACCAACCAGAATCCCCGCCCGCACAGTCCGACCCCGCCAGAGCAGATTCACAACCAGGGGGAGCAGTGCGTCGGAATCGGGGCAGTGCAGGACGCGATCAGCGATCTCCGACGGTGGCCCCTCGCTCTGATCTATCCATATCTGAGGATGCGAGCCCCGCTTGAACCCCTCCACCAGGACCCCATCCAGCGTCAGGTTGCTGAGTGACTCAAGGGCAGCCGCGAGCGCTGCATCTGCAAGGGCTGCTGTACCCAGATCTCCTGCGACCCAGGGGACCGCGACCTGTGCCCCTGCCGCGAGGAACCGGGCGGTGTCGCTCTCTTCGCTCTCTTTCAGCGAATGATGGCAATGCTTGATGACTCCCAGTCGCCAGTCGCGTAATCGCTCATCCTGCAGGAGCTGACAGATCATGGTGGACTTGCCAGAGTTGGACCAGCCGGCGATCCCGACTACCGGCGGCAGCGAGAACTCGACACCACTCACACCGGCCACCCATGAAGCATCCAGCAGCGGTATGGCGTATCGCGAAGCGCAGTGTCAGTCTCCGCTGGCAGTTCCAGCAGGGCATCGGCAGTCGCGGCAGCGACCAGGTCCGCCACCGAGGCAGTCTGCACCGGTGTCGCCCGCAACACCCCGGCATCATCCGGAGTCAGGCGCACCAGCAGGAAGCGAGTCCTGCCAGGCTTGTTCATCACCTGGGTTGTCAGACGCGCGGTGATTTGCGCTGCCCTCAGAGGCGCTGCATGTCCTGCCAGACGCAATAACAGTGGAACCAACAGGATCCGTGCTGCGGTCAGACAGGCGAGGGGAGAGCCCGGCAGCCCTAACAGCAGCGCGTTCCCCAGAGTCGCCAGGACCACCGGCTTCCCGGGCTTCATCAGCAGACGATCCGCATGGATTGTCCCCCCCAGCTCCCGGACCACCCCAGCCAGAAAATCGCGTGGACCAACACTCGCTCCACCAATCGTAACCACCACGTCGGCGGATGACGCCGCCGTTGCCAGCGCTGCTCGCAGAAGCGAGGGGTCATCTGGCAGTGGGGCCTCCACCATGACTTGCGCCGGAGTCAGTGTTTCGATGAGCCCACGTACGGCGTAGCTGTTGGTCTCTCGCAGCTCGTGATCTTCAACCGGATCGCTTGCACGTTTCAGCTCTGAACCGGTCGGGATCAGCCGGACTCGGGGCTGTCCGAATACCGGTACCGGATCCTGGCCCACCGCAGCACAGACCGAAAGTTGCGCTGCTCCCAGAACGCCTCCTGAGGGCAATACTTGCCGGCCGGCCTGGGCATCTTCCCCGCGTCGCAGGATGTGCTGACCAGCCGTAGCGGGAACACGAAACAGAACTGATCCCTCTGGGCCGGCTTCCGCCACTTCCTGCATCACCACACAATCCGCCCCTGGCGGAATCACCGCACCGGTGTAAATCCTCGCGCTAGTGCCCGGGGAAATCGTGAGCGATGGGGGATTACCGGCGGCCACTGTCCCCAATACCTGAAGTGGCTGCTGTGGACTTGCCGTGTCACTGGCCCGGCAGGCGTAGCCATCCATGGCCGACCGGTCGCTGGCTGGCAAATCGCGGTCCGCTACGACAGGGGCTGCCAGAATCCGTCCCCGCGCCTGCAGCAGGCCGATTGCCTCCGCCGGGAGCGGAGTCGCCAGTTCCATCAGTAATGCCTGGGCCGCAGCCGGAGTCAGAGCCATCGCCTTCAGAGCATAGCAGCCGGATCAGGCTGTTAGCCTTGCTCGATGGCTGTCTTGAAGCGCTGGAGGACCTGGTCGATTTTCTGTTCGATCACCGGGCGCATCGCCGGGAGCATCATTCCCTGAAGCCCCTCCATCCCGATCTCTGCCTCCAGCGCGACTTCGCTGCCAGCACCCGCCGCGCGGAAGCTGAAGCCGGTGTTGAACGTGATCGGCCCGCCCAGCGACACCCATGAAAGACTTCCCGGGGACGTGCCGTGACGCTGCATCGGGACCTCTTCCTGCTTTCCCGAAGGAAGATTCAGGGTCCAGACTGAACGCTCTGGTGTTTCCACTTTGACCGCCGAGACCGTATCGAACGTCCGGACAAAGTTTTCCGGATTGCTCCAGAATTCCCAGCACTTCTCAGGACTCGCGCCTACTTGCAGCACCCGGGTGATTTTCAGCATCGCCATGGAACGGGTCGACCTCCCAGTCAGTTAAAGCGTGGCTATGAAGAAGCGGACTCCGGCAGGACACAGGTGCCGTCCCAGCCAACGCGCCCGTGGGTGCCATCGCAATACGGCTTCTTCTCAGAACTGCCGCAGCGACAGAGGGCAAATGGTCGGCGCGGCGGCTCGATGGGCTGCCCTTCATGGTCCACCAGGGTGACATCGTCGCCCTGTACGAACAATGGCCCGTTGGCCAGGATCTTGATCTCGCTCATGGGGTGGCCTCTCCTTGCACTGCGCTGCCTGATTGTGGCTCGCACAGCGATGGTGGGAACTCTCTCTGAAGGCGTAGCGTAGCATCCTGCATTCACTACGACTGGGCACCCACTGGAAACCAGCTGACGTACCTACGTCGAGTACAGCAGGTAGGGTGACCGGAGCTGGTCGAAAGCAGCGCACTCGGCCTCCCAGATGGCGGCGAGTCCCCGCAGTCCAGGTGCGTTTAGGAGCGTCTCCAGGAAGGTGTCAGAGCCCCCCAGCAAACGCATGTGTGGCTTTCTGAAGGTCAGTTTGTCGCTGTAATCCCGATGCACCTGCCGCAGGACCGCACAGGCCGCGACGACCGGATCAAAACGCTGCCGGTCCGTTAACTGCAGCCACACGCCCTGACAGACTTCGCCCTGGTACTTCCCATCATTGGGCTTTTCCGGCGTATAGCTGATCGCTTCATATCTGACACCGGCCCATCCCTGCCCATTGAGAGTCGCCGCAAGGCCAGCACCATCGATCCAGGGCGCGGCTACAACCTCATAGGGATAGAACGTCGATCCACCGACCGAGCAGTTGGTTCCCTCGAAAAAGCAGATGCCGGGGTAGGTGATGGTTGCTTCCGGACGCCACAGACTCGGTGAAGGGGGCTGCCAGGGCAGGCCCGTTTCCGCCCAGTAGAACCCGCGACGCCAGCCATGCATCGGGATGACGTCCAGCTCGCAGGCGACGCCATACGCTCCCTGCACCAGACGGGCAAACTCGCCCACCGTGAGGCCATGGCGGACCGGTACCGGGTAGTACCCCAGGAACGAGGCACTCGCGGGATCCAGCAAGGGTCCATGCAGGGCGTCGCCACCAATGGGATTCGGACGGTCAAGGACGAGAACAGGCAGCCCTTGCGCCCCTGCGGCCTGCATCACCAGCGCCAGGGTGCTGGAATAGGTGTAGAAGCGGGCACCGACATCCTGCAGGTCGATCAGTACCAGATCGAGACCTTTGAGCATGGCCGGAGTCGGCTTCCGGTGGGTTCCATGCAGCGACCAGACCGGCAAGCCGGTCGCCTCATCCACGCTGTCTGCAATGTTGCCCGCGATGACACGCCCTTTGAGTCCATGTTCCGGTGCGAACAACGAGACCAGCGTTGTTTCGGGAAAACTTCGCAGGAGGTCAATCGCATGGACCCCGGTCGCGGTAGTGGCCGTGTGATTGCAGACCAGCCCGATCCGCTTTCCGGTCAGACGCTCCCGGTGCTGAAGCGCCAGGACATCGAGTCCTGGCAGGACAACCGGAACCGCGACATCCGTTCCGAATGCCATGTGAGGACGACTGGCCAGGGCCAGCGCGCCACCGACTCCTGCGGCGAGGATGGATCGTCGGGAGTACTGACTAGTCAAGATGGAGCGGTCCTTCCCCGGACGCATCGGCTTCCACCAGCGGGTCAGGCCCTCCAGGCGATGGAATCGCTGAGGGCATCGGCAACGCAGTGGTCCCCCCCTGCGAGGGCTCGCTAGTGAGGGGTGGCGGAAGAATCAGCTCCGAGAAGCACTGATCCAGGGCTCCCAGGACACTCCGGGAGTTGTTCAGCACCCAGTAGTACTGAATGGTCCCTTCCGGCATCTCGACATTGTCTTTCTCATTCTCAAAGCGACTCAGGACTACCACTGGACGACCACTCTTGCTGACTGTCTGGAAGAGCTGCCGTTGCCCCGGGCCGAGCTGCTTCCAGGTGGCCAGCAAAATGACATCCGCTGTCGGTGCCAGTGCTCCCAACGCTTCGAGTTCCTTTTCCTTCTCACCTGGGAGCAGTGTCACCGGAAAATCCAGCGCTGCCGGGAAGCGCTCCTGCACCAGTTCACCGACCGTGAGTCCCCTGTAGCGCGAGGGAAAATCCTGCCGGTCAACATGGACCACCAGCAGTCGCGCCGAAGGATGCAGGGGAATCGGTAGTGGCGTGCTCCCTCCCCGGACCACCTTCGCCGCCTGATTCGGATTTTGGCGAAACTCCATGTTCTCGTAGAGTTGCCCGATCCCCTGGCGATGGACCTGGCGGTCCGGCAACTCCCCGGTTGCCAGAAACACTGGCGGGTCCTGCGTCGCTGCGAAGAGCTCATAGGCCGACTTCAGTCGCAGGATCCGACTCACTGCTGTATCGACAATCTCCACCGGGAGTGTGCCGGTGGTCACCGCTTCGACCAACCCCTCGGCCAGTGCCTCGGCCCCTTCAGTGCCACCGGTATAGAGCAGCAGGTCGCACCCGGCCTTCAGTGCCGCAATCGCCCGGTCCAGGCGCATCCCGGCATCCTGATCGGCAGCAGGATCTGCCAGATCCCCCGTGACAACGACGCCGGTGTATTGCAGTCGGTCGCGCAGGAGACTCTGTACCATCGCCCGGGACTGGAAGGCTGGCTCATGGCGCTCTCCCTGCAGCAGCGGATAGCAGGCAGGACCCACCTGTATGAGTGCGACTTCATTGCTGATGGCTTTCCTGAAGGGCTCCAGATCACTCGATTCCAGATCGTTCAGGGAAAGCCGGATCAGGGTCAGTGAACGGGAAACATCGGTGGTGGCGGCCCCGACTCCCGGGAACTGCCGGGCACACGCCAGGACTCCACCATTTTGCAGGCCGGCGATTGCCGCCAGTCCACTTTGGGTCACGACCCGGCTCGATGCTCCAAACAGACGCTCTTCCTCGGCCAGCGGATTCCGTGCTTCCGTCGCGAGGTCCAGATTGGGGGCCAGCACGGTATTGATGCCCAGTGCCGCCAGCTCGCCCGCCAAATAGCCGTATGCGCGCTCGACTTCTTCGGCCTTGGCATATTCTCCAAGGTCGCCTGGCGAAGGGAGGCGCACGAGCCCCGGCACCCGGAGCGCGTCGTATCCGCCACCTTCCTGTCGTGCCGCGATCAGCAGAGGGACCCCGGCATTTTGGGAGCGTGCGACTTCCTGACTGTCCCATGTCAGCTCCGCCAGGTCCTGCAGTCCCTGCAAGCCTTCATCATTCAGGACCAGATTTCCCAAATGCCAGCGCTGGATCGCCTCAGGAATCTCGCTGGTTGGGGCTTCCCAGCCTCCAATCAGGAGCAGCTGACCGACCTTCTGCTCCAGGCTCAGGGAACGAACCAGCTGAGTCACTAACTCGGTATCGCCACTTCGCCTGCGGACCGTGGGGAGATGCTCAGCGAAGTTCAGGACCTGCTGTGGCACCGTGTCATGCCGCAGGGCGGGAGGAATGACCGTCAGCGCCAGTATATCCAGTCCCAGTACCAGCAGCGCCAGTGCATTCAGCCAGGGAACTACAGGCGTCGGTCCGGCCATACCAGCCTCCTTGCAAGCAGCGATGGCCCCGGTCATGGCCCTGCGAAAACGCAGGATAGCACTCACGGCCGCGAAATCCCGCTACAATCCCGATCATCGCACCAGAGCCCTCCTGCAGGGCTGGAAGGAGTCTTCAGCGCATGGCCAAAGTGACAGACTGGGAAGTCCCCCGCGAGTTCGGCCTCGGCAATGAACTGGCTCGCTGGCGAGTGCGGGGCTATTCCCTCATCGGCCCTGCAGCGCAAAAGGAAGCCTTCGAGCTGGAGGTCACCGCCTTCTCGCAAAACCAGGCGGAGATGCGTTTCCGGTACCTCGTGGGCGATGGCATCCACAAAGTCGAAGAGATCACCCGGATTGGCGGTGCTGACGCTGCAAAGCTGGCGGATGGCGACATGGGACGGGAGAAGCTGCAGCGGGTGGCTGAGTGAGCGCAATTGCAACGCAGTCTCAATTGCGATAAGCTCCCGGCGTTCCCTGCTCCGCAGGACCGCCCTCATGGGAGCCGCTCCTTATGCTCGCCCGCCCTGTCCTCCCTCTCCTCGCCCTGGCTGCGACCTGTACCCTCGCAGCCTGTCAGCGCTCGCCACAACCACTGAGTGCTGATGCCACCGCGACTCAACCCACGACGCCTCTCGCAACGCAGGTCGTCGGTGATGAATGGGTCGCAGGGCTCTTCGATCTCTCCATCAACCCCGCTTCTCTGACTGCCACGGTCACGCCCCACGCGCCCGAGCGAGCCGCCCAGTTCCAGGCGCTCAACTTCGATCTCGACATCGCTGCCTTTCTGAAGCGCGACTCCTTCCGCGTCCGGGGGCTCACGACTGACAGCGATGGCGATCTGGTCGTGACCTTCACGCACGCTCATCCCTTTGCCGCTCCAAATCTGCAACAGCCTCCCACTGCTCAGAACCGGGCCGATCTGGGGTACACCGGACGTGTGCTCTTTGTCCGCGAGGTTCCTGGGAGCCAGTTGGCAGATGCCATCTTCTTCGATGATGGCTCCAGTTCGATCGTCACCGACACCCAGTTCATCAAAAGCGCAGACGGCTACCTCCATACCGGCGATCTGCTCCGCTCCCAAGTCCTGTTGGCCAACACCTTCCCGTACATGCTGCTCGCCGATGAGTCCAAGGACAATCGACTCGATGTCAGCAACAGCGGCGATCCCCAGGGGAGCTACAACGACGCGCCAGGTGGCTGGCAGCGACCCGCTCTGGCGGTGAACAACATCGGTTGGACCGGCTTTGATTTCGTCCACGCGGGTCAGACCATCCAGAACAGCTTCACCATTGATCGCGATGCACTCGGCTCAGGCAGTGTTGATCTGCAGGTGGCATTGGTGATCAAGTATTCCCAGCCTGCCAGTGCGCCGCCCCGGACCAACCGACAGCTCCACTTCCCCCTCGCACCCATGGATGTCACACAGTTCGCCTATCGGCTACCGTACGCCGCCCTGGATGCATCGCAGTCCACTGTCAACGGACCGGTGCTGATCACACCCCTCACGGGTGCGAATGCGACAGTTGAAGTGCAGCTGCGCGACTGGGACAGCCGCGGCATCGAAGCCAGCAGCAGCTCGCTGGTAACCGAGACGGATGTCACGCTCATTCAGCAGGGAGCGAGCGGCCAGCCGGTCGCCACCCTCAGTGCCCCCCGCATCAGCGCCAGCCTCTTTCCGCTGCTGTCCGTCGATCCGTTTGTCAGTGGTGAGCCAGGCGATGAAATCGTCTACAGCGGGGTTATCACCAACATGCTCGGTACAGCCTCCATCGGGACTGTTCCAGGACTGATCCGCTTCATCGACCCCGAAGACAGTGACCCCGCCGCCGCCAGCTATCGCTTCGGCTCGGATCCCAATACGCTGGCTGCGGACCCCAACCGCGCATTGCGCGTTCGGACTTATCAGTACGTCCCCATCACGGTCGCCAATCCGGCTCCTGTGATCACGGCGGTCAGCCCCGGAGGGACAGTAGGGGCTACTGGGCAGCAGGTCAGCTTCAGCGCGACTGTCACTGGGACAGTGGACTCCTGGTCCTGGTCTTTTGACACTGGCGCGGTTCCCGGCACCTCCACCGATACCAGTCCCCTCGTAACCCTTGAAGCCCCCGGCATCTACAGCGGTACCGTGGTCGCGACAAACACGTTCGGTTCCTCAGCGCCCTTCAACTTCGAATTCACCGTCAGCGCCCCGACCTCGCCGACCTGGAACAAACACCTGATCCTCGACACCGGGAATGTGGGTCGCTTCAGCGCGATCACGGCCTACGGCAGCGGATTTGCCGTATCGCACGGCGAATTGGGGACCGGCGGTCTCCCCCGGGTCTCCATCGCTACGACCCCTAATCCCGGTGGCCCCGCCGACTGGACCCATGTCGTGGTCGACCCTCTGGCGGGCACCAGCGCGATCTATTCCGACCTCCTGGTCCATGCCGGCCGACTCTTTGTGGCGTACTACACCGGTAACCCTAATCAGGACATCAACCTCGCCCGGGCGAACGTCGCCGCTCCCGGCATCCCCTCCGGATTCACCAACTACGCAGTCGACACCCCCGGCAACCCTGGCATCAATCTCAACATGGCGGAAAGCTCCACCGGACGCCTCATCATGGCTTCTGGTCGAACCACTCCCACTCCTTCTGGACTCCGGTTCAACTACGCCACGGTCGCCGATCCGCTGCTCCCTTCGGACTGGCTGAGCTACGACGCGGTGGAGCTCGCCGATGTCGGAGCCGCTTCCGGATCAAACACCATGGGCTCCCGCCTCATCCTCCACAACGGCAATCCGGCCTTCGTGTTCGGCGCAGCCACCGGTGCTAGCATTCGCGGACCCTGGGTCGCGCAGGCTACTGTCCCGGTCCCGACCAGCAAAGCCCAGTGGACCATCCACAACGTCGAAAACACTGGCACTTCGGTGCTCTACTCCTCTATCGCCTCAACCGGCGGACGCCTCGGGGTGGTGTACTACGACGGCTCTCCCAACACCCGACTCCGCTTCGCCCACGCCGCTGTCACGACTCCCGTGTCGTCCGCTGACTGGACGACGCCGATCACCCTCGACGGAGGACCGGGGGTCAACATTGGCCAGCACGTCATAATGCAGACTGTCGGCGGACGCTTCGCGGCGGTCTACTACGACAACAGCCCGGTTTCTCCTAACAATGGCAACTTCAAAGTAGCTCGAGCCCTCAGCCAGGCCCCCGATCTTCTGACCGAGTGGGTCATCGACACCATCGAAACCGGCGGGACCTCGACCGACCCTGGCAAGTTCGGACGCGCCCTGATGGACAACAGTGGTTACATCACGCTTGCCTACCAGGATGACGTGGTCGATGACCTCTACTTCGCCCGGGCTAGCACCCCCTGGTAAGTCCCAGACCTTCATACCGACTCCGCGACCAGCTCCTGGTGTTCCGCCGGGAGCTGGTCTTTTTTTGGTGATTGCTGACGCGCCAGGGTTACGAACGTCACGCTCTTCGCCCCTGCTCGACGCAGATTCACAGCGCATTCATGCAGCGTCGAGCCAGTGGTCGCGACATCGTCGACCAGAAGGAGCCGTCGTCCCACAACAAGCTCCGGATCAGTCACCAAAAATGCCCCCTGCAGATTCCGTGTCCGCCCGCTCCTGGCACCGACCCGTTGTTGCGGCGGGGTGAACTTGGTCCGGATCAACAGGCCCTGCCAGACAGGCAACTCCCAGACACCCCCCGCGACCTGCGCAAGGCAGGTCGCCTGATTAAAGCCGCGCCAGTGAAGGCGTCGCGGATGCAGCGGCACCGGCAGGATCGCATCCAGCGAACGGTAGCGCTCCGATGGCAGCTGGCACAGAAACTCCCTGAACCAGCCGCTCAGCAATGGCTCGTAATACCTCACCCCCTCATACTTCCAGGCCAGGATCACCCGCTGCACGACACCGTCGTAGACCAGCGCTGATCGACCACCTCTGAATGCTGGCTGGTCGCGCTCGCAGCGCCGACAGACACCAACCGCTCCGGTCAGTGACTCCCCGCAAATCGCGCAAAAGGGGGGCGTCAGCCAAGGGAGGGCTTGCTGGCACGATCCACAGCATGTGGAGCGATGCTGTACGAGCGCTTGGCAACCGGGGCAAAAGGGGGGCCAGATGGCATCGAGCAATTGATGCAGTACGGCGGTCGGCGTCAGCAGAGACATCACCCAGGGACCTCCTGCGAGCCCTGTGCGGGCTGGCTGGGAGGAGTGATGCCGCCGCGAAGCCGAATTCCGCAGCCGTCACGCAGAATCTGGAGTCAGGATCACTTCCAGTGGAAGCTGAGCAATAGCCTCAGCTGTCACAGGACGTTCCCGCAGGACTCCTCGTTGAAACAGCCCGATCTGATCATCTGCATGGGGACTGGCCGGATCCCCCGCAGTCCCAGGGAGCACCAGGGACTCGCTTCGCAGCACGCCGGTGTCATTCACCCAGGCGATGTACCGCAGGCTGACCCCATGACTGCAACGCCACCCCTGGCTTGGCCAGAAATTCCCCACGTTAAGGGTGTGCCGTCCCCCCGGATGCGGAATCCGTAGCCCCTCAGCACGCCCGACCGGCAGCCCCATCGGATGTCGCAACCGCATGGCGTGGATCTCGGCCCAGTCCCACGATGTCGAATCGTCTCCCGCCAGAATCACCAGGTCCCGCCAGGCCTGCAAAAAGGCCTGTTGCAACAGCTCTGGGGTTGGTACGGGCAGGTCCAGCGACTCCGTCAGTCCCCCTTCCAGCCAGGCGATCAACAGCAGGTGCTGCGGGTCATGCAGATCCTGAAAGCGCGACCAGAGCTCCAGCCCCATGAGGGGCTCGCAGAGCAACCGCGCCAGTTCCAGGGTGAGGGCATGCCAGAGGGCTGCGCTGGTGGGGTCGCTGCAATGATCCGCATCCCAGGCGAGCAGTCGCGACCATCCGGTTGCGATCACCGGGTCTTCATACCTGCACGCCTGAGCTGCCGGATGCTGTCGCAGGAGCACCAGCTGGTCCCGCGCTGCGAGATTGACCGTGTCGGTCTGCATCTGGCGCGTCGCCTCGACGGTCCAGCCATCCTGAGCTGAGAGCAGCTCCTGAATCCGGCGATACCGAAGTGGGGGAGTAAACCGGACCCCGCTCGGCGCTCCCGAGGCCGCTTCCAGCGGCTTATTGTTCGCGTTCGCGAGCCAGCCAGCCCCGCCCGAGCCCCGACGCGGACCAAACTCCGCCGCCGGCAGGAGCCCCTCCCAGGCAGCTGCCGGATCGTGAGCCTCCTGAGGAAACGAAGACTCCCCCCGCGTGCGGCGAGGTACCGCGCCAGCATGGATCCCGGCAATCCCCTCGCTCCTGTGGATGCAGTAGAAGTTCTGTGTCGGGCAGGCGTAGCCGTCGAACGCTGCCAGCCAGTCGGTCAGCGTCGTCGCTTGCGATGCCCTTAAAAAGGCAGTCAGTTCATCCGAGGCCTCAAACCCGGTCCAGCGGAGTGCCAGCGCTGTCCCATCGGGTTCCACCCGCACAATCACGCCCCGGGGTGTCCGACGCACCATCAACGTTTCATCATCTCGCCCCCGACAGTGCAAAACCTCGGTGCTTAGCTCTAACGGCGACCAGCCCCCCGTCGCGTCCTGATACTGATCCCCGGCGGGGTTCAGGCGCTCGATGAAGCAGTCCTGAGTATCGGCAGGCCAGTTCGCCGCCCCCCAGGCCAGCTGCTGGTTCTGTCCAATGGCGATAAATGGGATGCCGGGGAATGTGAATCCCGAGATGCTGAAGCTGGGCGATTGCAGTCCGACTTCGTACCAGATGCCCGGCTGCGCCAGATTCAGATGGGGATCATTCGCCAGCAGCGGCCTACCATTCGCTGTTTTCGAGCCCTCCAGTACCCAGATGTTCGTGCCGTTCTCCGCTCTTCCTAGTGCGTCCAGCGCATCACCCGCCAGATCGTGCAGTTGCTGCCCATCACTCAGGGGCCACTGCTGGAGCATCCTCATCCGCTCTCCGACTGGCGGGATGTCCGGAAAGAGGAGCGCGGCGTGTTCAGCCCCAACGCTCCGCACCAGGTCCCAGGCGAAGAGTTCTTTATCAAAGTCACCGGCCAACTGCCACCCAATGAGACGAATAATCGCCAGCGAGTCTGTCAGCTCCCAGGGCGCGATCTCTTCCAGGCGCAGGACCTGGTATTCCGCTTCCCGATGAGACGGATGCGCCTCCAGCCAGCGATTCACACCATCAGTGAAAGCAACAAGCAGGGCTCGGGTCGACTCCGGCAGCAACGCCAGCATGCCGTCGGCGACCTGACGCATCCCCAGCGACCGATAGAGCCGGTCGGAAGCCAGCGTCCCATCGGTAGTGGTCAATTCGGAGAGTCGTCCCAGGATGGTCCGGCGATTCAGGTCCATCTGGAACAGACGATCCGTCGCCATCACCCAGCCGAGCGAGAAAAACGCATCGGTGTCAGACATCGCGCTGATGTGTGGCACGCCATAGGCATCCCGACGGATTTCCACCGGGTGTTGCAGACCCCTGACTGGCAGGCTTGGCGGACCCATAGGCCGATCGGAGTCTAGCATTCAGCCTGCCTGGATCAGGGATGCGGGTACAATCCCCCCACTATGGCTCTCTCCCTCGACACCTCCCTGATCACCCCGCATCCCCAGATCGACAGCTATCTGGACGAAGGGCTGGCTTATCTTAAAGCGCAGGGTGTGGATTACGGCGACATCCGCCAGGTCATCACCACGAAACAGGGGCTGACCCTGAAGAATCAGGAAGTCGAGTCCTTCGATGAGACGGTCGATGGCGGGGTAGGAGTCCGGGTCCTGCATCAGGGAGCCTGGGGCTTCGCGGCGACCGCCAATCGCAACATCGATGCCCTGAAAGCGACCATCGACCGGGCGATCGCAATCGCCTCAGCCGCCAGGATCACGGTGAAGAAGCCTGTCCGCCTCTCCGACGAGGTGATTCACCAGGCCCACTACGCCACCCCGGTACTCATCGATCCCTTCACCGTGCCGCTGTCAGCAAAGCTGGCATATCTGACCACTCTGCAGGACCTGATGCCCCCCGATCCCAGGATCATGGCCGCCCGGTCCTCCACGACCGCCCATCGCTTTATGAAGCAGTATGTGAGCACGGAAGGGGCCCGCATCAGCCAGGACATCACCGGCTGCGGCGCGGGCATCGAAATCACCGCTGCAGCCCACGGCGAAATGCAGAAACGGAGCTTCCCCTCCAATTTCGGCGGTGACATGGCGAACAAGGGCTGGGAGCATGTGCAGTCATTGCATCTGGCCGATCATTGCGAACGGGTCCGGCGCGAGGCCCTCGCGCTCCTCGATGCCCCGGTCCTGCCGGCAGGACGCCACGATCTGGTGATTCTCCCGAACCAGATGATGCTTCAGGTCCATGAATCCATCGGACATCCCGTGGAACTGGATCGGGTCTTCGGCGAAGAGATCTCACTGGCGGGCGGCAGCTTCGCCCAGCCGCATATGCTCGGACACTTCCGCTATGGCTCGCCAATCGTGAATGTGGTCCTGGATGGCACGATTCCTGGCGGACTCGGCTGCTTCGGCTTCGATGACGAAGGCGTGCAGACCCTCCGTGAGGACATCATTCGGGAGGGGATCTTTGTCGGGTACCTCAAGAGCCGGGAAACCGCCGCCCGGCTGGGTCCCGATGTCCATGCCAATGGCGCGATGCGGGCGGAATCCTGGAACCGACTCCCCATTGTCCGCATGGTCAGCATCAACCTCGAACCCCATCAGGGGACCCTGGAAGAAATCATCGCTGACACGAAGCGGGGGTACCTGCTCGATACCAACAAAGTCTGGAGCATCGATGACATGCGGGTGAACTTCCAGTTCGGCTGCGAGGCCGCCTGGGAGATCATCGATGGCAAGCTGGGCCAGCTCCATCGTAATCCTGTCTACAGCGGCATCACACCAGAGTTCTGGAACAGTTGCGATGCCATCGGTGGCCCCGGCAGCTGGGAACTCTATGGCCTGCCGAATTGCGGCAAGGGGGACCCCATGCAGACCATTCAGGTCTCTCATGGATGCCCCCCTGCGCGATTCCGTCAGGTGCAGTGCCTCTAACTCGCCTCGCTACGGGGTCGCGGGGACCAGCCATGCCGGGCGCGTACTGGGTGTGAGATCCAGCGCTACCAGGACCGGCCACTGCGCGGCTTCCGGCACATCGGCCGCCACTACCGGCTTGATCTTCACGGTGCCTGTGGTCTGATCCAGCAGATACTCGATGATGCGCGAATCGACGATACCATCGGGTCGTCGGACCTCCAGGTGGAGCGCTGGCGGACTCGCCTGCACCCGCGCGAGGACGCCTGATCTGCAGGTTTGCGGGAGTGCAAATTCTGGCGTGACATCGAGCGGAATCAGGTTGTGGACATTCAGGACTTCATCGAAATCCTCCGGAACGCGTCCCAGTGTTTTCACAGTGGCGAGCATCAGGACTTCCATCTGGAGCGCCAGTAACATGCTCCGAGTGTCCTCCCAGATGCCGCCTTGCTGTAGCGGCTCTGCGAGCCCACTGAGCGGCCTTTCCCATGTTCCCTGTGCGTTGGGGGAATCCGGAAGTGCGTACGCGCTCTTCAGCGCTTCCGAAGTTATCTGCACTGCGTAGCCTTGGTGGGGACGCCGCTCACCATCCGCTAAAACAGCGAAAGGAGTTGGTGCTCCGGAAGCAGATTGCAGCGCAAAGTGATATGTCCCCGCAGACAGGAGGTCTGCCGCAGTCGGTTGCGAGCCAAAGGACTGTTGCCACATCCTATAGGTGAACGCTGACATCGTGTGCAGCATCATGAAACCCAGCCGGGTCCGATCTGCAGGCTCCCCGCTCTGTGCTCGGCCTTCGAGTGAAGTTGGGGCTGCCCGCCAGGAACTACTTGACTCAACCCAGGCTTTGCCGGACACAGGTCCAGCCGGTGGAAGAGTTTCGATCGTTGTTGACGGCTGCTGCGCTCTTGGCGACGTGAAGAGGTCGGTATTCGGTACGGATTCGTACCGTTGCTGTTTCGGCGTGGTGACGTCCAAAGCAGTCGTCGGTGTTGAGGTGTGTGAGGA